>CAZJEE010000001.1:0-14213 GCA_964544985.1 uncultured Candidatus Saccharibacteria bacterium
AAAACTTACTGTAGGTATTAATAAAATAAAGAAAAAACAAAAAGCAGGGAAAGAAAATGAAGAGAAAAAAGAAAAAACAGAAGAGGTTGTAGAAAAAACAGAAGAGGTTGTAGAAGAAACAGAAGAATTGATAGAAGAAAAAGATGTCGCAGAAGAAGACGATGCAGAGGATGAAAAAGAGAAAGAAGAAGAGTTCTAATCAAAACAAAAAAGAGGTGCTTTCAATTTGCCCTCTTTTTTGTTTTGAGTTTTATTACAACTTATGATACAATCCGAAATAGATTTTAAATAAACGAATTTTTTTATGGATGTAAAAATTGAAAATAAATCAGAAACAAAAAAAGAGATTGTTGTGACAATTTTAGTCGAAGAAATGGAAAAATATATTGACAAAGCAGCAGACAGACTTTCTCGTGAAATGACCATTAAGGGATTTCGAACAGGCCATATTCCAAGAAATATTGTTGAAAATACAATTGGAAAAGAAGCTCTTTTTGAGGAAGCCGCAAGAGAGGCTATTGAAGAAACCTATCCACAAATTATTGAAGAAAAAAATCTTTTTGCCCTTTCTTCTCCGGAAGTTGAGCTTGTCAAGTGTGCTCTGAACAACGAAGTTGTCTATAAAGCAGTGGTTTACGTAATGCCTGAAATAAAACTGCCAGATTATAAGAAAATAGTTGATGAAACCAGCAAAAAAGAAAAAAAAGATGTTGTGATAGAGAAAAAAGAAATTGATAATGCACTTGAGGAAATCAGACAATCACGAGCAAAGTTACAAAAAGTAGATCGTGTTGTTAAGAAAGAAGATGCAGTAAATATTAATTTTCAAGGAATTTTCACTGAAAGTCCTGATAAAAAAATTGAAGAAAAAAACTTCCATATTGTTTTAGGAAGAGGAGATATGGGCGTTCTAGAAGGCTTCGAAGAAAATTTGATTGGAATGAAAGAAGGAGAAAAGAAAGATTTCTCGATTGATATTGCGCCAGAGAAAAAAGATAAGAAACAACTAATCAATTTTAATGTAGAAGTAATAAGTGTTATGGAAAGAGAGCTTCCCGAACTTAATGATGATTTTGCGAAAGGATTTCCAAAAATTGAAAGCTTAGAACAACTGAAGAAAAAAATAGAAGAAGGAATGCTTGTTGAGAAAAAGAGAAAAAAAGAAGAAGAATTAAGAGTAAAGATATTATCAAATATAAAAAAAGAAACTAAGTTTGAAGTTCCCGAAATTCTCGTAGAGAAAGAACTTGATAACATGATTAAAACAATAGAAAATCAATTAATACAAAACGGTTCTTCTTTGGACGATTATTTGGTTGAAATTGGGAAGAAAGAAGATGAATTACGTAAAGAATGGTATAAAAAGGCAGAGGAAAATGTTTCTTTTGCTTTAATATTACATGCAGTAAGCAAAGAGGAAAATATTAATGTTACTGATGAAGAAATTAATAACGAGGTAGATAAACACTTTAATATAATGGGAAAAGATAAAAATGCTGAGAAAAAAGAAGATTTAATGAGAATGCGCGCATATGTTCATGACGTAATAAAAAATCAAAAAGTTTTTAAAGTATTATCTTTAGATTAATCATATAAATGAAAAAAATATGAAAAAAATCCTTATCATCGAAGATGAAAAAATGCTTGCCGAAATGTATCGTGATAGATTTATTCACGAGGGATTTGACGTTCACTCTGCCTTTGACGCGGAAGAGGGGATGGAAATTACTAAAAAAATAAAACCCGATTTAATTCTTCTTGATATACTTCTCCCTCGTGCTAATGGAACAGATTTTTTGGAAAAGTTAAGAAGTGAAGAAGAAATATCAGAAATAAAAGTCATTGCTTACTCAAACTATGATGATGCAAGATCAAGGGAAAAAGCTGAAAGTCTGGGAGCAAAAGAATATTTAATAAAAACAAATCATACACCAAGAGAAATTGTTGACGTAGTTAAAAAATATATAGAAGATTAAGAATGAAGACAGAAAATAAAAAAAACTATTTTTATAAAATAATATTATTTTCTTTTTTGATAGCTATTCCTCCTTTTGTTTGGGGTGTTTTTATTCGTTCATCAAACAATAATCAAGAAGAAGTTGTTGAGAATAAAATTCCAGAAGTAGAGTATCCAAGACCTAGTGGAAATTATAATGAAGAAGACTTCTTCCTTAATGTTGGTGGCGCATTTTCACTTTATTATGATAAAGAAAAAGAAGAAATTCTTTATGAGAAAAGTGCAGATGAAAAACTCCCTATTGCCAGTATTAGTAAGATAATGACAGCACATGTTGTTTTA
The DNA here is from genome assembly GCA_964544985.1 of uncultured Candidatus Saccharibacteria bacterium. Lineage (GTDB taxonomy): Bacteria > Patescibacteriota > Minisyncoccia > Minisyncoccales > PWPS01 > PWHW01. Next base: position 2,300 of record CAZJEE010000001.1, read on the forward strand.
AAAAATTATAATTTAGAGGAAAGTTTAGGAGTAACGGAATACGATGTAATTTCACGAACTGAGTTTAGGGATTTTCGTGCATGGAGCGGAACAAAAATAGGGGACATTCTTTATCCAATGATAATTGAATCAAACAACAGCGCAGCTTTTTCTCTGGCTTTAATTAGTGATCGTTTTTTGAAAAACAATCTTGATAATTCCGTTGAAAGCTTTGTAAGCGAAATGAATAAAGAAGCAAAGGAAATGGGATTGACTGGGACATATTTCATAAATCCAAGCGGATTAGACGCTAAGGATAAATACAACCAATCGACCGCAAGAGAAGTTGTAGTACTCGCAAAATACATTATTGAAAAGAACGAAAAAATTTTTGAAATTTCAAAGATGCCATCCTATAGACTTTATTCACCAGACAAGACTGTTTATTATGATGCCTCAACCACCAATATTTTTTTAAGCAATCAAAAGAAAGAATGGAGTGATAAAATATATGGCGGGAAAACTGGATGGACAAGAGCTGCGTATGGGTGTCTTTTGATTGTTTTAGAGGTTCCAGAAACCGGCGGATATATTATTAATGTTGTTTTAGGAGCTGAAGACAGATTCTTGGAGATGGAAAAATTAATTAATTATGTTTACGAATCATATATTTTTTGATTATGACAGAAACGATCATTAATGTAATAAAAGTGTTTACGGTAGGATTTTTTTCTTTTATTTTGGCATTCTTAATTACTCCGACACTGAGTAATTTTTTATACAAGCATAAGTTATGGAAAAAAGAAGCTAAAAATAGATCAATTGATGGTAAAACCGTAAAATATTTTGAAAAATTTCACTCAAAAGACGAACTAAAAATTCCTCGAATCGGAGGCCTTTTAATCTGGGTGTCCGTTGTCTTTTTATCTTTTTTCTTTTTGATATTGTCTTATATCTTTGATTCTTTTTGGATTCAAAAAATTAACTTTATAAGTCGTAATCAAACATGGCTTCCTCTTTTTACTCTAATTACGGCTTCTTTGGTTGGACTTGCTGACGATTTGTTACAGGTTTTAGATAGAATCAAGGATAAATATATTAAAAAAGGATTAAGTCTTCGTTACAGAATTTTATTAGTATCTTTAATCGGATTAGTTGGATCATGGTGGTTTTATTCCCGCCTAGGACAAGACTTCATTTACCTTCCTATGTTTGGGAACATTCATCTTGGAATATTTTATATACCCTTTTTTATTATCGTTATGATCGCAATATACAGTGGTGGAGTAATTGACGGTATTGATGGTCTTTCCGCAGGAACATTTGCTTCTATTTTTACTGCCTATACCGCAATTGCACTTTTCCAAGGACAAATTAATTTAGCAACTTTTTGTATTGCCATTGTTGGTAGCCTTTTAGCTTTTTTATGGTTTAATATTCCCCCTGCAAGGTTTTACATGGGAGAAACGGGGGTAATCGGATTAACAGCAACATTAACCGTAGTTGCCTTTTTAACAAATGCAGTTGCGGTTTTACCAATAATAGCGTTTCTTCTTGTTATAACTTCTGCCTCAGTAATTATTCAGCTATCAGCAAAAAAACTATTTAATAAAAAGGTTTTTTTAGCAGCACCACTTCATCATCATTTTGAAGCAGTGGGATGGCCACATTATAAGGTAACAATGCGTTTCTGGATTATTGGAGTTGTTGTTGCTATTTTGGGAGTTGTAATTCATCTTCTCGGATAATCATGACTTTAATTACCGATTTAAACAATAAAAAAATTCTCATTCTTGGGCTTGGAGAAGAGGGGATCGACAACCTTTTTTTCGTTAAAAAAAGAATAAAATATAAGTCACTAGGTGTTGCTGATATATCACCCCTGAAAGCAACTGATATAAAGTTGAAAAGTCATCTTACCGATGATATTGCTAGACATTTTGGTCAAAAATATTTATCGTCAGTCTCTGATTATGATGTTATCATTAAATCTCCTGGGGTGCCTTTTTATACTATAAAGTGTAGAAAAGAACAGTTAATTACATCACAAAGTGACATCTTTCTTTCAAACTGCAAAAGCAAAATTATCGGAGTTACTGGAACAAAAGGAAAAAGTACTACTTGTATGTTATTAAATAACACATTAAAAAGGGCTGGCCTAAGAGTAGAATTAATTGGAAATATTGGTAGACCGGCGTTTTCTTATCTTCTAGAAAGTGAAAAAATTGATTATTTTATTTATGAACTATCAAGTTTTCAGTTACAAACCATAACAAAAAGTCCCTCAATTGCAATATTTCTAAATATTTTCAAAGATCATTTAGATAAACACAAAAACTTTGAAGAGTATCTTTCCTCTAAGGAGAAAATAACAACAATGCAAAAAAAAGATGACTTTTTTATTTATAATCAAGACGACAAATTAGTAAAAAATATTGCATCAAAGACAGTTGCAAAGAAAATCCCTTTTTCTGTAACAGAATCTCCAATTCCAAAGTTATTAGATCTTTTACAAATTGAACAATTTTTTTTTGAAAAAGCATTAAAAGAGTTTCAAGGACTTCCACATCGAAAGGAGTATCTTGGAGAATACAAAGGGATTCACTTTTACAACGATTCAGCGGCTACGATACCCGAGGCAACAATTAAAGCAATCCTTGAAATCCAAAATGTTCAAACCCTAATTATTGGTGGATCTGATAAGGGAACCGACGTTTCACTTCTTGTGGAAGAAATTAAAAAAAGTAGAATTCAAAACGTTGTTATTTTTAAAGGAAGTAATAAAGAACTTCAAGAATTATTAAAATCTTCTGGTAAAATAATTTTTTTAGCATCTAATATGGAAGAGGCGGTTGATTGCTGTTTTAAAAATACTAATCAAGGAAAAGCATGTTTATTGTCTCCAGGGTTTGCCAGTTTCAATATGTTTAAAGACTATAAGGAAAGAGGCTATCTTTTTAAGAAATTTATTTCTTTTAGAAAATGAAAAGAAAAACACCAGATCACATCTTAATTGTTATTGTTAGTGTGATTATTTGTTTCGGCCTTTTTGTTTTAGCAAGTACTCTTTCCTTCGGCTCTGGATCACAATTTTTCCAACAAATTATTTTTGGTTTTTTGCCTGGGATATTGATTGCTTTCTTTTTATTCAAAGTTCCGTTAACTTTAATAAAAAAATGGTCTCCTTATCTTTTTTTGAGTAATATATTTCTTTTATTTCTTGTGTTTGTACCTTATTTCTCTCACACAATAAGAGGAGCTTCAAGATGGATTACTCTTGGCCCGTTATCGTTTCAACCAACAGAACTTCTAAAGCTTACTTTCATACTTTATCTCGCAAGCTGGATAATAAACAAAACAAAAAAAGAAATAAGAAATCCCTTATTGTCTTTTAAAGAAATACTTTTGCCTTTTTTTATAGTTTCTCTTTTGCTGACTACACTTCTTCTTTTGCAACCTGACATGAGCACACTGGTTATTCTTCTTTCTACTGCTTTTGCAATTTACTTTGTGGCAAAAACACCTCTTTGGCATACGGCAGTAATAATTATTGCAGGAATTGGCGCTTTTGCGTTGATGATTTATACAGAAAGTTACCGCTTTCAGAGAATTATGGGGGCTCTTAATCCCGACAGTGATCCCTTAGGAACAACTTATCAGATTAGACAATTACTTATTGCTGTTGGTTCTGGAGGATTTTTTGGTCTTGGTCCAGGAATGAGTATACAAAAATATGGATTTCTCCCACTTTCATCAACAGATTCAATTTTTGCCATCCTAGCAGAAGAAATGGGATTTATTGGTGGTGTAATTTTAATAGGATTATTTTTTGCTTTCTTTTATAGAGGCTTTTTAATTGCAAAAAATAACACTGATAGTTTTGCGAGGCTTGTCGTTTTTGGAATTTGCTTCTGGATTTTTATTCAAACTTTTATTAATATAGGAATAACAGTTGGAATTGTTCCCGTTACCGGAATTCCTCTTCCTTTTATTAGTTACGGAAAATCGCATTTAATTGTCGAGCTAGCAGCTATCGGCGTGTTACTTAACGCTTCGCAATACGTAAGAAAATAAAAAAATGGAAAAAGAAAAAAAATACAAAATTATATTTACAGGAGGAGGCACAGGAGGACACATCTTTCCTTTAGTAGCAATAATACGAGAGCTGAAAAAAATTCTACCGAAAGAACTTCTTGATATTTATTACATCGGACCAAAAGATAGTCTTTCGGAAAAATATATAAGCAAAGAAAATGTAGATATAAGATACATCTATACGGGAAAAATGAGAAGATATATAGGCGGAAGAGCAATGTTGGAAAATTTCATTGATATTTTTTTCAGAATCCCAGTTGGAATAATTCAATCTTTTTTCTATCTCTATATTTTTTCACCAGATTTAATTTTTGGGAAGGGGGGATACGGATCATTTCCGATAATTTTAATTGCTAAAATATTTCAAGTACCGGTTATCTTACATGAGTCAGATGCTATCTTAGGAGCTACAAATCAGTTTTTACAAAAAATATCAACAGAGATTTTTGTTTCTTTTCCAAAAACTGAAAAAGTTATAAATAACAAAATGTTTGTTGTTGGTAATCCAATAAGAGAAGAAATATTAAAAGGGAATAAGGAAAAAGCTAAAGAAATATTCAAATTAAACGGCGATAAACACGTTATTTTAATTTTAGGAGGATCACAAGGAAGCGAAAGAATTAACGATCTTTTTCTCTCTTCTGCATCTCTTTTCTTAGAAAATTTTCAAGTTATTCATCAATGTGGGACAAATAATTATCAACAAATATCAGCGGAATCAAAAGCAACTATAAAAGAAGACCTTAAAAAGAACTATTATCTTGCTTCTTTTTTAGATGAAGAAGAACTCTCTCATGCCTATGCGTTGGCTGATCTTGTTGTAAGTAGGGCTGGTTCCGGAAGTATTTTTGAGATTGCGGCGGTAGGGAGAGGGGGAGTACTTCTTCCACTACCCGAAGCTGCACAGCAGCATCAAGTAAAAAATGCCTATGCATATGCATCAGTAGGCGCTGGAATAGTTTTTGAAGAAGAAAATATGTCACCTCACTTTTTTTTAGAGAAAATTAAGGAACTTTTTTCCCCAATTGAACAAATCAGAATTATGGAAAGAAATGCCAAAAATTTTGCTAAACCCAGAGCTGCATTTGTTATAGCATCGTATCTTAAAGAGTATTTAACAAAGAAATAACATGAACAATAATAATTCAAAAAATGTTCGTGTACGATTTGCGCCATCACCAACAGGTAATCTGCATATTGGAGCAACAAGAGTAGCGCTTTTTAATTACTTTTATTCCAGGAAAACCAACGGGGAGTTTATTCTAAGGATTGAAGATACTGACAAAGAAAGATCAAAAAAAGAGTATGAAGACAATATTATGCGAAGTTTAGAGTGGTTGGGAATTTCGTGGAATAATGATCCTTACAGACAGAGCGAAAGAGAAGATATATATAAAAAATATATTTTAAAACTAATAGAAGAAGAAAAGGCTTATTTTTGTTTTTGTACAAAAGAAGATCTCGAAATAATGCGCGAAAGCCAAAGAAGTAAAAAGGAACCACCAAGATATGAAGGAAGTTGTAACTTGTTAACAAAAAAAGAACAAGAAGAAAAAATAAAGAATGGGAAGTTGTTCACTATCCGTCTTAAAATTCCAAAAAATGAAAATTTAGAATTTGATGACTTGGTCAAGGGCAAAGTAAAATTTAATACAAAAGATATTGGCGGAGATTTTGTAATCGCCAAAAGTGATTTTTCCGCTCTCTATAATTTTGCTTGTGTTGTCGATGATTATGAGATGAAGATAACTCATGTTATCCGTGGCGAAGACCATATTTCAAATACACCAAAACAGATAATAATCCAAAAAGCACTCGGAATTGAATCTCCTTACTTTGCTCATATTTCAATTCTACTTGGTACCGATAAAAGTAAACTTAGCAAACGTCACGGAGCAACATCAATAGATGATTACAGAAAAGAAGGTTACTTGAAAGAGGCGTTAATAAATTTTATGGCTTTTTTAGGATGGCACCCTGGAGGAGAAAAAGAAATTTATAGTTTAGAAGAAATTATTGAAAAGTTTTCTTTTGAGAACTGTAAAAAATCAGGTGCAATTTTTGACGTTCAAAAACTAGATTACATTAACGGTCAATATATAAAGAAAATGACAAATGATGAGCTGGCATCACAATGTATACCATATTTTTTAAACGAAGGATTTATCACAAGTGATTTTACAGAAGAGCAGTATCCACCAGCATACGGAGGGAAAATCCCTAAAATATCTTATTACTACAACGGAAAAGAGATTTTCTTTGACAAGATATCACAAATAGTTTCTCTCTATAAAGAAAGAATAAAAAAAATATCAGAGATAACAGATATGGTAGATTATTTTTTTAAAGAAGATTTAGATTACAACCCGGACATTCTCGCATGGAAGGGGTCTAGCAACAAAGAAACCATAGAACAACTTGAAAGAGGTGTTAATGCCATTTCTTCCATCAAAAAGTGGGAATTATTTGTGATCGAAAAAACGTTATTAGAGGAGGCGGAGAAAGGGACTAATCGAGGGTTGTTTCTATGGCCGATTCGTTCTGCTTTAAGCGGGAAAAAAGCCTCTGCGAGCCCTTTTGAGATTATATGGGTATTGGGACCAGAAATGAGTATAAATCGCCTTAAAATGGCAATAAATAAGCTAAAATAGGGGATTTTGATAAAAATGATAAAAAGACTTCTCGTTTTACTCCTTATTATCGCTGGCATATATTTTCTTTTTTCTTTTCTAAAGAGCTCTTTGGGTTTTCAAGATTTTTTTTACGAGCAATCTCGTAAAATAATTAATATACCAAAAAAGAGGATAGATTCTTTTATTGAGGAAAAGAAAGAAGTTATTGTTGAAGAAATAGATTCAGAAAAGGAAAGTATTAAGGAAAGTATTAAGGATACAATAAAAGAGACAGGGAAAAGTATCTGGAATAATATTGGAGACTTTATTTTTAAAGAAGAAGAGAGCTTTGACACAGATATTGACACAGAGGGATAGATGGACTATACTTCGCATAAGATAACTTTATCGAAGTCTAAGATATGGAAAAAAGCAATACACCTATAATAGAACACATTCCTAGGTTCCTTGAATACTTGGACATTGAACGTGGTCTATCGAATAAGACTCAGGAAACATACACAAGGTTTTTAAAAAGTTTTATTGTTTGGCTTGAAAAAAGTAACTTAGAGAAATTAAAACCCCACGAAATCACTGATGAACATATTTGGAGTTATCGTGTTTATCTTTCAAAAAGAAATACTACTCGAAAAGAACCAATTAAAAAAACTACTCGCAACTATTATCTTATTGCCTTACGATCTCTTTTGAATTACTTCGCAGATAGAAATATTGCAGCACTTCCTGCTGAGAAAATAAAACTAACTAAAGAAAATAAAGAACGTACAGTGAAGTTTCTTGATTTAAATCAGGTAGAAAAACTTCTTCTTGCTCCAGATACAACAACAAAGGTTGGTCTCCGTGATCGCGCTATTTTAGAAACACTTTTTTCTACTGGACTTCGTGTTACTGAGCTTACAAATCTTAATCGTGAACAGATCAAAGCATCACAAGACGCAGAAATAATGGAGGTTTCTATTATCGGTAAAGGAAATCATCCACGCACAGTCTATTTTTCAAATCGTGCGTTACGTGCAATTCATCACTATTTAAGGACAAGAAAAGATAATGAAAAAGCTCTTTTTATTCGCTACAAAGGACCTACAAATTCCTCTTACAGGTTAACCCCTCGATCCATAGAAGGGATGGTGAAAAAGTATGCAAAAATAACTGGAATCCCTTTGATGACCACTCCTCATACGCTAAGACACTCATACGCAACAGATTTATTGGCACAAGGAGTAGATTTACGAATGATCCAAGAGTTTTTGGGTCATCGCAATATTGCAACAACCCAAATATATACCCATATTACAAGCCAAAAATTAAGAGATATTCATAAACAGTTCCATAGCGGAAAAGAAATGAAAGAATAACTTCTCTCCCCCGTCTTTTATATTCTAGAAAATACTATTGACAGAATATATTATTTATTGTCTGGCGCATATATTGGCTGCTCGAACTGTAGGGGCTCTTTTTCTTCCATTTTTGCAATAATATACCCCAAGGAAAAAGAAAACATTGAGATCAATACAACAGCGACAAAAAGAAGAATATCTTCCCTATTCTCTTTGACAAATCTTTTGATTTTTGGTATCATAAATAGCGTAATATTTAGTAATTAGATTATAACAAAGATATGGCAACAACCAAATCAGCTGGTACAGTCAAAACTGGTAGAGATTCAGGGCCAAAGTATTTAGGCGTCAAAATTTTTGGTGGTCAAACTGTAAAAATCGGTGATATTATTATCAGACAACGTGGAAGTAAATTTATCCCTGGAAAAAATGTTAAAAAAGGACGCGATGACACTCTTTACGCTTTAAAAGAAGGCGTGGTTAAATTTTTAACAAAAAGAAAAACTGGATATGACGGAAATCAACGCAGAGCTAAAGTAGTTAATGTTGATTCTATTTTAAAGAAGCAGCTTTAATAAATGCAACAAAAAGCGGATGTCCAGTAAGTGGACGCGATTTAAATTCTGGATGAAATTGCACTCCTACAAAGAAGGGGTGTTTTTTTATTTCTATAATTTCCACCAAATTAAGTTCTGAGTTTATTCCTGCGACTTTAAGTCCTTTTTCCTCTAAGATTTTTCGATAATCATTATTAACTTCAAAACGATGACGATGCCTTTCAGATATCATCTTTGTTTTATACGCTTTGTAGCTGATAGTGTCTTTTCCCAACTCACAACTATACGCGCCCAGTCTCATTGTTCCGCCATAATTTTTCTTTTCCATTAACTTTTTCTGAGATTCCATTATGTCAATAACTGGATTTTTACAATCTTTCTCAAACTCAATTGAAGATGCGTCTTTTAGACCACATTTATTTCTCGCATATTCGATAACTGCAAGTTGCATCCCTAAACAAAGCCCAAAGAATGGAATCTTTTTTTCACGACAATAGTTAATCACATTAATTTTACCCTCTATTCCCCTACTTCCAAAGCCGCCAGGAATAATGACTCCGTCATAACTAGATAATTCTTTTAATGTATTCTTATTTTTTTCATACTTTTCAGAAGAAAGCCATGTTATTTCTTCTTTACACCCTACCTTCCAAGAAGCATGCTTTATTGCCTCAATTACTGAAATATATGAATCAGTTAAAACAAAATCACCTGTTTCAAAATATTTGCCAACAATTGCAATTTTTACTTTTTTATTATCTTTTTTCGATTTTTTTACAACTCTTTCCCAGTCTCCTAACCCTTTTTGATTCCTTTTTGGTGGAACTTCAAGCTTTTTCAAAATACGTTCTCCAATCTTTTCCTGATTAAGAAGAAGGGGTACATCGTAAATTGATTCTGCGTCTGGCGCAGAAATAACATCCCGAGGATCAACATTACAAAAAGTAGATATTTTTCTTTTTCTCGGCTCATCGATTGGTAAAGAAGATCTTCCAACAATAATATCTGGCTGTAATCCTGCCTCATTTAATAGCCGGCTAGCACTTTGGGTTGGCTTAGTCTTCATTTCCCCAATGGTTTTTGGTATCGGAAGATAACTAACTAAAATTATCAAAATATCTTTGGGAGTTTTAAGGTGCATCATGCGAGCTGCCTCTAAAAAAAGAAGGTTTTGATACTCTCCGATTGTTCCTCCAATTTCAATCAAAACAAAATCAGAATTAGTTGTTTGACCAGCTTTTTTTATTCTATAAATTACTTCGTTTGGAATGTGAGGAACAACCTCAACACACTTCCCTTCATATTCAAGATTTCTTTCTTTATTAATTACTGTCTGATAAACCTTGCCCGTCGTTAAATAATTATCTTTTGTGATGTTCGTATTAGAAAATCTTTCATAATTTCCTATATCCTGGTCACATTCTGCTCCATCATCAGTTACAAAAACTTCTCCGTGTTCAACAGGATTCATCGTCCCCGCGTCAACGTTAACATAAGGATCAATTTTCATTGCTGTCGCTTTATATCCTTTCGCTTCAAGAATTCTTAAAAGAGAAGATGTTGTAATCCCCTTCCCTATTCCCGACATCACTCCACCAGTAACAAAAATGTATTTTCTTCTCATTATTATTTTTCTTTAATAACTTTTACTTTTATTTTTGTTTCTTCTGTGTGTTTCAATTTAATACAGACATCGTGTTCTCCTAACTCTTTTAGTGGTTGTTTAATAACTATCTGATCTTTTTCTATTTCAAATCCTTTTTCTTTTATCTTTTCAGAAATTTTTTGTGCGCTAATTGATTCAAAAAGTTCTTCTTTTTTGCCAACTTTAACCGTAATTTCAACTTCTAATCCTGTAATTTTTTTTAATAGTTCCTCTTCTTTTTTTATCTCTTGTTCTATATTTTTTTCTTCGTGCTTTCTTCTCTTTTCCGCAATTTGCACTTCAGAACCAGATGCTATTTTTGCTAAATTTTGTTTAATTAAAAAATTTCTTCCGTAACCATCAGAAACTTCTTTGATTTCATTTTTTTTGCCAAAATTTTTTACATCTTTTAAGAGTATAACTTTCATATTTTTATTTTTACATATCTTTAATAATCTTTATCGCTTCGTCAAGTTGAGGGTCAATTTTTTTCTCAATGTCTTCGTCAGTTATTTCAACTTCTATGTCAGGCTTAATTCCCTCTTTATCAATAACTGTTCCCTTTGGTGTTAAAAAATATTTTTCAGTTATCTTAATCATTGATCCATCGGAAAGATCGTGTAATCTCTGAATCGATCCTTTTCCAAAAGAATTTTTTCCAATTATGGGAATATTTCTTTGATCTCTTAGCGCACCAGCCACAATCTCGGAAGCAGATGCAGTTCCTTCGTTAATTAGTATAACAACGGGATAGTCCAAGAAAATCGGTGGACCACCAGATGTTCTAATAAAATTATCATTCTCTCTGTCAGTTAAATTTGTTTCAATAACAACAACATCGCCTGCATTAATAAACTTACTTGAAATAGATATTGATGAACCAAAGAAACCTCCCGGATTATTTCTTAAATCTAAAATTATTTTTTTTGCCGGACTATTTAATACTTCGCGACTTATCTTTGAAAAATCATTGCTAATATTTTCGTGAAAATGATAAAGCTGAATATATGCAATATCATTCTCGATAACTTCCCACTCAATGGAAGGTATTTTAATAATATCACGAATAATAGTGAACTCCTTTATTTCTCCATCTCTGAAAATTTCCAATACTACGGATTCTCCTTTTAGTCCTCGTATCTTTTTTACCGCTTCTTCTATCAAAATATCTTCAGTAGTTTCACTGTCAATCGCTAAGATAATATCGCCTGCACGAAGACCTACTTGATATGCGGGAGTATTTTTCAAGGGCGCAATTACTTGTAGTGAACCTTTGCGAATTCCTATTTCAATTCCAACTCCTTGGAACTCACCGGAAACATCTTCAAGAAAAATCTTGCTACGTTCAGGATCAAAAAATGTTGTATGGGGATCATCGAGAGATCCAATCATTCCTTTTATCACTCCATAAACCAACTCTTTGTCATCGATATCACTAAAGCCAGGAAAATTTTCTTGTAGAAGATAGTAAACTTCACCAAAAAAAGAAAAATCTATCTTCTCTGAAGGATCAATAAAAATCTTCTCTCCTTTCCCAAAATAAAAACCGGTGGCAAAAAAAGATGCCCCGAAAGCAATAAATAGTAAGAAAATAAAAAGATTCTTAAGTTTCATCATCAACAATATATCACAAAAAATATTTGGTGACAAATCTTATATTTTTTGTGT
>CAZJEE010000001.1:14313-56577 GCA_964544985.1 uncultured Candidatus Saccharibacteria bacterium
CAAAACAAAAACCCGAGAAATGCCTCAGGAAAATTGGCTCCGGGAATAAGACTTGAACCAAAAAAATGTGCCCCCGGTAGGATTCGAACCTACGACAATCGGCTTAAAAGGCCGCTGCTCTGCCAGGCTGAGCTACAGGGGCAAATAATGTCTGTATTTTACTTATTTTCAGGATAATGTCAAAAACTTAATTCTCTTTTCTGTCAACTTTTCAAAGAATTTTCGATCTTTTAAACTCTCTGCCTTGGACCACATCATTAAAGACCATACAGCATCATTTATTCTAATTACTCGCTCGCTTAATCTTATTCTTTCAAGAATTGTTTCTTTTTTTTCTCTCCCATAATCAATATAGCAATCAACCAAATAATTAAATTGTTTATTATTAAACTTGCCATGTACTTTTATGTAAGCCAAATCATTTTCTGTTGAAATTTGCATGTGCTCAAAATCATAAAAGAAAAGAATGTTACTTTTTCCGAGGATTACTTCGGATTGAACATCACCCCAAGAAATTCCGTGTTTTCTATTAATTTTTGAACTTTTTATTATTTTTTCAATTCTTAAAAGTTCTTTTTCGACTATAGCTAATAATTTTCTATTTACTCTTTCTTTCCTAATTTCATGAAATCTAACAAAGCCATATACATCAAGTAGTTTCTTTAAGTTAAATTTTTTGGGAAGTTTAAGTTTATTATTTTCACAAAAATTTTTGAATTCCTGGATATTTAAAGCTGAAAGAATACATATTTGTTTTGCAAATAATTTAATCTGTTCTTCATTAAAATTTTTCTGTGATATTTTTTCTCCTTCAATAAATTCCTCTAATAAGAAATTATTTTTATCAGAATAATATAAAGCTTGTGGAACAAATTCTATTTTCTTAAAATTTAAAAAACTTAAGAAAGTAAATTCATTTTTCAAAGAATCTTTGAATTGTTTTTCTGTACTTTTCTTAGCACGTAGAATAAAATTTTTACCATTCTCCTTAATTAGATAATTATAGTTTCCAAATCCTTCTTTGAAAAACGATATCTCCGGATTTTTGAAGATCTTTTCTTCTCGAATAATTTTCTCTATATCAGCAAAAGAATGTTTCATTTAATTAAATGTTTATAACCCCTCTTTTTTTAATTCTTCAAAGAGTTCTTTTTGTTTTTTAGATAACTTTTGAGGAACCACAACATCTATAATTACATAAAGATCTCCTTGTCCATAACCAGAAATTCGAGGAACTCCCTTTGAAGAGATACGAAAAACTTTGCCGGAGTTTGTTCCGGTAGGAATTTTCAATATTATTTTTTTCCCAGTTAAAAAATTAATTTCAATTTTGTCTCCTAGCGTTGCTTGTGAAAGATTAATCTTTGTTTTGTGATACAGGTCATCTCCCTTCCTTTCAAAAGATGTTTTGTTTTCAACAAAAATCTCCACAAGAAGATCGCCAGGAGGTGTCCCCTTCTTTCCTGAATTTCCTTCTCCCTGGATACGAAGAGTTTGTCCGGTATGTATCCCAGCTGGAATTGTAAATTTAATTTCTTTTTTTTCTTTCACTCTTCCTTCTCCATGACAATTATTACAATTTTTTTCCGGAATCTCTCCTTCTCCTCCACAATATGGACAAGTTGAAACCTGAGAAAAAGGACCAATTGCCGTTCTTATCTTTCCACTTCCATTACAAGTTGCACACTTTTTTGTTTTTACGTTAGAAGGGTATCCCCTTCCCCCACATGCCGAACAATTCGCCAACCTTTCAAGACTAATTACTTTTTCCTCATTTTCAAAGATTTTTTCAAGCTTAGTGGTAATCTTGATTGCAATATCTTCTCCTTTTTTAGTTCTTCTTCTAGCGCCTCTCGAAAATCCAAAAAAATCACTAAATATATCATTCATGTCGAAATCAGCATGTGAGAATCCTCCAAATCCAGAACCCGAAGAAGATCCGCTTCCAGCATTCGGACCAGACTTGCCAAACATGTCATACTGCTCTCTCTTTTTATCATTAGAGAGTACGTGATATGCTTCACTTATCTTCTTAAAAGTTTTTTCATCTCCACCTTTATCGGGGTGATGTTTGTGAGCAAGTTTGCGGTAAGCTTTTTTTATTTCATCTTTTGTTGCTTTTTTCGAAGCACCAAGAATTGTATAGTAATCTTCCATGTGGTTATCAATTTTTAATTCTCGCTTTTTTCTTCATACTCTCCTTCTTGTGCTTCATTGTCATCTTTCTTTGACTCTTCTTCCTGTGGAGCACTTTCTTTTTGTGCTTTTTTATGTATTTCTCTTCCTACTTCCTGAGCAACTGAGTTTAATAAATCGAACTTCTCTTTAATCTTTGTGACATTCTCTTCTTTTTGAACTTCCCTTAGCTCTTTGAGCGCGTTTTCTAATTTTTCTTTCATCTCAGAATCTATTTTATCACTAGAATCTTTCAATATTTTTTCGGTACTATAGATAATCTGATCTGATTGATTTCTAATATCAATTAACTGTTCTTTTTCTTTGTCTGCTTGAGCATATTCTTCTGCTTCTTTTTTCATTCGTTCTACCTCCTCATCAGATATTCCACATGTACCTTCGATACGAATTGATTGCGTTTTTTCTGTGCTTTTGTCTTTTGCAGAAACACCAAGTATTCCGTTGCTATCAATATCAAAAGAAACTTCAATTTGAGGAACTCCACGCGGAGCTGGAGGAATACCATCTAGAATAAACTGTCCTAAAGACTTATTATCTTGAGCCATTGTTCTTTCACCTTGCAAAACGTGAATTTGGACAGAATTTTGATTGTCAGTCGCAGTAGAAAAAGTTTCTGTTTTCTGTGTTGGCACAGTAGTATTTTTGTCAATCAAAACAGTGTTTTTCCCACCTAGAGTTTCTATCCCCAGAGAAAGAGGAATAACATCTAAAAGAAGAATATCTTTCACGTCTCCTCCTAAAATTCCTCCTTGAATTGCAGCTCCGATTGCTACCACCTCATCAGGATTAATTTCTTTATTCGGTTCTTTTTTAAAAAGATCTTTTACTCTTTCTTGAATCTTTGGCATTCTGGTTTGTCCGCCGACTAAAACAACCTCTTCGATATCTTCAACTTTAATTCCAGAGTCTGCAACCACCTTTTTCGAAAGTTCGATAGATCGTTCAATAAGGTCTTCAACCAATGATTCTAGCTTCGCTCTGCTTAGTACATAGTTTAGATGTTTTGGACCAGATTCGTCTGAAGTTATAAATGGAATGTTAATGTCGGTCTGCATCGTCGTAGAAAGCTCTTTTTTGGCCTTTTCAGCCTCTTCTTTCAGTCTTTGGAGTGCCAATGGGTCTTTTGACAAATCAAGCCCATAATCGCCCTTAAAGCTTTTAATTACCCATTTTACAATACGGTTATCAAAATCTTCTCCACCTAAGTAGCTATCACCTCCAGTTCCTTTAACTTCGATAGTATCATCACCAACATCAAGAATTGATATGTCAAAAGTACCTCCCCCAAAATCATAAACAACTATCTGGTGATCTTTCTTCTTGCTTAAACCATAAGCTAACGCTGCCGCGGTTGGTTCGTTAATTACTCGACGAACATTAAAACCTGCGATTTCTCCAGCAACTTTTGTTTCTTTTCTTTGCGCATCATCGAAATATGCTGGACATGTAATTATCGCATCGGTTATTGTTTCTCCGATTTTCTCTTCAGCGTCTTTTTTCAACTTCTGAAGAATCATTGCCGAAATCTCAGCTGGCTTGTACCACTTATCTCCAAGTTTAATCTCAACTCCTTCTCCTTTTTCTTCTTTTCTGATTTGATAAGAAAGATTTCCTTTTTCGTTTTGTACTTCTTTATCGTTAAATCTTCTACCAATAAGTCTTTTAACTGCAAAAACAGTATTTTCTGGATTGGTAACCTGTTGTCTTCTTGCAATAATTCCAACTAAACGCTCTCCTTTTTTGCTAATCGCAACAACGGACGGAGTTGTTCTTCCCCCTTCTTTGTTTTCAATAATTTTTGGTTCACCTCCCTCCACAAATGCCATTGCGGAAAAAGTGGTTCCTAAATCTATTCCTAAAATTTTTCCCATAGTTTTCTAAATTAATAATCTAATAATACAACCTTTTTTTATTTAATTACTTTTACTTTTGCCGGCCTAACAACTTCATCGTTATATAAATATCCTTTTTCGTATTCTTCAATGATCTTCCCAGATCCCATCAATTCATCTTCACTTACCTCGATAGCATCATGATAAAAAGGGTCAAACTCCTTCCCTAGGGTTTCCATTTCTTTTATCCCCTCCTCTTCTAAGAAATCAACTAATTGTTTTTTTATTTTTAAAAACCCTTCAATAATTTCACCATTCTTTCCTCTTTTTTCTACTTCTTCTTCAGCTCGATCAAGATTATCTAGAATCAAAATAATTTTTTTGAAAAGAGTTTCTTTTTCGCGAAAAACCATCCTTTCTACTTTTTTTAATTCATCTTTTTTATAATTTAAAAGATCTGCCTTCGCTCTTTTCCATCCATCAAGATATTCTTCGTTTTCTTTTTTTAAAATCTCAACTTCGTTGTTTTTCTTTTTTTTCTTCATTTTTATTCTTCTAACATTTTTATAATAGATCCCATAAGCTGTATATTTTTATCGTAAGCCATTCTTTTTGGCCCCATAATCGCAACCATGCCTTTTTTCTTTAATATTTTGCAAGAAGCAACAAGAATGCTAAAATCATGTTTCTTTGAAAATGGCGCCTCGTTTCCGATATAAATACGAACACATTCTGGTCTGTTGTTTGAAAAAAACAAATCAATATTTTCTTCAAAATCATTGATCATCCCCATAAAATCTCTCACTCTCTGTGCATCATCAAATTCTGGATCTCTTAACGCTTCTCTCCACCCCTCTTTTAATAAAATGTTCTCTCTGGGGAAATAAGAGAGAGTAAGATTAGAAGAAGTATGTGCTAAAAACCTTGTAAACTCTCTCATAAATCTAACTTTTCCTTCAACCTCTTGTTGCATTTTCCTAACATCTCTAATAACTTTATTTTCGAGTCTTTTAATTTCTTTTTCGTTTAAAAGATCAACAAAAAAACGATAACCCTTGTCGGTTGGAACTCTTCCAGAAGAAGTGTGTGGTTGATATAGATATCCTCTTTCAATTAATGTATAAAGCTCTCCTCGAATTGTTGCGGGAGAAACCCCCATTTCATACTCTTCTTCAATATACTTTGAACTAATAGGAAGAGCACTCTCGATATATTCGCGAATAACAATTTCCAGAATATTTTTTTGTCTCTCTGTTAATTCTTCCATACATTTTCAATCAATAATAAAAAATTAGCAATCATTTGTCAAGAGTGCTAATAGATAACTTTTACTTGTAGTATATTCTATCTCCAAATCTCAGGTCGATATAATCAAGATTTTTTATTTTATCATCGCCAAGTTTTTCTAGAATAAGTTTTAGATTCTTCAGTTCATTTTCGTTGTTTTCTATAGAAAATAAAACACTCCAACCCTCTTTCGTAATCAACTCTATAGTATCTTCTTTTCCAAGATTAATATGATTTAAGCTTGTATTTATTTTTCTAAACTCGTTTATTAAAAAGAAAATTTTATTTATGTAATCTTCGCTAACCACCACCTCTCCCAAAAAATATTCTTTTTCTTTGATAATTAAAATTAATCCTTTTTTAATATCATTAATTTTTTGAAAAGCGATACCTTCTTTATCTATATAATAACAATGCTTTGTATTATAATCCCTACACCAAATAGCTACAGGGACTCTTTCAATTAAGCTAATTTTTATTTCTCCTGGGAAAACTTTTTCCGCCGAAATATTCTTGATTACCGATACCTCAGAGAGAACATCATTTCTAATTTTTGTTTCTGAGAAAAGAAAAATGCTTTTTGAGGTTAAAAATAAAAATTTCCTTTCGGCTTTTTTATTAATATAATCAGTCAACTTTTCTTCATCAATATTTTCATATTTGCCAATCGAAACAGATTTTATTTGAAAGAAGGGATAAAATAAAAATAAATAAATTCCGGAAAAGAAAAGAAA
Source organism: uncultured Candidatus Saccharibacteria bacterium (assembly GCA_964544985.1). Lineage (GTDB taxonomy): Bacteria > Patescibacteriota > Minisyncoccia > Minisyncoccales > PWPS01 > PWHW01. Next base: position 20,363 of record CAZJEE010000001.1, read on the forward strand.
AAGAAGGAAAAGTCCTCCATAAATTATATTGTTTTCAAAAAAAGATTTCTTTCTTCTAGCGCAATGTTTTTTCCTTAAACTTTTTTTCTTTTGCATATTTTATTTTCTTTTCCAAAAAGTAGATTGTCTTACAAGCAAATCTTCTGCTCTTTCTGGATCACGCATAATCGAAAAAACAATTTTTTCAGTTCTAACTCCCTGTGATCCCTTTACTAAAATGACATCTCCTTTACAAATAATCTCCTCTATTTTTTTAATTGCACTTTCTGTATTTTTAAAAGCAAAAACGTTTTCTCTCTTTAAATTATCTTGAATAGCCGCTTTCTTTACCTCCTCGCTCCATGTACCTATCGTGATAATATAATCTGCAACTTCTTTTGCAAATTTTCCTATTTTTTTGTGTTCCTCAACAGAAAACTTACCAAGCTCTAGCATATCTCCAAGAACCGCAATCTTTCTTTTCCCCTCAATCTCTCTAAGTGTTCTTAGAGCAGACATCGTAGAAGAAGGAGAAGCGTTATAGCTACCATCTAAAATCATTGTTTCTTTAATGCCTTTTATTACCATAAGCCTACCTTTTACTGGACGAATTTTTTCAATCATTTCAGAAATTTTTTCGAGATTAATTCCCAACGCAACTCCAACAGCAAATATTGATGCTGCTATATATGCGAATGAATCGCCGATACAACATGACAAAAAAAGCGGAAATTCTTGTTTTTTATATTCTAAAATTAAGGACGAACCATTAAATGATTTTGTTTCAAACTTTTTAATTAAAACATCCGCGCCATCTTTAAAGCCAAATGTAATTTTTTCTTTCGCTTTCATCTTGGAAACATGTGGATCGTCATAGTTTAAAATGGCTACTCCTTCGCTCTTAAGCGCTTTCACTATTTTTTCTTTTTCTTGTGCTACTTCTCCGGGACTTTTATAGAATTCAATATGAACCGGGACATCCCCTATCGCTGTTACAACAACTATGTCGGGCCAAATAAATTTTGCAAAATAACCCATATCTCCGGGTTTGTCGGCTGCAAGCTCAACTACAATAATTTTAGGATAATTTTTATTTTTTTTAAAAAGTAACCACACTCCTTTGAGAATAATCAGGATCCATTCTTTCAAATTTTCTCCGCTTTTATTCACCTTAAAAAAAACAAGTGGAGCTCCAAATTCAGTATTTAGATTTCCCACGCTTTTTTCCATACTAAAAAGATTTGAAAAAGAAGTATAAATTCCATCTTTTGTTGATGTTTTTCCTACACTTCCCGTAACCGCAATAATCAGAGGCTGATATTTTTTGATAATCAAAATAGTAATAATTTTCAGTATTGGCTTAAGTAGTACTTTCATTTTATTCTTCTTTTAATCTGTGTAGCTAATTTATAAATTAAATAAGAAATTTTTCTGATTGGAAAATCTTTTCCAAGAGGATAGATTGCTTCTTCTCCTCCAAACCCTTTTTTGTAATCAGTAACTCCTGGAAAACGTTTTTCATCAAACCCCCAAAAATCATAATTAATACACCCTTTCTCTTTTGCACGTTCAATTGACTCAAAACGAAGGAGAGCGGGAGCCTTAAGATGTCTCATTTTATAATCAGAAGCAGAATGTAAAAAGGTTACTGTTTTGTTAAAGTAAATTAAAATTATCGCACAAATTACTTTATCGTTATATAAAGCATAAACTAATTCTACTCCTTTTACATTTAAAAGTTTTTCAAAATATTCTTTTGGATAGCTTGAAAATCTTTGTCTTTTTTTAGTTTCTACTAAAAGACCATAAAATGAATCAACAGATTCTCCTTTCTTGACTACAACTTCTTTTCTTTTGGCATAACGCACATTATAACGTGTTGTGCTGTGAAACTCTTTCATTATCTCTTCGGTCGGTTTGTTAATCTTTGAAATTAGTGTTTTTTGTGGTTGTATGCGAGAAAATTGAATTTTTCCTTTTTTAATATCATAAAGTGGTTCTACTCGCAAAAAAATATTTTTACTTTCTTTTCCATACTTTAAAATTGTCTCAAGAAGCTTTTCGCGAACTTCCTGAAGCTCAGAAACCGGACCGAATGGAATATATAAATAATTTCCAAAAAAAGACTTCTCTTCAAAAAACTGACAAACTCCGATAATTTTGCCATCCTTTCTCGCTTCAATTCTTTTTACTTTCTGATATCTTTCTTTAAAATCTCCCCAAAAAGTTGACTGTAAAAAAACACATCTTTGTGTTGCTAAAAAATCTTCCCACTCTTCTTTCGAATTATTCTCTTTTATTTCCATTTAAAGCCCTAGATCATTACTTATTTTTTGCATTGCCAAAAGGCCAATTTTGATAAATTCTTCGAGAGTAAGATTTATTTCTTTACAGGCACTAATCACTTCCCTTTCCGCTCCTCGAGCAAAAGATTTTTCTTTATACCTTTTTAGCACAGAATTTACTGAAAGATCTTTAATTTTTTTTGATGGTGATATTAAAACACCTGCAACTATAAGGCCGGTTAGCGGATCCGCACAATATATTGCCTTCTCGAGTAATGTTACTCTTTCTTTACCCGTCTCCTTGTTGTGCGCCACAGCTGCATTAATAATTTCAAAAGGGAATCCTTCTTTCTCTAAGATTAGCGCTCCTTTTTTCCCATGAAATTCCGGGTTTTTACGATAATCAACAACTTCCATATCAATGTCATGAACCAGACCCGCGATACTCCACAACTCTTCGTCTTCATCAAATCTTTTGGATAACTCCCCCATTACCGCCTCAACCGCCAGCATGTGTTTAATGCTGTTTTCATTCTTGACATATTTTTTTACCAAAAGAAGTGCCTTTTCTCTTTTCATGGAATTACTCTTTATCACGAGGTTTCATTGTTGGAAAAAGGATAACCTCTCTTAAAGAGTGAGAGTCTGTAAAAAGACTAGTTATTCTATCAATCCCCATGCCGAAACCTGCAGTAGGAGGCATTCCATACTCCAAGGCATTAATAAAGTCAGTATCCATTCTTTGTGCTTCTTCCATTCCTTCTTCAAAATACTTTTCCTGTTCTTCAAATATACTTCTTTGTAAGAGTGGATCATTTAGTTCCGAATATGCATTAATAACTTCCCATCCCCCAGCTACAACGAGCTGGAAAGAAGCAAGTTTTGAAGGATCATCATCAAGTGGTTTTGCGAGAGGCTTAGAATCCGCGGGATGATGGATCACAAACGTTGGTTCCCAAATTTTTGGACGACAATGTTTCTTGTATATTTCATCAACAATTTTTGGTTTACTTAAGCTTTTATCAACATTAACGCCCAACTTTAAAGCCTCTTTATAAAGAGCGTCTCGACTTAGATCGTTTATATCAAGATTTGTATGTTTTTTGACAAGTTCATCGTACTCAACTCTTGGCCAAGGAGATTTAAAGTTAATTTCTTTCCCTTCATAAACAATTACTTCTTGCCCAAAAACATCACTTAAGAGTGAGGAAAACATTCTTTCAGTTAACTTCATCAACTCCTTGTAATCACTATACGCCCAATAAAATTCAAGCATTGTGAAATCTGGGTTGTGCATTCTCCCAACCCCTTCGTTACGAAAAACTCTTCCAATTTCATAGACCTTTTCAAATCCTCCGACAATAAGTTTTTTCAAATCAAGCTCCAGAGAAATTCTCAGGTATGTTTCAAGATCAAAAGCATTGATTTTTGTTTTGAATGGCTTTGCTTCTGCTCCACCATAGATTGTTTGTAAGACTGATGTTTCTACCTCAACAAATCCTTCATTATCTAGAAAACTTCTAATTGCTTTAATTATTTTTGCTTTAATTTCAAACTTCTTTCGAACATCTTTGTTAAAAATAAGATCTAAGTATCGTTTTCTAAATCTCTCGTCTTCGTCTTTTAATCCATGCCACTTTTCAGGGAGAGGAAGGATGCTCTTAGCAAGCATTTTATAATCCGCAACTTTCAATGTTTTTTCTCCTTTTTTAGTGGTAAAAAATATTCCGCGAATTTCAATAAAATCTCCGATATCTATAATTTGTAGAAATAAATCATAAGCGTCTCTGCCGATTTGTTCTTCAGAAATTAATCCTTGAATTTCTCCCGTACCATCTTCGATAGTAAAAAATGTTAACTTGCCATGCTCGCGAAAAGATCTAACACGTCCTGCGAGAATCAACTCTTCCTCTTTTTTAGAAAGAGAATCAAAAATTTTAACTGCATCTAGGATAGGATGAGTTCTACTAGTTTTTCCGGGGTAGGAAAGAACTCCCATGTTCTTCAATGTTTCAATTTTTTTAATTCTGTTTTGACGAATTTCTTCTTTTCTATTCATTTTTAAAAAATTTTTAATATTTTAAACTTCTTTTCTCCAGATGGAGTCCGTACAATACAAAGATCTCCCTTCTTTTTACCTAAAAAAGATTTTCCCATTGGAGAGTCACACGAAATTTTACCAAAAAAAGGATCTGAATCTGTGCCACCGACAATTTCAATTATGCTTTTTTTCCCACCATTCTCAACTTTAATCTTCATTCCTATCTGAACAACGTCTTTAACATCGCTTGATTCAAAAATCGTTGCTTCTTTAATAGTTTCTCTTAGTTTAGAAATTTTAATTTCTAAGATATTCTGTTCATTTTTCGCATCATCGTAAGCCGAATTTTCACTTAAATCTCCAAAAGAAGCAGCAAATTTTAATTGATTAGCAACTTCTTTTCTTTTTTCTTTTTCGAGATATGAAAGCTCTTTTTTTAATTTTTCAATCCCCTCTTTTGTAAAATATTTTTTCATGTTTTTAGGTAAAATAATGCTACTATTCACTTTTTTTCGACAAAAAATACTCTATTAGTATATCACGAGCAAGATGTGTTGCAACAGGTGTAACTCCTCTGACTTCTTCAATAATAACAGTAATTGCAATTTCTGGATTATCGTAGGGAGCAAAAGCAGAAACCCAGTTGTGGTAAATTCCTGTTTTTGATGTTTGGGCGGTTCCCGTCTTGGCACCAGAATCAACTGGTAGTGTTTGTAAAGAACGGGCGGTACCAATAATTGTTGTCTGTTTCATTCCTTCCTTCACAACATTTAAGTTCTCCGACGATATAAATCCTTCTCTTATGACCTTGGGGCTTCTTTTTTCTGTAACATTTCCTTCGTCGTCAATAATTTCTTTAATGATATGGGGGGTAAGAACTTTTCCTCCATTTATTAATGTTGCAAATGATACAGCAACTTGTAAGGGGGTTGTTGAAAGATATCCTTGTCCAATTGATAAATTATACGTATCACCAATACGCCATAGATCGTTCAATGAGCTTCTTTTCCACTCAGGGAAAGGAATAAATCCTGTTTTTTCTCCAAAAAGATCGACTCCTGTTTTTTCACCCCATCCGAAAAGAGAAAGATAGTGTCTTATTTTTTCTACTCCTAATCCTTTTTGGTCTTCATACCCTCCGCCAATTGCATAAAAATAGACATTACTAGAAACAGCGATCGCCTCCCTCATATCCCTCCAACCATGGGCTTGAAAATCACGAAAGATTGTAGGTTCCGAAGGGTTCCACGGATTCGGAATTGATATATATCCAGGGCTATGTATTCTTTTTTCTGGAGTTATAATTCCCTCTTCAAGTGCTGCTGCTGCGAGAAGCGGCTTAATAACAGATCCTGTTGGATAACCCGCGGAAATAACCCGATTAATAAAGAGTCCATCTTCATTTTGGAAAAGGTCCGTAAAAATATCCTGACTGGTATTCTTTTGAAACAAATTGTTATCATAAGTAGGAATGCTTGCTAGTGATAAAATTTCCCCTGTATTTGGATTTAAGATAACAACAGAAGCCTTTCTTGATCCGATTTCTTCAAGTTTTGCTTTGGTCTTTTCAACAACAATTTTTTGTAATTCTGCGTCAATCGTTAAAACAATATTTTCACCACCATGCGCCAAATCAACAACTTCTTCAGAAATAATATTACCCGCTGCGTCACGTTCTGTTTTAATTTTTTCTCCAACTCGAGTTAAGTAATTTTCACAGTATTTTTCAATCCCCATTTTCCCAACATAATCATGAATTGTGTACTTCTCTGGATTTTCACGTAAAGTTCCTCTGTCTATTTTACCAATGTAACCGATGATATGCGAAAATATTTCTCCATCTTTATAATCTCTACCGGTTGTGCTCGCAATATTAAACCCGGTTAAGTTATCAATTCTTGCCTCCAATTGAACAAGTTCTTCGTGAGTCAAATCTTTCTTAATGGTAATAATTGATGAGGTATTTTTATTAATTGCAGAAATAATCTCTTCGTCCGTTTTTCCAATTATTTGAGCAACGTTTCTAAAAACATCCTCTTTCACAGCTGATATTTTTCTTTTATTAAAATAGAGGTTGTATTGAGGGGCATTATAAACTAGTTGATTGTAATTTCGATCGTAAATAATACCTCGTGATGTTTGTATCGTGGAAATTGAAAGAATATTTTTTGTTGCTAAATTAGAAAAATGATCTCCCTCAACAAATTGAATTTGAAAACTTTTCCCAAGTAAAATCAAAAAAAGGAAAAAAACAACGAAAGAGAAAGTTTTTAGGGCAATGTTTGGAAGAGAAACCTCCAATCTCCTTTTCGATGTTCCAAACTCTTCTTCCTTCTTTTGAGCTAAATTATCAAGAAATATTTCATGTGGCTCAATTTCTTTTAATCTTGTCTTTCTACGTGAAGACGGGAATCCTAACATATTTTTTTAAAGTTACTTTCACAAAATAAGCTAAAAAGAAAAATAATAAAGTATAAACTCCAACCGGCATTGCTGAACTTAAAATATCAGAAACAAATCCCAAAAAAACAGCTAAAAAAAATCCTCCTATTTTTTCATTTTCTTCTATCATATTATAAAGCAAGAGAAAAAATAAAAGAAAAAATAAAGGAGAGATTAAAAGTGGAGAATAAAAGAAAAAACCACTAAAGAGACTCACTAAAAAAAGTGAAAAAAAGAAAATTAATAAAAAATTTAGCACTTTCATTAATAAACCACAAATAAATGAGTAAGATAACGATAGTCAATTCCCTGCCAAACTTTAGCTCGCTTGAACACTTCTATATCTGTTTCTTCTATTTCAAAAATTCTTCCAACATAAAATTCTTTCTTTATTCCTTTGTTATCTGGTACGGCGACAACAAAATCCCCAAAATATAAAGATTTGTTTTTAGGAAGAAGATCAATTTGAAGTTCTTTCTCTCCACTCCCTTTTAAAACTCCAATTGGAAAATCTTCGTTTTGAATTTTTACTTCAAGAGCAGTATTTGAGCTTGTAATTAGTCTGATACTTGCAAAACCATTTGCGTATTTCTTTTCAACTATGCCAATCAAGATTCCTTCAGGAGTAATAACCGGCAATCCGACATCCACGTCCTTGTCGTGCCTTATAATAATTTCGTGATTTAAAATATCCCTTCCAATAACTTGTGAAAAAATAAGATTTTCTTTTTCAATTAAATTAATCTCCAAAATATCTCGCAACGCCTTGTTCTCTTCTTTGAGGGAAAGCATCGAAGAAAGTTTCGAATTAAGATCAATATTTTCTTTCTTCAGCTTTTCTATTTCGCTACTAATTTTTTCTGCATCTTTAAGAGCTTCAGAAAATTTAAAAAAATTATTTCCTTTTTCTAAGAAAAAGCTTTGTATCGGAGAAATCAATAACAAAGAACGTCCTCTTATAGTATCAGAAATCGATGTAAAAATGTTTAGTAAAACAAAAAAACATAAAAGAACAACAATCCAGATAAAAAAATTTCTCTTCTTACGCATTATTTTGTTATATCAAACCTTTTATGTTTTGTCTACTATTTCGCTAAAATAAAAAATCGGAGACAAATTACGGGGGCTACCTACTTTCGCGGTAAACCACTATCATCGGCCTTAGGATATTTCACTTCTGTGTTCGGAATGGGAACAGGTGGAGCAATCCCAGTATAACCCCCATAATTTATCTCCAATTTTTAAAATAATAATCATTAACTACTAGCCAAAACGCACGACCGATTAGTACTGCTTGGCTAAAAATGTTACCACTCTTACACCTACAGCCTATCAACCTCGTAATCTTCGAGGGGTCTATGAGTTCTAATCTTGGAGTAGGCTTCGCACTTAGATGCTTTCAGCGCTTATCCTTTCCCAACTTAGCTACCCAGCGATGCTCTTGGCAGAACAACTGGTACACCAGAGGTTGGTTCGTCCCGGTCCTCTCGTACTAGGGACAACTCTCCTCAAAACTCGACGCCTGTGGCAGATAGGGACCAACCTGTCTCACGACGGTCTGAACCCAGCTCACGTACCTCTTTAATTGGCGAACAGCCAAACCCTTGGGAGCTGCTTCACCCCCAGGATGAGATGAGCCGACATCGAGGTGCCGAACAGGGCCGTTGATATGGACTCTCGGGCCCTACTAGCCTGTTATCCCCGGGGTAGCTTTTAGCTGATGATCTCCGCATTTTCTACAAAAATACGTCGGTTCACTAAGCCCTACTTTCGTATCTGCGCAACATATCCGTCTTGCAGTTAAGCCAGCTTATGCCTTTGCACTATCACTCCGATTTCCATCCGGAGTTAGCTGACCTTAGGACGCCTCCGTTACTCTTTAGGAGGCAAGCACCCCACTCAAACTGACCACCTGACAATGTTCTTCCACTGCTGGTAGAAGTTAGAATCAAGACCATAGAAGGGTGGTGTCTCATTGACGACTCCACTTTACCCGAAAATAAAGTATCAAAGTCTCCCACCTACGCTTCGCATCTATAGTCAAGACCCAATATCAGGATACAGTAAAGCTCCCGGGGTCTTTCCGTCTAGCCACAGGTAACCGGCATCTTTACCGGTATTGCATTTTCACCGAGCGCCTCGTTGAGACAGCCCCCCAGTCGTTAAGCCTTTCGTGCGGGCCGGAACTTACCCGGCAAGGGATTACGCTACTTTAAGACGGTTATAGTTACCGCCGACGTTTACTGGCGCTTCACTCACTCAGCCCGAAGACCGGCGAGTTTAACGTTCCAGCACTGGTCAGGCCTCAGCCCCTATACTTCCTCTTTCGAGTTAAGCAGGGACCTGTGTTTTTGATAAACAGTCGCCAGGGGAACTTTCGCTGCGCCCCACCTTATACAAGTATAAGGCAGGGAGGTCTTATCCCGAAGTTACGACCACTTGTTTGCCGAGTTCCTTAACGAGGAATCACTCGTTCGCCTTGGTACACTTACACCCACCCACCTGTGTCGGTTTTCGGTACGGGTTCGCATTGTTTAACTCCTTTAGAAGTTTTCTAGGAAGATTGCTCGTTTAAGTTCACTCTGCGTACAGAGCTTCCTCTCGCTCCATCGGGTTACCCCTCAGAGAAAGAACAGGAATCCGATAACCTGCTTAAATTACAAATCTCCGTCTTTCTAAAGAAAAACAATACGAAGGGCCAGAATATTAACTGGCTGTCCATCGGATACACCTTTAGGTTTTTCCTTAGGCCCGCCTAACCCTTGGATGATTGTCATTGCCAAGGAACCCTTAGGTTTGCGGCGTTCCGGGTTCTCACCGGAATTGCGGTTACTCATGCCAACATTCTCACTTCCTTACCCTCCACTCCGACTCACATCGTAAGCTTCAGTGGATAAGGAACGCTCTCCTACCACGCCGATGTAAACATCGGCATCCTCATCTTCGGTACCAAACTTGAGCCCCGTAAATCTTCGGTGCAAAATTCCTTAGTCAGTAAGCTATTACGCACTTTTTAAAGGATAGCTGCTTCTAAGCTAACCTCCTGACTATCAGAGGAATATCACTTCCTTCTTTGCACTTAGTTTGGATTTAGGGACCTTAGATTGAGGTCTGGGCTGTTTCCCTTTTGAACACGGAGCTTAGCCCCCATGTTCTGACTGCCTTTGGCATATAGTTTCGGTATTCGGAGTTTAGTTGGAAAAACTAGGCAAAAGCCCCCGTAGTTCCATCCAGTGCTCTACCCCCAAAACATCCAAAGACGCTAGCCCTAAAGCTATTTCGGAGAGAACCAGCTATTACCAGGCTCGATTAGCTTTTCACTGCTTACCACAGCTCATCCCAAGAAATTGCACATTCTACGGGTTCGGACCTCCTTCTGCCTTTCGGCAGAATTCATCCTGGCCATGGTAAGATCGCCTGGCTTCGGGTCCTACTGCACCAATAAAGGTCGCGCATTTAGCACTCGGTTTCCCTACGCCTCCGTTCCGGAAGAACTTAGGCAAACTGATACAATAGACTCGTTGGCTCATTCTTCAATAGGCACGCCGTCACCCTGCAAGCAGAGCTCCGACTCCTTGTAAGCTAATGGTTTCAGGTTCTATTTCACCGCCCTAATAGGGCTACTTTTCACCTTTCCCTCACGGTACTGGTTCACTATCGGTGATGTCCTAGTATTTAGCCTTGGCAGTATAGTCCTGCCAGATTCCCGCCAGGTTATCGTGCCCGACGGTACTCAGGAATAATTACAAAGAGCGAAAAGTGTTTTCGTTTACGGGGCTATTACCCTCTACGACCATCCTTTCCAGGAGTGTTCAACTAACACTTTTACTTCTAAACTCTCTCCGACAAGTCGGACATAATTACCCTACAACCCCCCATTCTAAAAGAATGAGGTTTGGGCTGTTCCCGTTTCGCTCGCCGCTACTCAGGGAATGTGTTAGTACGAGACTAACTTTTTTTCTTTTCCTCCGCTTACTAAGATGTTTCACTTCAGCGGGTTCACTCCTAAACCGCAACAGTTTAGGTATCTAAGGTTGTCCCCTAGATGGGTTTCCCCATTCGGAAATCTTCGGATCAAAGGTTGCTTACCACCTCCCCGAAGCTTATCGCAGGCACGCCACGTCCTTCATCGCCTGGACATCCCAAGGCATCCACCATTAGCCTGTAAATGCATTTTGGCTAGTAATTGATGATTACTATTTATTTTTCTTACTTTTTATGGCTCACCAAGTAAGAAAAATTATTCAGTTGTTTAGTGTTCGTTGCGATTTTCAACAACCGCATGCTACAAATAATTTCTGAAGCATATTGTCGTTAAACTCTCTTAGAAAAAAAGAACCGCTCACGGCGAGCAGATAGAATCTACTTTCATCCGTTTTGCCTTTTATCTGTATTTATTATTAGTCATTAATTCACTTAAACTACGTGCATTTTAGCAAAAGAAAAAAAGATGTCAAGTATGAAACACAAAAGAGGAGAAAAGCTCCTCTTTTGTTTTCTATGGTGAAGATAAATTTACTTAATCTTCTTCTTCATTTTTTCAATGAATTTCGCTGCGGCATCTTTTCCTCCAAGACCAAAAGAAAGTCCACCAGCAAGAACGAAAAAGTAAATTAGTCCTTGAAATGCAGTAAGCAAAAGTTCACGAGCAATACCAAGTTGTATCAGAATTGCAAAAGATGCAAATACCCAAATAGCAACTTTAACCATTGCTCCCGCAGTTAACGAATAAGGAAAGTCTGATCTCTCGGTAGTAGCAATTACAAGCTTTGCCAAAAAATCACCAATCATAACCGCAACAACGAAAATTAAAGTTGCTACAATTACGTTTGGAAGATATGCAACAACATCAGTCATAAAGTGTGCAAACTGACTAAGCCCCAAAATTCCTACTGTCATCCAAATAACAATAATAAAAATCACCCATTTCATAACATTTCCTAAAAATTCAGAAGGGTTGATTTTTATCTCGGCTTTTTGAATCGCTTTTTCCCACTTTTCGCCTTCAAAAAATTCATTGAATTTCAGACGATAAAGAAGTCCGGAAATAATTTTTCCAGAAGCAATTGCAATAAACCAACCAACGATAAAAACAAAAAGAGCTGCAACTAAACCAGGAAGGAAAAGCATAAAGTTCTCCCAAAAGGTTTCAAACACTCTCCCCATAACATCATACCAATTTGTCATGGTTTTTATAAATTAAATAATAATTAATAATATTTGTGTCCGACCTTTAGTATTATCTTGTTTTTATTGTAATAGATTTGAAATATATGTAAAGAGCAAAGCTCGGTAAATACTTTTTTTAGGTTATAAAAAAGAGCATCTTTACGATGCTCTTTCAACCCATATTTTTCTCCCACTATTTTTTTAAAAAGTGGGAAAAAGTTTTTAACAATCCATTCCCTATCACAAAAAATAGTGAAAGAAAAAAGATTGCAACTGGTATCGCCAGTGTTACCTGCGCATACAGGTATGGCGACACCTTCCATGCCTGATGTAGCTCCATCAGGACTCCAAAAAAATCAACCATTTCTCCCCGACTCCTTTCATTCTTTTTTCTATATAAAGAACTATGACTATATTATAACTTATTTATTTTTCTTTGTCAATGGATAGAAAAACAGGAAATTAAATGTTAAGATACATGCATTATGAAAAAAAATATTGGTGTTTTCGATTCTGGCTTTGGTGGAATAAGTACACTCCGCGGAATCGTTAAAGAGCTTCCAGAATATAATTATATTTATCTGGGAGACAGTGCACGTACTCCCTACGGAACCCGTTCTCAAGAAACTATCCTTCGGTTCTCACAAGAAGCGGTTAATTTTCTAATCAAGAAAAATTGTGATTTGATAATTTTTGCTTGTAACACTGCTTCAAGCAAAGCATTGCGCAAAATTCAAAGAAACTACATCAATAAACTACATCCAGAAAAAAGAGTTCTCGGAGTTCTAATGCCCGCAGTCGAAGAAGCTGCAGAAAAAACCAAAAACAAGAGAGTCGGAGTTATTGCTACCGAGGGAAGTGTCAAATCTATGTCTTTTAAAAAAGAACTTAAATTAATTGATAAAGAGATAAAAGTTTTTCAACAGGCCACTCCCCTTCTTGTCCCTCTTGTAGAATATGGAGAACATAGATCAAAAATAACAGATCTTATTTTAAAAAAATATTTGAAAAATTTACTTAAGAAAAATATCGATACTTTAATTCTTGGTTGTACGCATTATGGAATATTAGAGAAAAAAATAAGGAAAATAATCGGACCAAAAATTATAATTATTTCTGATAAAAAAGTAGTTCCCAAAAAATTGAAAAGTTATCTTTTGCGACATACTGAAATAGAATCTAATTTAAAAAAGAATGGTGTTGTAAAGTTCTATACAACCGACTCAACGGAAAAATTTACTCTTCTTGGCAGTAAGTTCTTTGGAGAAAAAATAAAGGTTAAAAAAACCTCATTATAAGAAATGAGGTTTTAGACGAGTGGACCCTACCGGATTCGAACCGGTGACCTCCGCTTTGCAAAAGCGGCGCTCTAGCCAACTGAGCCAAGGGCCCATAATTTAAAACTATGGTGGGCGTGCCAGGACTCGAACCTGGGACCTCGTCATTATCAGTGACGCGCTCTAACCAGCTGAGCTACACGCCCTTTTTGCAATTAACTAGGAAAAATATAACAGATTTCATTATTTTTTCAACCCTAACAAAAAAGCGGATTAATAAATATCCGCTTGTTTGTTTATCCTATTAGAATCAGTCTCTTAAAGTTGCTCTGAAAAGACCCAAATTTGTCAGCACCTGGGTCATGGGTGCTTTGAAGTTAAAACCCGAATTCCAGACTTTAACTTCAGTCGACACTCAAAAAGTTAATTATTCCACGGACAGCTTCCGCTACCCGTGCCTTGTTACAACTTCGTCCCTCTCACTGACTCTACCGTGGTACTTCACTAATGGAAGTGCTTCGGGTATCTCCAGCTCGCTTGACGTGATGGGCAGTGAGTACAAGACTCAGGGAAGTATTCATCGCCACGTGATGATTGGCGATTACTAGCGATTCCGACTTCATGAGATCGAGTTGCAGATCTCAATCCGAACTGGGACCGGTTTTGAGGATTAGCTCCAACTTACGTTTTCGCAACCTGTTGTACCGGCCATTGTATCATGTGTGCAGCCCAAAGCGTAAGGGTCATGCTGATTTGGCGTCATCCCCACCTTCCTCCCAGTTGTCCCGGGCAGTCTCCTATGACATATAAAACATAGGATAGGGGTTGCGTATGTTACCGCATTTAAGCGTGCACCTCACGGCACATACTGACGACAACCATGCAACACCTGTCTAGTCGTCCCGAAAGAAGGTCACTGTTTCCAGCGACTTTCGCCTAGATGTCAAGCCTTGGTAAGGTTTCTCGCGTAGCGTCGAATTAAGCCACATGATCCACCGCTTGTGTGAGTCCCCGTCTATTCCTTTGAGTTTTAGCCTTGCGGCCGTACTTCCCAGGCGGGATACTTAACGCGTTAGCTTCGCCACTTGAAGGGTCGACACTTCAAGAAGCTAGTATCCATAGTTTACAGCGTGGAATACGAGGGTATCTAATCCTCTTCTCTCCCCACGCCTTCGTTTCTCAGCGTCAGGACCGCCCCAGTTAGCTGCCTTCGCTTTTGGTGTTCCGGTCGATATCAACGGATTTCACCCCTACACCGACCGTTCCGCTAACCTCTAACGTCCTCTAGTCTGCCAGTTTTTCCAGCACTTCTAAGGTTGAGCCCTAGAAATTTAACAGGAAACTTGACAGTCCGCCTACAAACGCTTTACGCCCAATGAAACCGGATAACGCTTGGGGGTTCTGTATTACCGCTGCTGCTGGCACAGAATTGGCACCCCCTTATTCCTCTTCTACCGTCATTTAATTCTTCGAAGAGAAAAGCTTTTTACACCCCTTAGGGCTTATCAAGCACGCGGCGTCGCAAGATCAGGGTTTCCCCCATTGTCTATGATTCTCGACTGCAGCCTCCCGTAGGAGTAGGGCCCGTGTCTCAGTGCCCTTGTTGGCGGTCAGGCGCTAACCTCGCCTACCCGTCATAGCCTTGGTAAGCCATTACCTTACCAACTAGCTGATAAGCCGCAGGCCGATCTTCAAGCGGTCCCCAAAGGTTTCCGTTTACTTTTAAGATTCTCATCAAAAAAGACTATCGGGCATTATTCTGGATTTCTCCAGGTTATTCCCGTCTCGAAGGTACGTTCCCACGTGTTACTAACCCGTTCGCCGGTAACCTTAACCGAAGTTAAGGCCCCTCGACTTGCATGCCTAATCCACGCCGCCAGCGTTCATCCTGAGCCAGGATCAAACTCTCTAAAAAAGAGAATTCAAATATTCCTTAAAATATTCAGAGCAACTTTAAGAAACTGACTCGTCTCAAAGGATAAATTTTCAAAAGAACTGTCGCTAATTGTACATAATTCACAAAGCTTGTCAACTCCATGAAATACATGAGCCGGAGAGAGGATTCGAACCCCCAACCTATTGTTTACAAAACAATTGCTCTGCCATTGAGCTACTCCGGCTTATTCTCTTCTTTATTTTTTCTTTTTCTTTTTAAAATAAAGAGCCATTTTGTAGTGATCTGTTCAACCTTAATCAGGAACCTTCTTACCGAAGAAAGTATCCTCTGTAATATTTCTTCAAATCTTTCTTTTACTTCTTTTTTAACGCCTTCTTCGATTTTTTCTTTTGCAACAATAATAAAATCATTTGTGGGGTCTTCAATAGCAGAAATACTCGCAACAAGGGGTGCCTTCCACGTTAAAAAAAGAAAAAGAGATAAAAGACCAATAAGAAAAATAATAAGCAATACAATCATTTATATTTCAAAACGCTCGAAGCGATTAATAATGATTTTTTCGCCAATCTTTGCAACTTTATCATTTATTAAATCTTCAATTGTTTGTTTGTCATCCTTTACCCAAGGTTGCATCAAAAGAACTATTTCTTTTTTAAATTTTTTAATTCTTCCTTCAACAATCTTATCAACAATATTTTGAGGTTTATTAGATCCTTCGCACTGTTTTAAAGCAATTTCTTTTTCTTCTTTAATCTCCGCTTCTGTAATATCTTCGTCTTTGATATACTTTGGTCTTGTGGCAGCAATCTGGAGACAAATTTCATGTGCTAATACTTTAAAATCATCCGCCTTTGCAACAAAGTCTGATTCACAACGAATATCAAGTAAAACTCCTACTTTATTATTGGAATGAATATAGCTTGTAACAAGTCCTTCACCTGTAGCCTTGCCCGCTCTTTTTCCTGCAAGTTCTACTCCCCTCTCTCTTAAAACCTTTTTCGCTTTTTCAATGTCATCGCCAGTTTTTTCTAAAGCTTTTTTACATTCCATCATCGAAACTCCTGTCTCTTCCCTTAATTGTTTTATTTGCTCAATATTTGGCATGTTGTAAAAATGTCTTAACTAATTTTTTATTTAAGCACTGTTTTTATCTTATTTAAAATATAACTAACAGAGCTTATTGAGTCATCGTTAGCCGGAACAAAACAATCTGTAATTGATGGATCAGCATTTGTGTCAGCAATCGCAACAACTTTAACTCCACACATTCTTGCCTCTTTAATTGCCAGTTTATCTTTAATCATATCAACTACAAAAATAGCATCCGGTATTCTTTCAAGTTTTAAAACACCTCCAAACTTCTTCTCTAATCCTTCCATCTCTTTAGATATTTTTACACGTTCTTGCTTTGTATACTTTCTTTCAAGTTCTCCAGATTCACGTTGTTTAGATATCATATTATAATAATCAATTCTTTTCTTCATTGTCGGAAAGTTAGTCATCATTCCTCCTAAGA
The DNA here is from genome assembly GCA_964544985.1 of uncultured Candidatus Saccharibacteria bacterium. Lineage (GTDB taxonomy): Bacteria > Patescibacteriota > Minisyncoccia > Minisyncoccales > PWPS01 > PWHW01. The sequence goes on from CAZJEE010000001.1 coordinate 36,969, forward strand.
AACGATTAATGATATAGGGCATATCACATTCTTCTGCAACTTCCTTTACAATTTTGCGAAACTCAGGCTTTGTTGAAACCAGCATAATCATCTTTTCTTCTTTCTTTAGCTCAGAAAGATATTTTAAGCATTCTTCCAATTTCTCTTCGGTAATTTGAAGATTAATAAGGTGAATTGACCCTTTAACCCCCTCAATATAGGCATCCATTTTCGGATGACGCTTTGAAACTGCTTGACCAAAATGAAGACCAGCTTCTGCCATCTCCTCAGCGATTGTTTTCTTTTTAGTGTCTTTTTCTTGCATTTTACTAATTAGTAATGTTATTACGCGTGGTAGAATATATCATTATTTTTAAATAATATCAAGGTATCTTGCTTTTTACTATTTTTTTTGCTATTATTGATCTCGCTAAAAGAAAATATATGAAAAAAGAAATACATCCACCATATCATAAAAATTCAGAAACAAGCTGTGCTTGCGGTGCTTCCTTTAAAATTGGATCAACAAAAGAAAAGATAAAAGTTGAGGTTTGTTCGTCTTGTCATCCTTTTTATACAGGAAAAAAGAAAATCCTTGACACTATGGGAAGGGTTGAAAAATTCAACAAGAGATTAGCACAAAAGAAAAAATAACTATAAAAACACAACATCTCCCCTTCCCTGGGGAGTTTTGTTTTATAACATGATTTTAGACAAACTACAAAAAGAATACGACAATTTAATGGAAAAACTTTCGCACCCAGAAAAAATTACAGAATGGGAACTTTTGGGTGAAGAAAAAAAATCTCTTGAAGAAATTATTAATGAAAAAAATATACTAGAGCAACTTAAAAAACAAATTCAGGAAAATAAAGAGATAATTACAACAAGTAATGATGATGACCTTATCGCAATTGCCACGGAAGAACAAGGATCATTAATTTCTAAAAAAGAAGATGTTGTTAAAAAATTAAAAAGACTTATCGGGAAAAGGGAAGGATTTGAAGATGATGAAGTTCAAAAAGGTACTGCGATTATTGAAATCAGAGCCGGTGCGGGAGGAGATGAAGCATCACTTTTTGTATATAATTTATTGGAAATGTACAAGCGTTATGCACAAACAAAAAATATCGATGTACATATTCTTGATGAAAACAGAACAGAACAAGGTGGCTATAAAATAGTTACTTTTAAAATGAAAAAAAATGATCCTTATTCTTTAATGCGTTATGAAGCTGGGGTCCATCGCGTACAAAGAGTTCCAGAGACAGAAAAAGGAGGAAGAGTTCATACGTCAACTGTTTCGGTTGCAGTTTTGCCGGAGCCAAAAAAAGGAAAAGTGGTTATTAATCCGCAGGATCTGCGTGTCGAAACATGCAAATCTTCAGGACCGGGTGGTCAATATGTTAATAAACGAGAAACTGCTGTAAGAATTGTTCACGAACCATCTGGAATTGTAGTAACCTCTCAAAACGAAAGAAGTCTCCAACAAAATAAAGAAACAGCTTTATCAGTTCTTGAAGCTAAACTTCATGAAAGAGAGCGAGAAGAAAGAAGAAAGAAAGAAGAAGAGAAAAGAAAATCACAGATTGGAACTGCGATGCGTGCAGAAAAAATAAGAACTTATAATTTTTTACAAAACAGAGTAACTGATCATCGTGTCGAAAAAAGTTGGTACAAATTAGAAGAGACATTGAATGGTGATCTCGATGAAATAATAGAAACTCTTCGCGATACCGAAGAGTCCGAAAAATATAAAGATATTATTATTGATTAACTAATTTCCAAGCATCACTTGAATATCTCTTTCAAACTGATCTGCCCTAACAATTACCTGATCCGCATACCAGAAAAAACTTGAATTAGTGGTTCCACCTGAAAAATAAATCATTGCTGATCTCCACTCTCCTTCTTTCGTTTTTGATCTTGCACCAGAATCAGTTAAAAGAACTCCTGAGGCTAAAAATGAATCTCTAATACTCCATGGATTCGCAGGTCTTCCCAAAAGACTTCTCATCCTGTCTTTATACATCATCCATGTTGAAGGAATAAATTGCGCTGGACCCATTGCTCCTCCATATCCATAGCTAAGCGGACAAGAAATGGGAGTTTTCAGGGGATCTCTTCCTAGTTCCCCTATAATTACAAGAAACGGAGGTATATCTCTTGTGGGATGTATGCCGTTAGAGTATTTTTGTCCAGTTCTGATATGAACCGATGATCCAGAATTAGTATCAGCAAGATAACACTGTCCAACATTTCTACCTAAAGCAGATTCTTGTTGCAATATCGATAAAAGAAAAGCGGGTCTAATTCCAGTTAAACTTTCTACCCATTTCGCAATGTCATAAGCCTCCTTAAACGTTGGTGCTTGGACATCCTCTGGAAGCCCAGCAAGTTCAAATATTCTTCTTTTTATTTCCTCTGCTTTTTGTTCTAATTCTTTTTTTTCTGCAACCTGTTTCTGGTATTCTGCTTCTGTTAACCCATAAAGTTTCTGTCTTTCTTTTCTTGCTGCCTCTTCCTGCACTTTTTGTGCTTCTTGAATTTTCGCAACTTTCTCTGTCTCTGATCGATCATTCTCTAACTCCACCTTATACCCCTGCAAAGATCTTCTTAGGTTTTTTACTTCATCTAAAATACTTTTTGTTTCTCCAGAAAGTTTTTCTAATGAATTTAGACTACTAAAAACGGCCGAAAGATTGTTTTCAGCGAGTAAAATTTCTAAAACTGAAATTCTTCCTTCCATATTTAATGTTCTTAGCATCTCCGCAAGCTCCTCTTGGGACTTCCCTATTTTTTCTGTTGTTTTAATAATTGACCATTGCGTATCAGTAATTTTAAGTCCAAGACCTTGTATCACAACTCTATTACGATTAATTTGCGCAGATAAGGAATTAATCTCTCCTTGTAATTTGTTAATTTGATATTGCAACGTTTGTTTTTCTGCTTCTGTCGCTGTAATTCCTCTATTCGCATCAGAAATTTCTAATTCTAGCCTTTTTAGTTCAGTCTCAAGTAAAGCTTTTTCTTTTTCTTTGTCCGTTTGTGCAGAAACAAAAAGACTGCTTGTCATAACAAGCATTAAAACTAAAAACAGTATAGTGATTTTTTTTATCATTCTTGTTTTTCTTTTTCTTCTTTTTGACCAATAACTTCTACTTCTTTTTCACTTTCAATCGGTTTCTCTAATTCTTCTTCAATATTTTCTGGACGAGAAATCATTGCCACGACTCCATCCTGATCATGCATTATTTCAACATCATTTGGTATTTTAAGGTCCTTTATATGAATTACGTCATCAAGTGTTTTTAGTTGCTCAATATCCACCTCTACTTCATGAGGAAGGTTCTGTGGCAATGCTTTTACATTAACAACGTCCATATTTTTGATTAGAGTTCCGTCAAAATCTTTAACTGCAGGTGCACTACCAATAAATACAAGCGGTATTTCTGCCTCAACCTCTTCTTTAAGATTTGGTTCGAAAAAATCAGCATGAATAATTTCTCCAGTCAAAGAGTCTTTTTGAATTTCATAAATAAGGACAGATGGTTTTTCTTTCTTATCTTCAATTTCAAGGGTAATTAAAGTACTTTCTCCTGCCTCCTTATAAAGACTTACAAACTCCTTTTTATCCACCAAAAGCGATGTGCTTTTTCTTTTTGCTCCATAAAGAACAACAGGTATCATCCCTTTCTCAACTTTTTCTCCGCTTTCTCTGGTTTTTACTATTATCTTTTTTTTATTAACAGTCATTTTTTAGTTATCATTAATATGAATACACTGCACCGGACAACTCTGTGATGCTTCAATGTTGCACTCCACGTCATCAACTTCCTTCTCAAAAACATCTCCATTTTGAACTCCTTCCTTAAGAACCGCTCTCCCATCATCACCCACCTCCCAAAATCCTGGACAAATCACACTACATGTTCCACATCCAATACACTTATCTCTTTCAAAAACTATTTTTTTCATAATTAAAAAGATTAATTTTTTCTTTTACTTTTTTGCAGACCGCCTCAACAGCAGACGGAAGTATTTTATACGGGACTATTTCATTAGGATTATTATGAAGTGTATTATAAAGCGCACTGCGCCACTCAAAACGAATTTCGGTGTTAATGTTAATTTTTGTAACTCCTTTTTTGATTAATTCTTTAATCATCTCATCATCAATCCCCGATCCACCATGTAGAACTACAAATGAAGAAACATTTTTCATGAGTTCCGCCACTCTTTCGGAGTGAATTGTTGGAGAATTTTTATGAACACCGTGAAAGCTCCCCACATCAAGTGCAATACAATTTACACATGATTCCTTTACAAACTTAACAACTTTTTCTATCGATGTCAAGGTAACTTCCTCTATTTCCTCATCAGAAATCGTTGATTTTCCAAGTATTTTTGAAATCTCTCCTTCAACTAAAGTTTTTCTTTTTTTAGCATAAAAAACAAGTTCTTTTGCAATTTTAGTATTTTCTTCTAACGACACATCTGATCCGTCGAAATGAACCATGTCGTAGCCAACATCTATAGCCTTTTTTAAAATATTAAGCTCTTTCCCATGATCATAATTTAAATAAATCGAAACTTTTTCTTTTTTTTCTATTGCTCTTACCAATGAAACCGCTTCCTCCATCCCAAAATAATTAACTTCTCCAGGTGAAGTACCACATATTACCGGAACATTAAATTCTTTTGCAGCCATACTAATCCCCTTCAGTTGTTCTAATGTTGAAAAGTTGAACTGCCCAACGGCACTTTTCTTGTTTCTTGCTTCTTTAAGTACATCAATTAATTTTTTTTTCTTTGCAAACATATTTACCATTTTAGAAGATCGAAGTCATCTCCTTTAATAAGTGGATTCATTTGAAAATCATCGTCACGATTTAAAAGACCATGCTTTGCTCCTGGTTTTTGAAGACATGCAGTAGAATTTGCAATCCCCAGTTGGATACTATTTTCGACATTACCACTCCTCATAAACTCAGAAAGAAATCCAGATCCAAAAGAATCACCTGCTCCCGTTCTGTCGTTTGCGTCAAGTAAAATAGGTTTGCTTCTGTAGAAGATACCCTTTGATGATGCAACAACTCCATCAACGCCTTGGGTAACGAGCAACACTTCTTTACAGAACTTTGTTGCTTTTTTAATTACTTCGTCTTCCTTCTCATAAGAAATTCCTGTCAAAATAGAGGCCTCTTCAACGTTTAAAAGAAGAATGTCAATCTTTTTTAACACATCTTTTATTTTTTCGTTTTTAAGCTGAGATTTACTAGGGTTTGCCATCACGCGAATATTTTTCAAGGCCGCATGTTCTAAAAGATCATAAAAAAGTGCTTCCGAAGATGATGAAAAAGGAGCAAGATAAAACCACTTTGAATTTAGATCTTCAAAAGATATGTCTTTTTTGCTATGAAAATCTGAAGCACCTCTATAAACTAAAATCGTTCTATCTATTCCTTGGACATCAATAATTACCGAATGATTTGTCGGTTTTTCATCCGTTGAAGAAACCAAGTCAGTATTAACTTTATAATGCTCTAAGTCTTTTAGAACCCCTTCGCCGGCTTCGTCTCTGCCAACTTTTCCGCAATAAGCAACATTGAATCCCTGTTTGGCAAACGTAGCCGCCGTATTTGTTCCCCCACCACCAGTTGTAATATAAACTTCATCTGTTTTTATTTTTGATCCTAATGAAAAACAGACGCCTTTCCCTGTTGGGAATTTATCACTTTCCAAAACAACGTTTTCTTTTGATCTAAGAAAAACGTCTTTCGTTGCTGACCCAAAAGTAATAATATCAAACATAATTTATTTTTTCTCGATCTTATGAATCTTTTTTACAGTTTGTACAAATGAGTCAGGATTAACAGAGACATAGTCAATTTTGTTTTCAATCAGAAATTCTACAAATCCCGGAATAATTGCTGGCGCTTCTCCACAAATACCAACTTTTTCTTTTAGCTTGTGCGCTTCCTTTAAAAAAGTTGCGATTGTTTTTCTAATGGCTGGATTGTTTTCATCATATCTTTTAGAAAGAAGAGAGTTATCTCTATCTACTCCTAAAATCAGTTGTGCTAAGTCATTGCTCCCAATTGAAAAGCCATCAAAAACTCTGCTAAACTCTTCAACTAAAACAATATTGGATGGAATCTCGGCCATCATATATATTTTAGTGCTCTTAATACCCTCTTCTTTTATCTTCTTTTTAATCTCCTTCCCTTCTTCAACACTTCTGCAGAACGGTACCATCAGTGAAATATTGTTTAACCCAAACACCTCTATCGCACGCCTGATTGCCATGCACTCCATCTGAAAGGCAGGATAAAATTCTTTGTTAAGATATCTGGATGCTCCGCGAAAACCAATCATTGGATTGGACTCTTCTTTTTCATAAAGTTCTCCGCCAATGAGATTTCTATACTCGTTGGTTTTAAAGTCGGAAAGCCTTATGATAGCTTCTCTTGGATAAAATGCTGCCGCAATTTGTGCGATTCCTTCTGCGAGCTCTTTAATAAAATGCTCCTTTTTGTCGCTATGTTCAACCGTGATTTCTTTTATTTTATTTTTTAAATCTCCTTTCAAGCTTTCATAGTGATAAAGTGCAAGAGGATGAACACGTACTTTTTCAGCCAAAACAAATTCTACTCTTGCAAGGCCTACTCCTTTTGACGGAAGATGGGAAGCACGAAACGCCATTTCAGGAGTACCAACATTTAACATCACTTTTGTTTTTATGCTTGGTATTTTATCTAAATCATACTCTTTTACAGAATATGCGACATCTCCTTTGTAAACTCTTCCATTTAATCCTTGTGTACAATCAACGGTAACCATCATCTTGTCTTTTAATATTTTTGTTCCGTTTTCGGTACCGACAATTGTTGGCACCCCAAGCTCTCTTCCAACAATCGAAGCATGTGCGGTTTTTCCACCCTCATCAGTAATAATTGCGGATGCAAGACGCATAATACTCACCCAGTCCGGGTCAGTCATCTTTGTTACCAAAACATCTCCTTTTTCAAATCTTTCTATTTCACTTACATTTTCAATAACTTTTACTCTCCCCTTTCCTACTTTTTCTCCAACAGCAATCCCAGTAACAATAGGCTTTTCTTTCGTTTTTATATCATACTCAAGATATTTATTTCCAGTTTTAGCAGAGTGGATTGTTTCTGGTCTAGCCTGAACAATGAAAAGCTTTCCGGTTTCTCCGTCTTTCGCCCATTCGATATCTTGTGGTCTTTTGTAGTGTTTTTCAATAATTACAGCCCATTTTGCTAACGTCAATATCTCTTTATCGTTAATTGAAAACTGTAATGCTTTTTTTCCAGGAACCGCCTTTTCAAGAAGCCCTCCTCCTTTTTTATAAACAAACTCTTTATTTTTTCTCCCCATGTCTTTCCTAATAATCGCCGGATATCCTTTTTCTAATGTTGGTTTAAATACATAAAACTCATCTGGGGTAACGCTTCCTTGAACAATCATTTCTCCAATTCCAAAAATCGAGTTTATTAAAACGACATCTCGAAAACCACTTTCTGTGTCCAACGTAAACATAATTCCAGAAGATGCTAAATCGGAACGAACCATTTTCTGAATACCAACAGAAAGAGCAAACTTTAAGTGAGGAACTTTTTTTTCTTCCCGATATGCAATCACTCGATCATTAAAAGAAGATGCAATACATTCCTTTGCATACTTTAAAACATTATCTTCCCCAGAGATGTTTAAAAAAGTTTCGAACTGTCCCGCAAAAGATGCGTCTGGTGCATCCTCGCACACCGCGGAAGAACGTACCGCCACACTTACATTTTTTGTGGCATATTCTTTACACATTTCTCGATAAGAATTTCTAATCGCTTCTTCAACTTTTGGAGGAAAATTTCCCTTCATTACCGCTTGACGAGCCTTTTTGCCGGTTTCTCTAAGACTTTTTGTGCTACTACGATCATATCCTCTCAAAATATTTTTTAACTCCTCCTCGATTCTATTTTCTTTTAAAAAAGCCCAGTAACTATCAGTTGTCACTGCAAATCCTCCAGGAACCGCCACTCCCTCTTTGGAAAGAGACTTAATCATTTCTCCTAAAGATGCATTTTTTCCCCCGACATGAGGAAGATCTTTGTGTGTTATTGTTTTATAAGATACGGTATATTTGGGCATAATTTTAATATTTTAATTTTCATAATACTCTGAAAGCGGTGGGACCATTTCTTGTTTTCTTGAAGAAATATTCTCTAATAGGAAATAATTTTCTTTTTCTTCTCCATTAAATACTTTTCTAATTATTTCTTTTTCTTCATCTGAAGCAGGATAAAACATCGTATTCCCATTAATTATATCAACTGCTCCGAAGAAGAGTGCGTCATATTTCCTTTCTTCTTTAATTTTTTTTAAAATAAGTCTAATCTCTTTTTGATTTTCTTCGAAGTACTTAAGAGAAGTACTTTCGGCTACGCCAATAACAATCCTTTTTCCTCCAAAATCATATTCTTTCAAGTCTCCAAAAATAATATCTTCTATATTTTTTCCTGAAAAATCAGACTTTGCTTCGAACATTTTCTCTGCGAAAGAGTTTGGTTCTATCTTAGAAATTTTAGACAGTTCATAGTATAAATCTATATCCTCAGTCGTTGTTGTTGGAGAATTAAGATTCAAAGTATCGGAAATAATCCCCGCAAGTAGTAGCCCAGCTTCTTTTTCTGTTAGGGAAACACCCTTCTCTTTCATCATTTTATAGACCAATGTTGATGTACTTCCTACCGGCTCTATACGAAAAAATATTGGCTTATCAGTTTTTAGACCAGAAAGCATGTGATGGTCTAATACTCCACAAATCTTTTCTTTTTTTGCAACGCTTTGCACAATTTCGTTATGATCAACAAGAAAAAATTCAGCATCTTTTTCCTCTGTTATGATTTCCGGGAGATCTTCTTTGAAGTAAGAAAAAATAAATTTTGTTTCACTATTAACTTCTCCGGCAATTCGAGAAACTGCGTCTTCGCCCAAAAAATTAGCGAATACTTTTGCCGAAATTACTGAATCTGTGTCGGGATTTTTGTGTCCGATTACAATAATCATACTTGATTTTTAATTATTTTCTGTAACCCCTCTACACTTTCTGGATTTGCCAGAGTAGAAAGATCTCCAAGATCTTCATCTGCAAAGATTTTTTTCATAATCCTACGCATTATCTTTCCTGATCTTGTTTTTGGTAAATCTTCAACAAGATAAATATTTTTTACCATCGCAATCGGCCCTATCTCATCCCATAATGATTTTTTGATCTCTTCAATAATTCCATCTCTTTTACTAGTAACAACAGCAAAAACCACTGGAACCTCTCCTCTTATTTCATCATGAATTCCAACGACAGCACATTCTGCGACATCTTTGTTTTTTGCAACAATATTTTCCATCTCTCCTGTTGATAAACGATGTCCAGCTACTTTTATAACATCATCAGCTCTCCCGACGATTCTTATTAATCCATCTTTGTCACGATATGCTTTGTCTGAAGTATAATAAACCTCTTCACCATAATCTGTGAAATATGTACTCCTATATTTTTCATCGTTGTTATAAACTCCTCGCAACATTCCTGGGGAAAATGGCGGAAGGATTACAAGGTCTCCAACCTCATCTTCTTTCACATCGCTTCCATCTGTATTATAAATTTCAAAATTAATTCCTGGAAATGTTCTTCCGGAAAATGTTGGTTTAAACGGTCCAACACCCGGCAAAGATGTAATGAGAATTCCACCAGTTTCAGTTTGCCACCATGTATCTACAACAGGACATCTTTCTTTCCCAATTTCTCGATAATACCATTCCCACGTATCTTCATCGATAGGCTCCCCTACCGAACCTAAAAGTCTTAAACTTTTCAATTCTTTATTAACCTTCCCGAGTTGCATTTTGAATAATCTTATTGCTGTCGGAGCAGTATAGAAAATAGTAACATTATGCTTTTCAATGATTTCTGCAAACCGGTCATGGTTGGGCCAATTCGGAACACCCTCAAAGATAATCGTTGTTGCGCCATTTAAAAGCGGACTATAAATAGTATAGGTATGACCCGTAATCCAGCCAATATCTGCAGTGGACCAGAGAACATCTTCTTCTTTAATGTCGAATATCCACTTCCCTGTTGTTTTTGTCTGAACAGTGTACCCCCCACAAGTATGTAAAACACCTTTTGGTTTCCCGGTAGATCCACTTGTATATAAGATAAAAAGAGGATCTTCACTATCCATTGTTTCGGCAACACATTCTTCACTTTCTTCTTTAATCACGTCCTCCCACCAGATATCTTTTTCAGTAAAATTAATTTCCTGGCCCCCACGTTTTACTAAAATGACTTTTTCGATAGATGTTTCTTTGATTCCTTCGTCAACATTATTTTTTAAAGAAACAATCTCGTGCGCTCTCTTAAATCCATCGGCAGTAATTAATATTTTTGCTCCAGTATCTTGAAGTCTTACGCGTAGCGCAGAAGGACTAAACGCAGAAAAAACAACTGTGTGCATCGCCCCAATTCGCGCGCAAGCTAAAAGTGCAACAACGGCCTCTGGAATCATCGGCATATATATTCCAATCGGGTCTCCTTTTTTTACTCCCATTTTCTTTAACCCATTGGCAAACTTGTTAACCCTTTTATACAGTTCTTTATAACTTATCTTTAATTCCTCCTCGTCAGGAGAGTTGGGACAAAAAATAATGGCTATTTTTTCGTTCTCTTTGTTTTTATCTAAAACGCTTTCAGTAATATTAATTTTCCCGCCTGAGAACCAGCTAAAATATGGAGGTTTATGTAAAAAAGCATCTTTCCATTCTTCTTTCCAAACAACTTCTTTCGCATTTTTTTCCCAAAAAGAAACTGGATCTTTTTTTGCTTCTTCATAAATATCTTCATTATTGATATGAGCTTTTTCCTTGAATTCTTCTGAGGGATAATATAGTCCGTCTTTTTTAAACATAATAATTTAGATCAAGTCTTATAATTTCTTTGAAATGTAATTCGTAAAATCTGCGAGGCGCGCAGAATACCCCCATTCGTTATCGTACCAAGAAAGTATCTTTATCATATTCTCCTTTACGTCTAACATCTCACTATCGATTACCGAAGAATAAGAATTGCCGATATAATCACTTGAAACAAGCGGTAAGTCTTCTATTTTTAAAATATTTTGATAACTTTCTTTTTGCACTTCTTCTCTAAAGACCATCAAAACCTCCTCTCTTGTTGTGTTTTTTTCAACCAAGCAAACCAGATCAACAATCGAAACCACAGCTGTTGGGACTCTCATCGCCATACCGGATATTCTTCCATCGAGTTCCGGCAAAACTCTAGAAACCGCTTTCGCAGCTCCAGTGGTTGTTGGAATAATATTTGATGTAGCCGATCTAGAACGTCGAAAATCTTTATGAGCACCATCTAATAAATTTTGACTAATCGTATAACTATGGACAGTCGTCATCATTCCCCTTATTATCCCAAATTTTTCATTAACAATTTTTAAAAGCGGGGCAAGACAGTTTGTAGTACAAGAACCCATATCAACAACATGATGTATGGCTGAATCATACTTATCCTCGTTAACCCCCAGAACAAAAGAAGATATTTTTTCTGGTTCTTTAGAAGGAGCAGAGATAATAACTTTTTTTGCACCAGCAATAAGATGTTTTTCCGCTTTCTCATAATCAGTAAAAAGTCCAGTACATTCAAGAACAACATCAATCTCTAGGTCTTTCCATGGTAAATTTTCTGGATTTCTCTCAGCAAACATTTTAAAGTTACTTTTGTGCTCAAATTTACCGTAAATTGAATCATATTTCAAAAGATGATCTATTTTTTCTGGTTCTAATAAATCATTCACCGCCACAACCTCTAAATCATTACCATAATTAAGAAGGATATTTTTAAAAACAGCTCTACCAATTCTCCCAAAGCCATTTATTGCAACTTTTTTTGTCATAAAGATTTAAAGATTTAAAATATTATCAATCTTTTCTTTATCAAAGCCAATTATAATTTCTCCGTCAATATCAACAACGGGAACTCCGAGCTGATTAGTTTTCTCAATCATTTCTTTTTGAGCTTCTTCGTTTTGACTAACATCAAGCTCCTCATATTGAATATTTTTTTCAGCCAAATATCGCTTTAAAATTATACAATATGTGCAGGTTGGTGTTGAATAAATACGTATTTTTTTAGACATATTTTTTTAATTAATTTTTATTCTGATGATTAGTTTATTACACATATCTCTTTTCTACAAGAGAATTAGTTAAATAAAAAGGCATTCTCCTGTCATTTCTTTTGGTTTTTTAATTCCTAGTACTGATAATGCGGTTGGTGCAATATCTTGAAGGCCGCCGTTCTTTTTTAATCGTTTCATTTCTTCAGAAAGAACAGTAAGTTTAACTGGATTTATAGTATGACTAGTTGCCCATTGTGGTCTTTGATCTTCCGCATTTCCATGATCGGCAAAAATAAAAATAGTATATTTTTCCTGGAGACCCGCCTGAACAATTTTATTTGTTTCTTTATCGACTACCTCTACAGCCTCAATAATCTTCTCTTTTTTCGCAGTATGACCCACCATATCTGCATTTACAAGGTTCACAACAATAAAATGATATTTATTTTTTTTAATTTCTTTTACCGTTTTATTCGCAACAGTTTTTGCTTTCATCTTCGGCATTAAATCATATGTCGGAATTTTCGGCGAAGAAACTAACTCCCTTACTTCTCCTAAAAAAGGTTTTTCTTCTTGATTGTTGAAAAAAAATGTAACATGAGGATACTTTTCCGTCTCACTCACCCTTAGCTGTTTCATTTTATTCTTACTCACCACTTCTCCTAGTATATTTTTTACTCTTCTTTTTTTAAAAGCTACATTTTTTAGTGAACTGTAATAGGTCGTCATAGCAACAAAAAAAACTGAAATTTTTTCTCTTTTCCACTGATTAAAGTTCTTCTCAACAATTGCCTGAGTGAGTTGTCTCGGTCTATCTGATCTAAAGTTGAAAAAAATTACCGAATCATTATCTGCAAATCCCGCATATCCCTCTTTTGCCGTTGGTATAATAAATTCATCAGTTTCATTTTTCTGATAACATTTTTTTATTTCCCTTGCGGGATCGTCAAATTTTTCTTTTGTTTCTCCTTCTGCAATCGCCAAATATGCTTTTTTGGTTCTTTCCCACCTCTTATCACGATCCATCGCATAATAACGTCCAGAGAGAGTTACAACTTCCCCAAAGCCAATCTTCTCAATCTTCTTTTTTAAATCTTTTAATTGCTTTTCGCCGTCTTTTACGGGTGCATCTCTACCATCGGTTATTACATGGATAAAAACTTTCTTAAATTTATTTTTTTTGCACAAATCAAGAAGAGCGTAAAGATGATCCGAATGAGAATGAACTCCTTTCTTTTGTAAAAGACCAATAAGATGAAGATGACTGTTTTTTTTCTTACAATTTTCAATGGCCCCCAAGAATTGTTCATTTTTAAAAAAACTGCGATTTTTTATCGCTTCATTGATAATAAACAAGTCTTCTTTCACAATCCTCCCCGCACCAATTGTGATGTGTCCAACCTCAGAATTTCCTTGATAGCCTTTCGGCAATCCAACCGCCTCTCCAGAGGCTTTTATTACAGTTGTCGGGTAGTTTCTTTCTAAGAAATCAGAGTATGGCGTATTCGCTTCTGCAACCGCATTAAAATCTTTTTCTTTTCTGTAACCCCATCCGTCTTTGATGATAAAAATGACTTTGTTTTTCTTCATTTTTAGCTGTTGAACTCAATTAGTTTCTCGGTCAATGATTGTACTTTTATTTGAATAGTTGAGAGACTTTCATATAATTCTTTGCTACTAATATCTTCTTTATCCAATCCTTCTCTAACATTTTTTAAATTATTTTCAATTTCGACTATCTCTTCTGCCAACAATCTTGTTACGTCATCCCCCATCAAAAATATATTCTCCAAAATATTGTAAAAGCCTTCCTCCACTTCTATAAAAAGCAACTTTGCCTCCTCAATGTTTTCCTGATTTATTGATTCCCCTTCGTTCTCGATAATTAGAGAAGGTTCAATACTTTCTTGCTTGTTTCTTTCATTAAAAATAAAATACATTATTAAGAGAGAAACAAATACTCCAATTAAAATAAAAAACTTCTTATTTAACATTATTTAAATTTTCTTCTATTTTTAACAACCGATTATATTTTGCTACTCTTTCTCCTCTTTTTGGCGCACCGGCTTTAATATATTTTGCACCTACACCAACTGCAAAATCAGCAATAAAATCATCATTTGTTTCGCCCGACCTATGAGAAACAACTATTTCCCATCCAAACTCCTTCGCTTTTTTTACTGCACTTAGCGCCTCTGAAACACTTCCTATTTGATTCATCTTAAGAATCATCGCGTTACACGAGTTACTGTTAAATGCCGTTTCCATTCTTTTTGTATTAGTCGCTAAGAGATCATCTCCAATAATCAAAATATTTTCTAACTTCTTTCTTAACTCTCCCCATCCCCAAAAATCATTTTCTTCAAGCGGATCTTCTATCCCTAAAAGATAAAAATCATTGATAATACTTTCGTAATAATTTATCATCTCTTCTTTTTTAAGATTTCTCCCCTGAAAAGAATATTCACCGTTATTATAAAATTCAGTTGCAGCAACATCAATAACTATCGGAATATCAGAATTAACTTTTTTAAATAACATCAACACATCTCTTTCTGACTCTATCTTAGGAACAAATCCACCCTCATCGCCAATATTTGTTGAATCCTTACCATACTTCTCTTGAATTTCTTCTTTTAGTTTTTCTGAAAATTCTACTGCGAAGCGCAAGTTATCTGAAAATTTTTCTTCTTGTGGAACAATCATAAATTCTTGAAATCTAACTCCTCCGTGTCCATGTGCTCCTCCGTTTACAATATTAAAGAATGGAATGGGCATTTTTAAATTATTTGAAAAGTCTTTTGCCAAATATTCGTAAAGGCTTTTTCCTTCTTTGGCTGCAGCCGCCCTAAAAAAACTCATAGAAACGGGGAGGATTGCATTCGCCCCAATGTTTGACTTATCTTCCGTTCCATCAAGTTCAATCATAACTCTATCAAAAAGCAACGGATCTATTTCTTTATTTAAAAATAAAGGGGCAATTTTTTGATTAATATTATCTACGGCTTTTAAAACTCCTCTTCCCCTGTATCGAATCCCACCATCCCGTAACTCCTTTGCCTCGTGTGCTCCAGTTGATGCACCAGAAGGAACAGAAGAAAGAAATTCTCCATAATCTGTTATCAAAGAAACCTCGACAGTCGGATTTCCTCGTGAATCTAATATTTCTCTGGCTTTTAACTTTTTTATCATATTATGTTGTTAACCACCCACCATCAACATTAATTACTGACCCGGTCATATAAGAAGAAGCGTCGGAAGCAAGAAAAAGCACCACGGTCGAAACTTCTTCAGGTTTACCCAGTCTTTTTAATGGCAATCTACTTATAATTTGTTTTGTTGCCTCTTCATTTTCCTTAATAATGTCAATCATCGGAGTTTCAATAATCCCTGGTGCAATAAGATTTACTCGTATATTATAAGTTGCTAAATCAACAGCCATTGCTTCTGTCATCCCCGCGATACCACCTTTTGAAGAAACATATGGTACAGTATTCGGAAAACCAACTCCATTCTGTCCCATAGCAATTGATCCAATATTAACAATACTTCCCCCACCTCCTTCTTTCATTACCTCTGCAACTGCCTGTGAACAGAAAAAATATCCCTTAAGATTGATATTTAGAATTCTATCCCAATCTTCTTCTTGAATATCAAAAAAGTTTTTGAAATCTACAACGCCCGCATTATTTACCAGAATATCAATTCTTTCATAGATTTCTTTGGTTTTTTTAATCAAGTTATCAACTTCTTCTTTCTTTGAAATATCACACTCAATTGCACATGCTTCTCCCCCTCTTTCTCTTATCTCATCAACAACTAGTTCGGACTCTGAATTATTAATATCCGAAACAATAACTTTCGCCCCCGCATCCGCAAGAGCAAAACAATGTGTTCTTCCCATTCCTCTCCTTGCCCCAGTAACAATTGCTATTCTCCCCTCGAGATTGAAATACTCTTTGAAGTTTTTTATCATATTTTTAATTGTCTAAAAAAATTTTGTGCTAAAAGATATTCTTCTTTGTTTCTAATTGAAAACCAGTTCCCTTCACACTCGTGACCATAAACAGTTTTCCCCGCAGAAATGAGATCATTTATTGCATCAATAATTGACGTTTTTGTTCCTGAGTTTTTTAAATAATCAAATATATCTGGAGTTAATATATAACGTCCAGCAAGTGCAAGTCGTGATTCTACTTCTCCTTTCTCAGGATTTTTAATAATTTTTTTAATTTTATAAAATCTATTAGCGATTTTCTCTGTTTTTACCACATAAGAAGAAGAAACATCTTCTTCGTTAATCTCCTTCAGTGCTAAAACTTGCTTTTGAGACGTTCTATAAACTGCGGAAAGTTGTTCGATGGAAGACTTTTTACCACAAAAGACATCATTTGAGAAAAGAACTGCAAATGGTTCATCACCAATTTTTTCTTTTGCCTTAAAAATCGCATATCCACTCCCAGAGTCTTTTTTATGTACAATATTGTGAAATAAAGAATTCTGATACTTTTCTTTAAAATCATTATTCTCCTCACTTAATTTCTCAATATCTTGAAAATGACCAACAATCCCTTTCTTTTCTGCCGATGAAAGCAAGATAATTTCTTCAATCTTAGAATCAACCAATTCATCAACTAATCTTTGAATAAAAGGAACGTCTCCAATCGGCAAAAGTTCTTTAGGTATACATCGAGTAAGCGGAAAAAAATTACAATCGCTTTCAATAGCTGAAATTATTCCTTTTTTTATAACATTATTCATTTCTTATAACTCAACTTATTCTTCTTAAAAATGAAGGTTTCTCCCACTTATCTTCTTCTTCTAAGATTTCTTTTTCATCTTCGTTCTCTGGAGCTTTCTTTTTTTCTTGAAAAATATGAAAATCTATTTTGCTCTTTGGTACAACGGTGATTTTTTCAGTTTTTTCTTCTACTTTTTTATTTTCCTTTTTTTTCTTTTTTGGAGTTTCGGCTTTTTTTATTTCACCGCCCTCAAGTTCTTTTTTCAAAAAATCTGTCTCACATCCTGTCGCAAGAAGCGCAACCCTTACTTTGTCCTTGTATTTCACTTTTTGCATAATTCCAATAATAATTTTTGCGTCGTCTTCTGTGTGCTTAGAAATACTTTCTGAAATTGAAGAAATATCAGTAAGTCCAATGTCCTTTCCACCAGTAATATTAAATAAAATACCGGTTGCTTTGTCAATTGAATAAGGATAAAGCGGATTTAAAACAGCTCTTTTTACAACTTCTTCCGCTCCTTCTTCAAGCGTTCCCTCTGCTGTATTCAAGTAAGTTAATTTTCGTTCTCCTTTCCTATTTTCCAAAACAGTTCTCACATCCGCAAAATCAATATTAATAAGGCCCGTTTCATAAATTGTTTCAACGAGTCCTTCAAGACTATCCGCCAAACTTTTATTCATCATCATTAATGCTTCTTTTAGTGGCGTGTTTTTATCAATTATTTCAAATATTTTCTCATTAGGAAGAACCGTTACAGCATGCATATGTGACGATGATTCTTTAATCGCGTCCTTGGCAATCTTCATTTTTTTCTCTCCCTCAAAAATAAAGGGAAGAGTAAAAACTCCATAGACCAAACATCCCATTTCTTTTGCAGCTTGTGAAAAAACGGGCATTGCTCCCGATCCTGTTCCCCCACCAAGTGAAGCAACAAAAATAACGATATCTTGGTCCTTAAAAAGTTTTTTAACTTCCTCTACATCCTGGAGCGCGGCTTCTTTCCCAAGTTTCGGATCCATTCCAGTTCCTAAACCACCGGTTAGGCTTTTCCCGAAAACGACACCTCTAATCTTCTTTTTCTTTGTTATTTCTTCTAATGCATGAACATCTGTGTTCAGGGCGGAAAAAGATACTTTTGTTATGCTTGGAGAGATTCCAGAAATAATTGATCCTCCACCACCTCCAACACCAACAACTCTCACTTTAATATCTCGAAGAGACTCTTCTCCTTTTTTTTTGACCGTAGTTTTTTTTGTTTTTTTATCTTTTTTAGTCATTTTTTTAGTATAACATATTATCAATAAATCGAAACTAAATATTTTCCCTCGTCTTTATTAAAAGTACCACAAAATATGTGATTAATCCTCCTACCAAAGCCGTCGCAAGTTGAGGCCAACTCATCATTGTGGTAGCAACTTTTGCAATTTTACCAGAAAAAAGAACTCCTGATATTAAGAATGAAAAGGTATATAAAAAAAAGAACTTTGAAAATGAAGCAAGAAAAATTCCTTTCCAATAATTTTCTTTAAATCTATTGAAAACAATAACTAGTATTATATTCCCGATAATGATAAAGGGGATAAGTGGTGCAATATGTAATGGTAAAAAACCTACCGCAAGAGCAGTAATGCTTGGAAAAATGGCCAATAGCGTAGCCCCCTTAATTCCTAAAAAAATTGTTGCTAAAAAAAGCGCAGCGTTAACCAGTGGTCCAGTTACAGCCTGTACACCAAAAAACGGAGAGAAGATAACAATAAAAGAAAGAACTGAAAAAATTACAAGTTCCTTGGTAATTATTTTTTCTATAGCAATAGAACTAATTTTCATTTTTTTTCGCTTGATAAAATTTTGTATAGCAAAGATTCAAAACGTCCTTTTCACTTAAAAATTCTTTATATACTTTTTTCACATATGGATTATCACTTGCTTTTTTCGTTTCTTTCTCCCCACTGGCATTACAAAGTCCCTCTCTTCTCTTCTGTCTAATTTTTTCTTCGGTGGGTACACTTTGCCCGCCTCCACCGATACAACCTCCGTAACATGCCATCGCTTCGACATAATCGTACTTATTTGGTTCCTTTTTAAGTTCTTCTAAAACCTTTTTTGCATTTCCAAGACCGTGCACTACTGCAAGCTTTAATTTTTTACCATTAAAATCAACTTCAGCCACCTTTAATCCTTTATTTACTTCTTCAAAAACTGCTTTCTTTCCCGAAATATTATAAAAAGCTGACTGCATTACACCCCCACTTGCTCCGTAGGTAATTCCTGATCCAGATGGCTCTCCAAAAGGATTGTCAAATTCTTTCTCTTCAATATTTACAAAATCAACTTTATTATTTTTCAGAAGTCTTCCCACCTCTCGCGTAGTCATCACATAATCAACTGGTTTAATGCCGTCAGTCTGAAGTTCTTTTCTCTCGATCTCATATTTTTTTGCGACACATGGCATGACCGAAACTACCATTATTTTTTCAGGATCTATTTTTTCTTTTTCAGCATAAAATTTCTTAATAATTCCTCCTAAAATAATATGCGGAGAACGAACAGTTGTAAGGTTAGGAATAAACTCCGGATAATAGAATTCTACAAAACGCACCCATGCAGGACAACAAGAGGTGAACATCGGCAGTTCATCTTTTTCAACTCTTTCTAAAAATTCTTTTGATTCCTCAA
>CAZJEE010000002.1:0-31400 GCA_964544985.1 uncultured Candidatus Saccharibacteria bacterium
TCAGTGACCACACTATTATTATGATTGTCGCGATGTCATTAATCCCAAAGAAAAAGAAAAAAGGAACATAATAAACTACAAACACTGAAGCCGCAAAAATAAAAGCCTTTACTACCGCTTCTCTCTTGGTGTTATACCCAATTACTCCTCCTAAGGTATAAAACAAGGCAAGAAAGATCAAAAACAAGAAAGTGGTCATCAAAAGATACAACAGAAGTGTCATTTTTTATCATCTCTTCTTTGGTTTATTTATATATAAACACGCTGTAACCTGAAATTTTAAAGAACTTACCTCCTCTTTATTTCTAAAAAACCTTTCACTTTATTTTGTTAATAATACTTTCTATGGTATTTATTTCTGTTTCTCCGTTTTTCCTTGTCTTGTACTCCACCATATTCTTTTCTAAAAGCTTTTCACTAACTATAATCTGTTTTGAGATACCCATCAGGTCAGCATCTTTAAGTTTGAATCCCCCACTAACATCTTCTCTGTCATCATAAAGCACAGATTTATTTTCTTTCTCTAGTTTAGAATAAAGATCTTCCGCAAATTGTTTAACTTCTTTTTTATCTAGATTTAGCCCCACAAGATGAACATCAAAAGGAGAAACTTCTTCTGGCCAAATGATTCCTTTTTCATCATTGCTCGCCTCAACTATTGATCCCATGACCCTACTTATGCCAATTCCATAACACCCCATAATAGGAGCTATGTCTTTCCCGTCTTTATCTTTAACTTTCAAATTAAAAGCATCTGAAAACCTCGTTCCTAAAGGAAAGATATTCCCAACTTCAATTGCTTTTTCTATTCTTAGTTCTTTTTTTGTCTTTTTACATTCCGGACAACCGTTAACATCATCAATTATTTCTTTATTCACCGCAACATTACAATCATCGCAAATATAGATTTCATCCTCTCCAATTTCCGATAACATCTGAAACTCATGAGAATATTTTGAAAATGTACCCCCCGATGCAAAAGTAAGATAAGTCTTCTCTCCTATCCCAAGCTTCTGATATATATCAAGATAAACCTCTTTTGCCTTTTTATAATACTCTTCGAAACACTCCTTACTTGTATGAAAAGAATAAAGATCTTTCATTAAAAACTCTCTTCCCCTCAAAATTCCTGATTTTGCCCTTAGTTCATTTCTAAACTTTGGTTGAATCTGATAAATCCCACAAGGAAGATCTTTGTAGGAAGATAAAAAATGATTAAAAAGTGGAACAACAATTTCTTCATGACTTTGCCCCATTACTAAATCGCCACCACCATTTAACTTTGTATGAAAAAGAACATCTATCTTATCTCTCTTTGTCAGCTGATAGTTTTTTAAAGGATGAAGTGCGGACATTAAAACCTCTTGTGCTCCAAGTGTAATGTTCATCTCTTCTCTTACTATGTTTGCTATTTTATTTAAAACTCTTAGCCCTAAAGGAAGGAAAGAATATACGCCGGCCATCTCTTTATTAATATACCCTGCACGCAAAAGTAACCTGGCATTTAATGCCGTTTCTTCTTTGTTAATTTCCTTTTTCGTTCTAGTAAATAATTTTGAAACTCTCATAAAGCATCATCTTAGATTAAATAATAATGCCATTTTATCAATTTTCAACAAAGATTACAACAAAACCTTGAAAAGAATTAATACTTCTGTATAATGAAGAAAAGTTAGCTTAAGGGAAATTGGCACCCTGTTATAAAAGTTAATATAAATTAAGGTGGCTCTATATTGGGGCAAGCTAGATGGAACCGCGGGGAAAACTCGTTCTAGCGACCAAAGTTTTTTTGGTTGTTATAATGAGTTTTTTTATTAAATACTATGAAAACAAAAAATAATTTAGAAAATATCGTATCGTTTTGTAAAAGAAGAGGATTTGTTTTTCAATCCTCAGAGATCTATGGTGGAATGCCTGCCATCTATGATTACGGTCATTACGGAACGCTTCTTAAAAACAATATTCGTGATGCTTGGTGGAAACATATGGTTCAACTTCGCAGTGATGTTTACGGATTAGACAGTGCAATTTTTATGCACCCGACAACATGGGTAGCATCAGGACACGTAGAAGGATTTGATGATCCGCAGGTTGACTGTAAAGATTGCAATCAAAGAATGCGCGCTGATCATCTTTTAGAAGAATTTAAAATAAATGCAGATAAAGAATCTCTTGATTTTGTTAATAAAGAACTAGACAAGCTAAAAGGAAAGGTTAAATGCGTAAATTGTGGTTCAAAAAATCTTACCGCTGCAAAACAGTTTTCTTTGATGGTTAAATCTAATCTTGGTTCCCCCACCGATGCTCTTTCTGAAGAAAACGTTGTTTATCTAAGACCCGAGACTTGTGGCGGAATATATTTAGAGTACAAAAATATTTTAGACTCTCTGCATCCCAAACTTCCTTTTGGAATCGCACAAGTTGGAAAAGCATTTCGTAATGAAATCATTGCCCGTCAGTTTATCTTTAGAACAAGAGAATTTGAGCAAATGGAAATGCAGTATTTTTTACATCCAAAAGAGATGAAAGAAAAATATGAAATGTGGAAAGATATCCGCTGGAATTGGTATCTAGAATACGGAATACCGAAAAATAAGATAAGATGGCACAAGCACGAAGTACTCGCCCATTACGCATCAGAGGCTTATGATATAGAGTTTGATTTTTCTTCTCTTTCTGGTTACAAAGAAGTAGAAGGCGTTCATACTCGAGGAGACTGGGATCTCACACAACACTCTAAACATTCTGGAACTCAGCTAACCTATACCAATGAAGAAACTAAAGAAAAGTTCACTCCTCATATCTTAGAAACATCAGTAGGATTAAACAGGCTTTTTTTGATGTTCCTTGATAACGCCTATACTGAAGAAAAAATAGAAAATGAAAACAGGATCGTTTTAAAAATTGACAAAAGACTTTCTCCTATTAAGATAGCTATCTTCCCTCTCTTGAAGAACAAGCCTAATCTAGTTGAAAAAGCAAAAGAGATTTATGAAGAACTAAGGGAAACATGGATATGTGAATTTGATATAAGTGGTAGTATCGGTAAGAGATACAGAAGACAAGACGAAATTGGTACTCCGTATTGTGTTACTGTTGACTTTGATTCACTTACCGATAACTCTGTGACAATAAGAGAGCGAGACACTATGAAACAAGAAAGAGTAGAAGTAGATAATTTAAAAGAATACTTCTCTAAAAATCTTTAAAGATTTAATCATCTCCCTTAAAGCGATAACGTAAATATTTGTAGGCTTCTCCGAAAACAAGAACTAAAGAAGATATTGATATAAAGAGCAGAAGTTCACTAAATTTTAGTGCTCCAAATCCAAATATTTCTCTGAAAAAACCAACTTCTATTGCAATCACTTGTAAAACAGTTGCAATAAAAAGCGCTAAAATCATAGAACGATTTGAAAATAATCCGATACTAAAAACAGACTCTCTCAAAGAACGCATATTAAGCGCGTTAAAGAGTTGAGTAAAAGCCATCACAGTGAATACTCCAGTCCTTGCCCTATCTAAGTCTCCTGATCCGCCTTGATAAATAAGATTAAACACAAAAAGACTTGCAATGGTCATCACCACCGCCATTAAAATAAAGAATGGCAATATTTCTAAAGAAAGAATATTCTCTTTTTTGTTTCTTGGTGGTCTATTTAAAACTTTTCCGTGTCCCGGCTCAGCAGCTAGTGGAAACCCTACCGAACCGTCGGTAACCAGGTTGAGCCATAAAATCTGAGTCGGTAAAAGTGGTAAAGGAAATCTTAGTAAAATAGAAGTTATCAGCGTTATAAACTCCGCAAAATTGGTAGTAATAAGAAATGAGCTAGTTTGCCTTGTATTAGTAAAAACAATTCTTCCTTCTTCAATAGCGCCGACAATCGAAGCAAAATTGTCATCCGCCAAAATTATTTCTCCAGCCTCTTTGGTAACATCTGTCCCTGCAATTCCCATAGCAATACCTATATCGGCCTGTCTCACCGCAGGGGCGTCGTTCACTCCATCTCCGGTCATTGCAATTATCGCACCTTTTTTATCTTGCAATGTTTTAGCAATCTTTAACTTCATATGAGGGGTAAGTCTCGCGAAAACATTAACTTCGGAAACGGCTTTTATAAATTCACTTTCTGACATGTCTAAAAGTTCATGTTGAGTAAAGGCTCTGTTGTCCCCTTCCTCTAACAGCCCTATCTCTTTAGATATGGCTATGGCGGTCCCTTTGTGATCTCCAGTAACCATCATCACTCTTATACCTGCTTTTTTTGCTTTTAGAATTGCCCCTTTCACCTCTGGTCTTGGAGGATCCATTATTCCTACAACCCCAGTTAGAATCAGCTCGCCAACATCTTCTTTTTTAATTTCTTCAGTTTTTTCACTGACTTCTTTATAAGCCAATCCGATTGTTCTCATCGCCTGTTCTGTCATCCCTTCAACCTTCTTTAGTATTTCTTCTTTTTCTTCTTTGGTGATTTTTCTTACTCCATCTTTAGAGTGAAGAAATTCTACTTTCTCTATCACCTCTTCTGGAGCACCCACAACATAAATCTGTTTTTTACTTTCTTGATCTAAAAGAACCGACAATGATGCTCTATATTTAAATTTAGAACTAAATGGCATATCATCTATCTTTTTTTCTTTTTCATGAATTATCTCCTCGTTTAATCCCGCTTTTTGCGCAAGCACAACAAGGGATGCTTCTGTGGGATCTCCAATAATCTTATACGTCTCTCCTTCTTCTTCTCTTGTTATCTCTGCCTCGTTACAGACACCAGCAATGTGTAAAAGTTTTTTCAGATTTGACTTATAAAGAGGAGAAAATTTTTGCCCTTTTTCTAAGAAGTCGCCTTTGGGACTCCATCCATCTCCAGTAACATCTACTTCTTCATTATCGGCAAGAATAATCTTTCGAACGTTCATCGTGTTCTGTGTGAGAGTCCCTGTTTTGTCAGTTATAATATGATCTGCAACTCCCAGAGTTTCTGTCACAGGAAGTCTCCTGATAATGGCATTTTTCTTTGCCATTCTTGTAGCACCAATTGCTAAAACAATAACTAATATCGCAGGAAGTCCTTCTGGTATTCCTGAAACAAGTGCCGCAACAGCAAAAAGAAGTGACTCTTGAAAAACTTCAGAAAGAGAAAAAATTTCTTTTAGCGTTACTCCTTTGATGTAAAGAGATAGAAACAAAATAACTGATGCACCACCAAAAGCAAAGAGCGCCATTTGTTTTGCTAAAATACCGATTTTCTCTTCAAAATGACCTCCACGTTTTTCTACTTCTTTAATATCTTTGGCGATTGTTCCAAAGAAAGTCTCACTTCCCGTAGCAACAACCACCCCCTTTGCCTTCCCACCGGCAACAAACGTTCCCATAAAAGCCATGTTTTTTCTATCACCTAAGTCTGCCTCTTCCATTACAACATCTGTTTTTTTCCCAACCGGCACAGACTCTCCGGTAAGTGAAGCTTCACTGGTACGAAAGTTTTTTGTATAAAACAATCTTATGTCGGCAGGAATTCGTGCTCCTTCACTAAGCAAAACTACATCTCCCACAACAAGATGTTCTGCGGTTATTTCTAAGAGTTTCCCCTCCCGATAAACTTTAGCAACCTGGACAACCATTTTTTTCAAAGCCTGAATTGCTTTTTCTGCCTTGTATTCTTGTATAAACCCTAAGCCAGCGTTTAAAAAAATAGCTGCTAAAATAATATAAACATCGATTGTCTTGTGAAAAAGCAAAGAAATAACTGCAGCTACAATTAGAACATAAACAAGTCCACTTCGAAATTGTTTTAGAAAAACAAAAACAGAATGAACACGTTTTTCATCTTCAATAACATTGGGCCCATACCTTAAAAGTCTTTTCCCCGCTTCTTTTTGAGAAATTCCCTCCGGATTAGAAGAGGTTTCGTGAAAAACTTCGTCAGTAGTTTTTGAATGCCAGAGATTTTTTTTCATTTCTTTATTTAATAATTTTTCCTTTTTTACTTTTCCATTCTTCTATTTTTTTATGATCTCCCGAAAGAAGAATTTTAGGAACATTTCTTTTTTTACCATTAATTAAAAAAGATTCTGGCCTAGTGTATTGAGGATATTCTAAAAATCCATCAGATTTTTTTCTCTCTTCTAAAAAACTATCTTTTCCAATGACTCCTGGAACAAGCCTTGAGACGGTTTCTAAAACTATCATTGCCGGGAGTTCTCCTCCCATTAAAACATAGTCCCCCAGAGAAACCTCTTCGTCTGCGATATATCTTGCAACTCTTTCGTCCACCCCTTCATATCTTCCACAGATCATAATAAGTTGAGTACAACTACTAAAATCAGTTGCTTTTTTTTGATTAAATTTTTTTCCTCTTGGAGTAAAAAGAATAACTCTTGCATTCTCCTTCTTTATCTCTGAAACTGCTCTATAAATTGGACCAATCTTCATCACCATTCCACTTCCACCTCCAAAAGGCTTTTCATCAACGGTTTTGTGAGCGTCATCGGCCCACCTTCTTAGGTCGTGAATATTTACTTTAATGTGTTTTTTTTGAATCGCCTTGTTTATCAAGCTTTCTTTCAAAAAACCATCAAAAATCGATGGAAAAATAGTTATAATATCAAATCGCATAAAATATTTTTAATTAAAAAAACGGCACTATTATGATAGCACCGTTTTAAAAATTTGTGAAAGTTTTTAGAGTTTAATATCCTCCAATCCTTCTTTTCTGTTCTCAGAAGAATCAGTTCTTGGTTGGTGAGATCCTCCACTTGGTTCAATAATCTTCAAATTGACTCTAGCTTTACGCTTAAGACCAATTATACGAACCAAATTTCTGATTGCTCTTGCTGTGGATCCTTCCTTCCCGATAATTTGTCCCATATCGTCAGGATGAACTTTTAAAGCAAGGAGCACTCCCATCTCATCTACCGTTCTTTCAACTTCAACAGAATCAGGATTATCTACCAAGTTTTTCACAATAAACTCTAAGAATTCCTTGTCAGAAGTTTCGTTAGTCATATATTGTTATTGTAATCGTACAATGTAAATCGACCTTTCCTATCATTATGTTTGTCAAAAAGACAAACTTCTTTGAACATTCTATATCTTTTAAAAATAGTTGTCAATTTTATTTTTCTTCTTCTGCGGGTTCTTCTGTTTTTTCTTCTGAAACATCCTCTTTAGCTTCTTCTTCTACCGGTGCATCTTCTTTCTCTTGCGCACTTTCTTTGGTAACTTCTTCTTCTGCGGGTTCTTCTGTTTTTTCTTCTGAAACATCCTCTTTAGCTTCTTCTTCTACCGGTGCATCTTCTTTCTCTTGCGCACTTTCTTTGGTAACTTCTTCTTCTGCGGGTTCTTCTGTTTTTTCTTTTGAAACATCCTCTTTAGCTTCTTCTTCTGCCGATGCATCTTCTTTCTCTTGCGCACTTTCCTTGGTAACTTCTACCATTTTTTCTACTTCCTTTTTTTCTTCCTTAGCTTTTCCTAATGTTACTTCGTTTTTCTTCTGTTTTTCTTCAATCTTCGCTTTTCTTTTTTTCGTTAAAGAAACAACATTTATTTTTTCCCCTTTAATCACTCCCTCCTTAATAAGAAGATTCCAAACCACATCTGAAGGTTGAGCTCCTTTCTCCATCCAGTAACTCACCTTTTCTCCTTCTATCTTGCACTCTTTAGTGTGAGGATTATAAAATCCTACTTCTTCAACAAATCTTCCGCTTGAAGGTGGGTTGTTTTTGTCGGTAACAACTATTTTATAAAAAGGTTGCTTCTTTCTTCCTTTTCTAAAAAATCTAATTCTTAACATAATTTATCTTTTTTAATTATTTTTCCATTTATTTTTAGTAAGCGCTTCTTTCGCTGCCTCTTCTTCTGCTTCTTTTTTTGACCAACCCTTTCCTTCCCCAACAAGCATATTGTTTAAAAATACTCCTATCTTGAAATATTTTTGATGATCAGGTCCAGACTCCTCTAAAACATTATAGCTGGGAGTAACCCCCGCTTCTTCTTGTGTTCTTTCTTGAAGTTCTGATTTGGGATCACGATAAAGTTCAAGTTCTATAATTCTTGGTAACTTAACTATCAGGTTCTTTTTAATAAATTCTTCCACTATATGATACCCTCTGTCAAGATAAAGTGCGCCAATAAATGCTTCAAATGTATTCGCTAAAATACAAAGTCTTGCTCTTCCATTCTCTCTGTTTTCTCCCTTAGAAAGAAGAAGAAAATCTTGAAACTGTAACTTCTCTGCTGTATCTGCAATTTCTTTTGTATTAACAAGCGCAGCTCTCCAAGTTGTAAGTTCTCCTTCAGAGTTTTCCGGATACTGAAGATAGAGATAATTTGTAACAACAAGCTCTAGTACTGCATCACCTAGAAACTCTAACCTCTCGTTCTGTCCAAGATTAAAATCCGGGTTTTCGTTTAAATAAGAACGGTGACAGAAGGCCTGAACGAGTAAATTCTTGTCTTCGAACTCCACTCCTATTTTTTTTTCTAATTCGTTAAATTTTTCCTCCATCTATTTTAAATCAACCTCTTCATTAATTTCTTTGTAAACAGTTCCCAGTACCCCGTTTATAAAGCGCCCAGAACTGCTTCCTCCGAAACTTTTCGCAAGTTCAATTGCTTCGTTAATCGCAACCTTTGGAGGAACTTCTTCTTTGTTTCCATAAATTAATTCATAAAGTCCAATTCTCAAAACATTCCTATCGACTGTCGTAATCTTGTCAAGTGGCCACTCTGGAGCAGCGGCAGAAATAATCTTGTTTAACTCTTCAATGTTACTGATCACCCCTTGTACTAAACTATAAATAAACTCTGTGTCTTTTATCTCGTCTTTTGCATCTTCAACGTTTTTTTCAATAACTTCCTTGGGGTCTTTTTTTTCTCCAGAAAAATCCCACTCATAAAGCGATTGAAGTGCGATTGAACGTGCTAAGTGGCGAGAAGACATTTTAAGGTTATTTATCTTTTTTAGATAAAGATTCTATATTAAGAGGCTTCTTCTTTTCTGCTGTCTCTTTCTCTTTTGGGGTTTTCTTCTCCTTCAACACATCGATAATTTCTCGATTTTTATAATACCCACAAGCTTTACAAACCGTATGCATCAGCTTCTTTTCTTTGCAGTGTGGACAAACAACAAGCGTTGGCTTATCCAGGTGAATATGCATTCTTCTTTGATTTCTTCTTGATTTTGTCTTTTTTTGTTTTGGTACTGCCATGTTTTTTAGTGAATTAACGTCTTGAACTATAACAAAAAACCAAAATTTAATCAATAGCGGTTCTAGGCAGTTATAAGTATTATCTGATTAGTTCTTTTAATTTAAGAATCACCGTTCTGTCGAATCTTTCTCGCTCTTCAAATTTCTGGGAAATATACTTTTTAACTCTTTCCATCTCTGGAATATAGATATGTTCTAGAGAATTGACCCTTCTTCTTTTTGCTTAATAAGATTTATTGTGTTTTTTCCCATATTTTTGTAATTAAAAACACCCTGTTGGGTGTTTCCTTTTCACGCCGATTATAACAAAGTATAAAAAAAAGTCAAAAAAGACTAAAAGATTTACGGTGAATCGGGCAAGTTCCGTACTTTCTAATCATTTCACGATGTATTTTTGTTCCATACCCTTTATGTCTATCAAACTGATAAATAGGATACTTTTTGTGATATTCAATCATTAATCGATCTCTCTCTACTTTAGCAATGATAGATGCCAGAGAACACTCTAAAACACTTTCATCAGCTCTAATGACTGCTTTTTGAGGACAATCAAAATTTATTGTGAAGTTACCATCAATAATAAGCTGAGAATTATTAAAATCCATTTCTCCTAATGATTTTTCCATCGCCAACTTCGTTGCTTCCAGTATGTTTATTCTATCAATCACTTTTTCTGAAACCACGCTAATTCCATAATCTATAAGAGAAGATTTAGTTATTATCTCATAAATTTCCTCTCTTTTTCCTTCTGAAAGTTTTTTAGAATCAAGGGAGGAATATTTTAGAAAGGAAAAATTTGCCTTTTTAAACTCCGGATAATTGAGAATCTTTACCGAAGCAGCAACAACCGGTCCTGCTAAAGGACCTCTCCCCGCTTCATCAATGCCAATAATCTTTCTTTTTGCCATATCTTTTATAATGATATAGAATTATAGCACATTTTATCTTTTAACTTTTTTAAATATGTCTTTTACACATCTCCATGTTCACACCGAATACAGTCTCCTTGATGGTTTATCAAAAATAAATAAGCTTTTGGATTATGTGAAAGAAAATAACATGGATGCTGTTGCCATTACCGACCACGGAGCGCTTTACGGAGCAATAGAATTCTATAAAAAAGCAAAAGAAGCTGGAATAAAACCAATCATCGGAACTGAAATTTACATGGCAACTGAAAGAATGACTGACAAAAGACCAAACATTGATAATAAGTCCTATCACATGATACTTCTTGCGAAAAACATGAAAGGGTATCAAAATCTAGTCCGCTTAGTAAGCAAAGCTCACCTTGAAGGATTTTATTACAAGCCAAGAATCGACGAAGATTTGTTAAAAAAACACACTGAAGGAATTATTGCCCTTACCGCCTGTATCAAAGGGAAGATTCCTCGTCTTATTCTCTCAAACAAAAAAGAAGAAGCAAAAGAACTTGCACTTTACTACAGAGATCTTTTTGAAAAAGACAGTTTTTATTTAGAAATTCAACATCATCCAAACATACCTGACCAAAAAATAGTTAATGACGGACTAATAAAAATATCAAAAGAAACCGGAATACCTCTTGTTGCCACTTGTGATGCCCATTATTTAAGAAAAGAAGATGCGGAAACTCAAGACATCTTGATGGCAATCGGAACAGGGACCGATATTAATAATCCTACCCGCCTTACAATGACCGACGACGACTTCTCGATGCGTACTGCAGAAGAAATGAAAGAACTTTTTAAAGACACCCCTGAGGCAATCGAAAACACAAACAAGATAAAGGGGATGTGTGATATAGAAATTCCCCTAGGAAAAATAATACTTCCCCACTTTCCTCTTGATAACGGCAAAACAGTAGATGAAAAACTAAGAGAGCTTTGTCTTAAAGGAATTGAAAAAAGATATCCAAAAGAAAAAAAGGAGGAAGTTATGAAAAGACTAGAAATGGAACTTGGTGTTATTGTCGGCGCAAAGCTTTCTTCCTATTTTTTAATAGTTCACGATTTTGTAAATTGGGCAAAAGAAAATAAGATTGTTGTCGGACCAGGAAGAGGAAGTGCAGGTGGATCAATTATTGCTTATCTTTTGGGAATAACTAACATCGATCCTTTACATTACGGTTTAATTTTTGAGAGATTTTTAAACCCCGGAAGAGCAAAAGTTTCACTTCCTGATATTGATTTAGACTTTGCAGATAGAAGAAGAGATGAAGTTATCTCGTACATCGCCGGAAAATACGGAGAAGATAAGGTTGCTCAGATAATTACCTTTGGGACAATGGCAGCACGTGCAGCGATACGTGATGTAGGAAGAGCTCTCGGTTATCCATATTCTTATTGTGATAAGATTGCCAAAATGATTCCTTCCGGCTTGAACTTAAAAGAAACTCGAGAAAGTGTAGCCGAGTTTAGGCAGATTTATGATACAGATGAAGAGGCGCGAAAATTAATTACTCACGCCGAAAAGCTAGAAGGAGTAGTAAGACATGCTTCAACTCATGCTTGTGGCGTTGTAATCTCTGATAAATCACTGGACAACCTAGTCCCTCTTCAGCGCCCGACACAAAGCGAAACAGGAGTAGTAACTCAATACGCCATGGGATATATTGAAGATTTGGGCCTTTTAAAAATGGATCTTCTGGGCTTAAAAAACCTAACAATTATTGAAGATACTCTAAAGAAAATATATGCAATCCATAAAGAAAATCTTGATATTGAAAATATTCCTTTGGATGATAAAAAAGCATTTCAACTTTTACAAGAAGGAAATACAGTTGGAATCTTTCAATTAGAATGTCTTTCTGGAGACACCATTGTCTCAAACACAACAATTAAAAAATTGTATGAAAAAAAAGATAAAAAAAGAATTAATTCTTTATATCTAGACGAAGGAAAAATACACTTGAACAAAATAATTGATATTGTAAAATCTGGAGAAAAAAAGCTATACACGTTAGTTGCTGAAAACGGATGGTATATAAGGTCCACTAAGAGCCACTATTTTCTAACCGATGACGGATGGAAGAGATTAAAAGATATAAGGCCCGGAGACACAATACTAATCCGAAAGAAAGCAAAACATTTGGTTTACAGAACTTGTAATATTTGTCAGAAGCAAATTTACGGAAACCCAGGCAGAAAAACAAAATATTGTTATCGTTGTTCAGCGACAACATATAAAAATCCTAGTAAAGAAAAATCTCGGGAAAAAATAAAAAAAGCTTTAACAAATTTTTATTTAGATGGCGGAAAACCGTGGAATTATGGATTAACAAAAGAGAATAGTGATTCTTTGCAAAAAGCATCATTAAAGATATCGAGAGCTTTAATGGGAAGAAGTCTTGAAAATCGCTGTGGGGAAAAACAAGCCGCTGAAATCAGAAAAAAAATGTCTAAAAGGTTTAGCGGGAAAGGAAACCCGATGTTTGGGAAACCATCTCCTCACGGAAAAAGAGGATTTCGCAAAGACTTAGGACATTTTGTACGTTCATCATGGGAGGCAGATTTTGCTAGAATACTAAACCTCTACAATTTAAAATATTATTATGAACCAAAGATTTTTCCTTTAAAGAGAAAAAACGGTGAAGTTATCCACTATACTCCAGATTTTTATGTACCATCCAAAAATACCTTTTATGAAATAAAGGGATTCTTAAGAGATTTAGATAAAGAAAAAATTACATTATTTCAAGAACAATACCCACGATATAACTTTGTATTGATCAATACAACTCTTTTTGCCGAACTCGCATTAAATTATAAAACATTGGTTGATTGGGAGTGTCCACAAATACCAAAAACAGGATTTCAGTTTGTAAAAATTCAATGCATAAAATATTCCGGCAAAGAAATGACTTATGACATTAAAATGAAATCTCCTGGGAACAATTTTCAAGCAAATGGTTTTATTGTTCACAATAGTGGAGGAATGCAGAGATATCTAAAACAACTAAAGCCTAGTGATATCGAAGAGGTTATTGCAATGGTCTCGTTGTACCGCCCAGGACCAATAAAGTTTATCCCGGATTATATTGAAAGAAAGCTCGGGAAAAAAGAAATCACCTATATGCATCCAAGGCTTGAACCAATCTTGAAACCAACATACGGGGTTTGTGTTTCTGGTGATACTATTATACAAACGAATGATTCGGGAAAAATAATCCAAATCAATGAGCTGGTTGATTCAAACAAAAATCTCAGCGTACAGTCTTACAATTTTGCTAAAAATAGGTTTACAAAAGGATTAATTTCGCGCAAATTTAATAATGGCGTAAAAAATGTCTATAAAATTAGACTAAGAACGGGAAAAGAGATAAAAGCTACTTCTGATCACCTCTTTTTTACCCCTAAGGGATGGAAAAAGCTTTCAAGTATAAAAGTTGGTGATTTTATTGGAACAGCAAAAAAATTATCCACCGGTAGAAAAAAATTTTCTAGGGGAAAAATAAAAGTGTTGTCTTATCTTATCGCAGACGGATCTCTTTCAAATAAATCTGATTGTTATTTTGTCAACAAAAATGAGGCGATGTTAAAAGATTTTAAAAAATGCGTTGAATCTTCATTCAAAAACACTACCGTAAAATTTACAACTCATATAAGAGGAGTAAAAAGAGCTACTCCTTTGAAAATCAATCCAGATAAAGTACCTTACCATGAACCAAATCAGGTTTTAAAATGGATACAAGTCCTTGGATTAAAATCTAAAAAAGGAGGATTACTGTCATCTCAAAAATATATCCCCAATTTTGTTTTTGAGCTGGAAGAGAGTCTTATAGCAGTTTTTTTAGCTTCTTTTTGGGATTGCGACGGAGGTATTGCTAAAAAAATAGCATATCTAAAAACAATCTCGCCAAAAATTGCTTTCGGAACACAAACCCTATTATTAAAAATGGGAATAAACAGTTATATTTATCAGAACAGCGATTACTTGGGTAGAAATAATAAAAAAGAAAAAGTCTATTCAATTAATGTGTATGATCTGGACATCTTTTACGACAAAATCGGGAAGTTAATGATCAGTAGCAAAAAAAACTTCTTAAAAAAAGTGAACAAAAAAAGACTAAAAGACATCTCTTGCAACGATTATGTCCCCCGTGAAATGTTTTTAAAAAAACTAAATCAATATATTGCAAAAAACAAAATATCTCAAAGAAAAATCTGCTCTTTGTTGAATATAAATCGTGGGTTTTTTCGTCACAAAGGAAGACGTCTGAACGTCAATGTAGCTCAAAAAATTTCATATTTTCTCAAAGATGAAGAGTTAAAAAAATATTTTCAAAATCAGATAAGGTGGGAAGATGTATTAGAAGTTCAAAATGTAGGAAAGGAACCAGTATACGACATTGAGGTTGAAAGAAATCATAATTTTGTCGCAAACAACATTTTAGTCCATAATTGTGTCTACCAAGAACAAGTCATGAAAATCGCTGGTGATTTAGCGGGATTTACATTAGAAGAAGCTGATGTTTTAAGAAAAGCTATCGGTAAAAAAATAGAAAAACTGTTACAAGGACAAAAAGACAAGTTTATTGGTGGAATAGAAAAAAACGGGATAAAAAAAGAAATCGGAGAAAAGCTTTGGAGTTGGATAGAACCCTTTGCACAATACTCCTTTAATAAGAGTCATGCAACTGCTTACGCGCATATAGCTTATCAAACCGCATATCTGAAAGCACACTACCCCAAGGAATTTATGTCTTCACTGCTTACCGCCGATCAAAATGATACAGAGCGAATCGGTTTTTTAATTAACGACTGTAAAAAAATGGGGATTGAAGTTCTCCCCCCAGATATTAATGAAAGTTTTATGGGATTTAGTGTTGTTCCCGAAAAATCACAAATAAGGTTCGGTCTTTCAGCAATAAAAAATTTAGGAATAAAAATCGTTGAAGATATCGTAAAGGAAAGAAAAGAAAATGGAAGTTTCAAGTCGTTAGATGATTTCCTAACAAGAATTAACTCACGGAGCTTAAACAAGAAATCGCTTGAAAGTCTTATCTTCTCTGGCGCTTTCGATAAATTTAAGGAACGAGGAGAATTGGCTTACAATATAGAAAGAATTTTAGAACATAGTAGAGAAATTAAAAAGAATAAGAATAACGGTCAAGCCGGTCTTTTCGGATCAGAGATAATGAAACAAGATTTAAATCTTGAAAAGGCTCCCCCACTAAGTGAAAGAGAAAAGCTTGACTGGGAGAAAAAACTCTTGGGTCTTTTTATTACCGGACATCCGTTACAGCATTTAGAAAAAATAACAAACTCTGGAGGAATATCAATTGAAAAAGCAAAACGACAAATGTCTGACGTACGAGTACGAGTGGGCGTTAGTGTTTCCCATGTAAAGAAAATAATAACTAAGTCCGGAGAACCAATGTATTTTGTACGTGTAGAAGATTTAACCGACAATATAGAAGTTATTGTTTTTCCAAAAACATTAAAAAAGAACGGATCTCTTTTTGAGGAAGGAAAATCTCTTTTTATCTCTGGGAAAATGAGTCATCGAGATGAAGCTCCAAAAATAATCTGTGAAAACGCAGAGGAAATTCTTGCATAAACAAAAAAATATATTAGACTATTTATATTAAAAATAATCAAGAGAAAATATGAATTTAGAAAAAAGCAGACACTCACTCGCACATATAATGGCTCATGCTGTAAAAAGTATTTTTAAAGAAGCTTCTCTTGGCATGGGTCCCGCTATTTCAAATGGTTTTTATTATGACTTTGATAATATTAACCTCAAAGAAGAAGATCTTCAAAAAATCGAGGAAAAGATGCGTGAATTGATAAAACAAAATATTCCCTTTGAAAAGCAGACTATTGACAAGAAAGAAGCTGAAAAACTTTTTAAGGACGAACCATATAAAATAGAATTACTGAAAGATATCGAAGGAGAAGAAGTTGTGATTTATAAAAGTGGAGATTTTATAGATCTTTGCAGTGGTCCTCATGTAGAAAATACAAAAGAAATTTCCTCAGACAGTTTCAAACTAGACAGAACAGCGGGAGCATACTTTAAGGGATCTGAAGAAAACAAAATGCTCCAGAGAATTTACGGTCTTGCTTTTGAAACGAAAGAAGAACTGATTGATTATTTAGAAAAGAGAGAAGAAGCAGAAAGAAGAGACCATCGAAAGATAGGGAAAACGCTTGGCCTTTTTATGTTCGATGAAGAAGTTGGGCAAGGACTCCCCCTTTATCTTCCGAAAGGTGGAATGCTTCGTTACTTACTAATTAATTTCGCAATGGAAACTTATCTTCAAAACGGATATGAAACGGTTTCTACTCCCCATATCGCGCGAGAAGAACTTTGGGAAAGATCAGGGCATCTAAAATTTTATAAAGACGATATGTATGGTCCCCTCTCTGTTGATGATAAAAACTACAGATTAAAACCAATGAACTGCCCATTCCATGTAAAAATGTACAAGTCTGAAATAAGAAGTTATCGTGATCTCCCCATAAGATGGGCGGAAATGGGAACAGTTTATCGTTATGAAAAATCTGGAGAACTTCACGGATTAATCAGGCCTCGTGGATTTACGCAAGACGATGCACATATCATCTGTGCGAAAGATCAACTAGAGCAAGAAATCATTAGTGCCCTAGAAATAACTCGCTATATTTATAGAACATTAAAAATGGAAGATTTGATCCTCAAATTCTCTGTTCGTGATCCAAAAAATTTAGAAAAATATTTCGGAGAAAATGATGCCTGGGAAGAAGCAGAGGGTGCTCTCAAAAAAGCTCTTTCCATCTTTAGTCCTTCAGGATATGAGCTTGACGAAGGAGGTGCTGCTTTTTATGCTCCAAAAATTGATATTGATGCTGTAGATGCTATGGGCAGAAGATGGCAACTCTCTACAATCCAAGTTGATTTTAATCTTACCTCTCGATTTGAAATGACTTACATCGACGAAGAAGGAAAAGAACAAATTCCCTTCATGATACATCGGGCGCTTCTTGGATCGATCGAAAGATTCCTCGGTGTATACATCGAACATACTTTAGGAAATTTCCCTTTGTGGCTTTCTCCCGAACAAATTTGGGTTATCCCGGTCTCTAAAAAATCAGCAGATTACGCAAAAGAAGTTTTTAATACATTAAAAAAAGAAAACTTCAGAGTAAAACTACAAGATTCTTCAGAGACTCTCTCTAAAACAGTGAGAAATGGTGAAATACAAAAAATTCCTTATCTTCTTGTAGTCGGAGAAAAAGAAAAGGCAGCAAGCTCGGTAAGTGTAAGATATCACGGAAAAGATGAAGGAGTAGTTTCTTTGCAAGAATTTTTAGAAAGAATTCAAAAAGAGATAAAAATAGATAAAGAGATTATTAAAAAGTAAAAGTATGACCGAGCTATCGCCACTAACTCAAAAATTAATTAAAGACTTAAATCGCTCTTCTCGATCTTTCTCTACTGACAAGATAGAAAGAGTTGTTATCAGCAGAGCTCTACAAAAGTTTGTAAAAAACAAACCCTTATTTTCGATGGAGTCTTTTTTAAAAGAAATACATTGTTCTGCTGGTGAAGATGCCAAAAAAAATCTTCAAAAGATAACTGATAAATATTTTTATATCATCGAAAATCTCCCCGTGAATGCGACAGGATCTAGAATAAAGTTTATCGAATGGCTTTTGTCAGTTGCGTCTTGTGAGATAGAATATCTTTTAAACCAAGAAACCGAAAATGACTTTCTTTTCTATGTTTTTAACTCAATAAAAAAGACTATTGAAGTTGATGAGGAAATAAAGGAAAGAGAAATTCTTCTTTACATCGCTGTCCAGCAAGCGATTTTTAGGTTTGATAGAGCGAAAATCTCCTATCATGTTCTAAAAATGAAATATGAAAAATGGGAAAACTATTCTCTGGAAGATATTAAAAATATCACTCCGCAGATTTATAAAGAAAGACGAGAGATAATCTCATTGTTTCAACACCCTCAGTTAAAGAGAATATATCTTCTTTGCAAATCAAAAAGCCTTGCTTATACTGTGTTACATAACATTTTGGAAAAATCTAAAAAAGATCTTCTTACGGACCCAGAACACATTGAAAAAGAAGTTTCTATTCATTACAAAAATTTCTTAGAGAAAATAAAAAAAGAGTCTTCAAAATTAATAACTCTTTTTGCTTTGTTCTTTTTAGCAACCAAAATACTTCTTTTGTTTTTTATAGAAATTCCGTTCTTGGAACACACAGGAAAAATTCTATTTAACGACTTTACAATAACTTTAAACGCATTACTTCCGACAATTCTTATAACCCTTCTAGCGCTCAGATTATCTTCTCCTGAAGAAAAAAATAGAAAAAAGTTAAATCTCGAAGTATTAAAAATTCTTTATAAAAAAGATGAAAAGCCTTCTGTTTTTAAATTACCGAAAAAAGAGAAACGCATCTATTTTTTCATTAATTTAATTTATTTTTTTAGTTTTATTCTCCTCGCTTCTTTCTCCGTTTGGGCTTTAAATTTCTTATTTCCCCTCTTCTCTTCTCTCATTTTCATAATCTACCTTATAATCGTTGCTTATCTAGATGTTTTGATAAGAGAAAGGTGGAAAGAGGTTTATATTATTGAAAAAAAAGAAAATTATCTTAATATTTTTGTCGACATCTTTGCTTTTCCTTTAATAATGACTAAAAAATGGATGATGACACAAAAGGAAAAAGATATTAAAAAAATCACTATATCTTTTACTTTCTTTAAAAAAATAAAAAAAGTATTTCCATCCTACTTAAAACAAGTAAAAAAATCTTTAAGAGAAAAGAAAGAGAATATCTATAAAACATGAAATACCATATTGTTACATACGGATGTCAGATGAATAAAAGCGATAGCGAAAGAATCGCTAATTTTTTTGATGAGAAAGGATTCGAAGAATCTTCTTTAGAAGAAGCTAACATTGTTATTATAAACTCCTGCAGCATAAGACAATCAGCGATTGATAGAATGGAAGCAAAGATTAGAAGTATAAAAAAATCAACCAATAAAAAAATAATATTAACAGGTTGTGTTTTAGAAAAGGACAAAAAGAAGCTTTCCCCTTTCTTTGATTACTATTTTCCTCCTCAAGATACAACAAAATGGATTCTTCCTGGGATAAAAGGAGAAAAGAAAGAGTTTTTTAAGATTACCCCTAAAAGATCTGGTATAACGGCCTACGTCTCGATTATGACCGGTTGTAACAACTTTTGCTCTTATTGTGTCGTCCCATATACCAAAGGAAAAGAGATGTCCAGAAAGGCAGAAGACGTCCTTAATGAGGCAAAAGAAGCGATAAATACTGGATATAAAGAAGTGTGGTTACTCGGTCAAAACGTAAACTCTTACAAGGGAGGACTAACTTTTGCTAATCTTCTTAGAGAGATTGACAGCGTAAGAGGTGACTTTTGGATTAGATTCGCCAGTTCTCATCCAAAAGATCTTTCTTCGGAGATAATTCACGCTATTCGAGACTGTAAAAAAGTAACTAAATATTTGCACCTTCCAATACAATCTGGAGACGATGAAATGCTCAAAAAAATGAACCGCCCATATGATGTAAAGAGATATGAAGAGATTATCGAAGAGGTAAGAAAAAATATTCCTGGAATTTCAATATCAACCGATGTGATTATTGGTTTCCCGGAAGAAACAGAAAAACATTTCAGTAACACCGTAAAACTTTTCCGAAAGCTTGATTTTGACATGGCTTATATTGCCAGATACTCTCCCCGTGCAGAAACCGCAGCGGGTAAAATTAAAGAAACCGTAACAAATGAAGAGAAAAGAAGAAGAGAAAAAGTGTTGGAAGAAATAATAAAAGAAAGTGCGCAAAAGAGAAACAAGTCTTTTGTGGGGAAAAAATTAAAAGTTTTAGTTTTTAGAAAAATTAAAAGTAACTATTTAATTGGGAAAACCACTGGATATCAAAACGTAATTTTCAAGGGGAAAAAAGATTATATCGGTAAATTTACAAAGGTTAAAATAACTCATTCTTCTTCATGGGGATTAAAAGGAACAATAATCCAAAAATAGTTGTTATCTTAGGTCCAACTTCCTCTGGAAAAAGTGATCTGGCCGTTTATTTGGCAAAAAAGTTTAACGGCGAGGTTGTTTCTGCTGACTCAAGACAAGTTTATAAGGGAATGAATATTGGAACAGGGAAAATAACCAAAAAAGAAATGCAAAGAGTTCCTCATCACCTTCTTGATGTCGCAAATCCAAAAAGAAGGTTTTCTGTTTCTCAATATAAAATATTCGCAGAAAAAGCGATAGAAAAAATAATAAAGAAGAAAAAGCTTCCTCTTGTTTGTGGCGGCACTGCTTTCTATATCAATTCTTTAGTAGATGGAATTGTAATCCCCGAGGTTTTTCCTGACTGGCAATTAAGAAAGAAAATGGAGAGAAAAAGCGCTGAAGAACTTTACCAAAAACTCTTAAAGTTAGATCCATCAAGAGCAAAGAATATAGACAAAAATAACAAAAGAAGACTAATTAGAGCATTAGAAATCATTGAGAAAACAAAAAAAAAGATTCCAAAAACTAAAATTAAAAAAATATACTCTCCCCTCTTTTTGGGGATGAAAATAGCTCAAGAAGATTTAAACAAGAAAATTGATGAGAGGCTAAAAAAAAGATTAGAACAAAAAATGGTAAATGAAGTAAAAAAACTAAAAAAATCTGGAGTTTCTTTTAAAAGATTAGAAGAATTTGGATTAGAGTATAAGTGGATTGCTCTCTATCTCCAAGAAAAAGTCACTTACGAAAAAGCAGTAGAATCACTTTCTACGGACATTAAAAAATTCAGCAAGCGTCAGATGGTCTGGTGGAAGCACGATAAAAGAATTAATTGGACAGAGAAATACGGCGAAGCAGAAAGAGTAATAAAAGATTTTTTAGAAAAACCTTAATTTATATCAAGAGTTTTTATTTTTATTCAAATAAAATAACTTCTTTTTAAAAATAACTTTTGTTTTCCTTTTGTTTTCACAAAAATAATCTCCCCATTTAGCCAAAAAATATTTTAACATTTTACACCTCAACCTATATGTATTCCAATGTGTCATTATCCCCAAATAAGAGTTCATAGAAGAGGTAAGTAATTCCATTTCTTCTTCCAAGAGACCTTTCTGGGGAAAAAGTTTATTTTTCTTTATAGCAATGTAAAAATTTCCCTTGGTACGATTTGCGATATAAATTCTAAAAGGCTTTATAACTGCCCCTAAAAACATCACTCCTTTTTTATAGTCTTGTAAATAAATTTTCTTTGGATGGAGGGTTAACTCCAGTTTTTCTTCAAGAAAATTTTTTATTTTAGGGATTATGCTTTTTAAGTATTCTTTATCATTGTGAATTACCACAAAGTCATCTACGTATCTACCGTAGTACCTTATCGCCATATCTTTTTTTATAAAATGATCAAGGCCATTAAGGTATATATTTCCAAAGAGTTGTGATGTTAGGTTGCCAATCGGTAATCCACAATTTGTCTTAGCACCAAATAAACTTTTCGTTTTCGGTAGTCCTCGCCAACTATTTCGTTTCCCTTTTACAATACAATTTTTTGTTGGATTATTGTAAATTGTTTTTTCAAGAAGATATAGTATCAACGTTAAATCAAAATTAATCTTTTCCTGTCTCTTTAATAAATTGTCTTTTATAATAGAAAAAAGAATATCCCTGTTTATAGACATAAAATACTCTTTCACATCCATTTTTAATATATAGCAATCTTTTTGATAGTTATTAGAACAAGACCGAATAAAATGATCAACTCTTTTTATTCCATGATGAACCCCTTTTCCTCTACGACAACTATAAGTGTCATTAATTAATATCTTTTCAAAAATAGGATAAATATAATTATATATGAAATGATGAACAACTCTATCCCGAAAATTCGCAGCAAATATTTCTCTTTTTACCGGCCTATCAACAACAAAGCAAATACTTCTTTTTGGTTCATATCTTCTTTCGATTATTTCTTCAAAAAGTGTAAAAATATTTGATTCAAAGTTTTTTTCAAAAATCAGAGCATTGATGGTGTTTCTTTTATTTTTTCGTGCATCAAAATATGCATCAAACATATCTTCAAGCATTTCTTGTTCGTTTATTTTCCTAATTAAATGAAGTTGCGACATTTTTAAAACACTCGCTAAACAAAATTGTTTAGCGAGCATGTTAAATCCCTGAGACACCTCACAGAAAAACCATTGCCCTTATTATTGGCATTGCGGTTCACCGTAGAGTTACTGGAATTCAGGTTCCGTTTCCAAGCATTCGTAGAACTACTCTCTGTACTAGACCAGAAGTTCGCGTTTGTAGTAAGATTGTTAAAACTCCCATCGGTATTCCGGTTGCCTGCTGGTACCTAAAATAAAAACAACCACTCAATTATTTACAGAATCATATCACATACTCTGTAAACATGTGTGTTTAACACATAAATACCTTGTAAAACAAGGGGGCTGTCGGATTTAATCTGCGCTCTCGTTTATGCCTTAACATAAACAATTCCGGCAAATTATTTTACAGATTTCTGCCAACCAAAAAGCTGTTTTGAGACTACTTCAACTCTTTTATTGATATGAACAAATTTTTTTGTACTTATTTGATGTAAATCTTTTACTAGACGAATTATTAGACGAATCTTTTCTAACTTCTCTCTTGTTTTAACAATAATATCTTTTTTATCTTCAGAACAGTTTGCTTTGTAAATAAGCATTACTAAACTTACTGTTTCTTCTTTTAAGGTTTGTCCAATTGTATATTTGTACTCCCTAGTAAAATCTTTAACAAACCTAAATATTTCCAATAGCAAATCATAACTTGCTTTGTATACTGGTAATTCATCGTAATTTGCCATTCTCTATTTTATTAACCCCCTTTAAAATGTGACCTTCGAAATCTGCAAACAAGTTGCAGATTTCGTAAATAGTCAAATAGTCTAATCCCTGAGACACCTCACAGAAAAACCAAGGCCCTTATTACTGGCATTGCGGCCCACCGCAGAGTAACTGGAATGCAGGCCCCGTGTCCAAGCAGGCGTAGAACTACTCTCTGTACTAGACCAGAAGCTCGCGTAAGTAGTAAGATAGTGAAAACTCCCATCGGTATGCCGGTAGCCTGCTGGTAATGCGGTAAATCCTGAAATATTATCTCCGCCAAAAGTAGTTGCTTTCAATTTTGTTCCTGCGGGTGAACAGTCCCAAAGGCCACTTCTTCCTGAGTCACATGTTCCTGTCGCAAAATAATTGTCTAATGCATGTTGCTCTGCGTCTGTGGGTAGTCTCCATCCTGAAGGACAAGCAGTCATTGCTGCCGGCCAGTTGTAAAGCACTCCTCTTCCAGAGTATACGTTTATTCCACTTTCAACATGTGCTTTAGCTACTTCTACGTCTGTTCCGTTGTATCCGTAGACGTAGTAATAAGGGGTTAATGTGCTTCCTGTGGCTGGTCCTACTACAGAAGGAAGGTATTTAAGGTTCTCTGCTGTGTAGCACTGATTGTTGATTTGTACTGTTCTGTAGGTGTTCGCACCTGAATCGACAATTGTAAATCCACATGTCTCTCTTTTGGGAGCATGGACTTTTACAGTGTTTCCCTTGACTACCATTTCATATCCTATTCCGTTGGAGTTTCCGTGATATCCTTGAGGATCTACTGGAATGGGAATGTTCATAGAAGAAAGATCAACAAGTCCACTGCAATCTGGGGTTTCCAGGTTAGTATTGCATATCTCTATTAATGTTGTAGGACTTCCTGGGAATTCTCCCTCGTCAATGTTGTATACGTATAAAGCGCTCTCCAGCGCATTCAGGTGTTTTGCTCTTGTTGCATCTCTTGCTTCTGCTAGTCTTTGCCCGGGAGTAATGGTAATGATTACTGTTGCTGCCAGGATAGCAATGATGCCAATGACGATTAATAGTTCGATGAGAGTAAAAGCCCTTTGCTTTTTATTGTATTTTAAAGTGTTTTGAGGAAACATATTTCTTTAATTGTTACATTTTCTTTTTTATCGCCTTTAATATATTTTACTTTTTTTAAAAATATTAGCATAGTAATTGGGGGGCCAATACTTTTTCCTCTTTTTTACAAATTATACAAT
This sequence comes from uncultured Candidatus Saccharibacteria bacterium, assembly GCA_964544985.1. Taxonomy (GTDB): domain Bacteria; phylum Patescibacteriota; class Minisyncoccia; order Minisyncoccales; family PWPS01; genus PWHW01. The sequence continues at coordinate 24,288 of CAZJEE010000002.1, forward strand.
AAATTACTTATTTAGAACATCTTTCAAGATACTATCTACCTCTTCTGGGTTGGCTCTTCCTTTTGTTTTCGCCATCACTTGTCCAATTAAAAATGTGAGAGCCTCTTCCTTCCCCTCCTTATAATCATCAACTGCTTTCTCGTTCTCCTTAACTACCTCTAAAACAATATTTTTTACTTCTTCTTTGTCATCCATCTGAGAAAGATTCTTTTCTTCGATAATCTCTCTTGGGCTCTTGTTAGAGCTCATCATTTCTTTCAGGACAACTTTAGCAATTTTACTTGATATTTCTTTGTTTGAAATAAGTGTTACAAACTCTGCAAAATTATCTGGAGTTATATTAATCTCTTGAAAACTCCTTTCAAGCATCCCTAAAATATCGGTTAAAAGATAGTTCTTTATAATCTGAAAAGAGCTCTCATTTTTAACTTTCTTAGCAACTTCTTCAAAATAATCGGCAAGCTCATGGTTACTGATAAAAACATCTATCTCTTTTTCATTCTCTATTTTATACTCTTTTTTAAAACGTTTTCTTTTTGCCTGTGGAAGCTCTATCTCAACTTTCAACTCTTCTTTATTAAAAGGAGTCTCATTTAAATAAAGAGGCGGAAGATCTGGTTCTGGAAAGTACCGGTAATCATGTGCTGACTCTTTTTCCCTTTGACTAAATGTTTTTTCTTTTTTATCGTCCCAACCACGAGTCTCCTGAACAACCTTATCACCTCTTTCCAAAATCTCTGTTTGTCTTTTAATTTCATATTCGACAGCAAAGCGAACCGTACGAAAAGAATTAAGATTCTTTATTTCTACTTTTGTGCCAAAAGGCTCTCCTTCTTTGGAAATTGAAATATTAACTTCGACTCTCATCTGCCCCTGTTCCATGTTTGCATCAGAAACATTAAGGTACCGAAGAATTAGTCTTAGTTCTTCGGCAAACTTATGTGCTTCTTCACCAGAAGAAATATCAGGTTCAGTAACTAGCTCCATCAAAGGTATCCCCGCTCTATTAAAATCAACAAGCGAGTATCTTTTTTTCTCATCATGAACAAGTCTTCCTGTATCTTCTTCTAGGTGTATTCTGTTGATACGAATTTTTTTATTACCAATCTCCAAATATCCTTGCAGACAAAAAGGTTTTTTATCTTGAGAAATCTGATAACCTTTTGGAAGATCAGGATAAAAATAATTTTTCCTGTCAAAATGAGAAACATCTTGCAATTTGCAATTTAGCGCTTTTCCAACAAGCAAAACTTTCATAATTGCATCCTTATTCGCAACCGGCAATGCACCGGGATGTGCTAAACAAACAGGACAAACATTAGTATTTGGGTTTTTATCATCCGCTTCATTAGCACAAGAACAAAACATCTTCGAATGTGTTTTGAGTTGTGTATGAATTTCTAATCCAATGACTGGCTTATACATTTTTATTTTGCTTCATCAGCTACTATTTGCACGCCAGAACTAGTCCCAATAATATCGGCTCCAGCATCTACCATGTATTTTGCTTGAGTGTAGTTTCTAATATTGCCCGATGCTTTAATTAAGAGTCCTGGAGCAGCTTCTCTCATAATTTTAAGATGATAACCCTTTTCCTCTACCTCTCTCTCCTCAAGAGGATCCTTAAATGTCGCTGTTTTAACGCAAATCGCACCAGCTTCTTTAACAATCTCGGATGCTTTTTTGATCTCGTTGTCTGTAAGATATCCTGATCCGATAATAACCTTAGTATCACAAAGTTCACATACCGGCTTTAAATCTTCTAAAACTTTTTCATATCTCTCGTACTTCAAATCAACAATATTCATCACAATATCAAGTTCATCTGCTCCGTCTTCTTTTGCTTTCTCACAAACCCTCATTCTCTCCTCATGGGAACTAAGACCCATTGGTGGGTCTATAAGAACAACTACTTTAACAACACTTCCTTCAACTTCTTCTGAACATAGTTTTGTCCACTCTGGATTAACACAAACTCCGTGAAAGCCGTATTCTTTCGCTTCACTACAAAGTCTTTTAATGTCTTCCTCTGTAGCATCTTTGTTTATATTTGTATGATCTATTGTTTTTGCGATATTCATTGTTTTCTTTTTAAATTAATAATATTTAATATTAACACAAAAAATTAGCTATCTCAATTCCTCTTTTCTAAAACCTTAAAAGAAAGGAGTGGGTTTTTCCCTTTTTTTTCTTCTACTGTTTCCCACTCTTTTTTATCAAAATCTGGGAAATAAACATCTCCTTTAAACTCTTCATCAATTATTGTGAGATATATTCTATCGGCTCTTTCTAAAAATTGTGCATAAACAGACTTTCCTCCAGCAATCATAATTTCTCCATCTGCGAGAGATAGTGCTTCTTCTATTGATGAAGCAACAACTACATCTCTAAAGGGCTTTTTATCGCGCGATAAAACAATTATTTTTCTTCCATGAAGCTTTTTATTAATTCCCAAGTACGTTTTCTCTCCCATTATCACATACTTTCCCATTGTCTTTTCTTTAAAATACAGCAGGTCTTCCTTAAGGCTCCATGGCAGGCTATCTCCATTACCAATTAACCAATTTTTATCAACTGCAACAATAATCGATATCATACCGCCATTTCTGCTTTTATCGAAGGATGGTGCTTGTAATCTTTTAAAACAATATCTTCCATTTTAAAATCATCTATATTCTTAATTTCTTTATTTAGTTCTAAAGTAGGCAAAGTATAAGGATCTCTCTTTAGTTGTTCTTCAACTTGATTAAAATGATTTTTATAAACATGAGCATCTCCTAAAACATGAATAAATTCTCCTGGTTCCATATCAACAACTTGCGCTATCATATGCAAAAGCAAAGAATAAGAAGCAATATTAAAAGGAACTCCCAAAAACATATCGCAACTGCGCTGATACATTTGTAAAGAAAGCTTATTTTTTGCCACAAAAAGCTGAAAAAATGCGTGGCAAGGAGGAAGTGCCATCCTCTCTAGTTCTCCCGGATTCCAAGCACTAACAATGTGTCTTCTTTCGTATGGATTTTTTTTAATTCCCTCAATAACTTCTTTTAGTTGATCCAAAAAACTTCCATCGGGCCTTTGCCAGTTTCTCCACTGCACACCATAAATTCTTCCAACATCTCCTTCAAACTCAGCTTTATCTTTCCAATAATCCGCATTAGCGTTATCATCCCAGATATAACAGTTCATTTTGTGAAGTTCGTTAATATCTCTACTTCCTTTAATAAACCATAAAAGCTCTGCCTTCACAGCATCAAAAAACAGTTTTTTTGTTGTTACTGCTGGGAAACCATCACTCATATCGTATCTTGTTTGGATGCCAAAAAAGGCTTTTGTTCCGACTCCTGTTCTATCTTCTCTTTCGTCTCCTTTTTCGTAAACTTCTTTTAAAACGTCAAGATATTTTTTCATTTTTTAAAAAAGACTTAAGGTTATATTTTTTATTTCCTCTGAAACTTCTTCTATGCTTTTTTCACCATTTATAACTTTAAAAAAGTCATATTCTTTAACAAGGCGCTGATAACTCTTTTTGATTATTTCTAATTTCTTTTCTTTCTCAAAAAGTTCAAAACTAAATCGATTTTCGCTAATTCTTTTTATACAAATTTTCGGAGATGTTTTTAAGTAAAAGACAATATCTGGAAGAATAAATCTTTTATTTATTCCTTTAAGCCAATTCCAATCATTAACCTCCAATGAGCCGAAAGCAATTGATGAAAAAAAATATCTATCACAAACAACCGTTATCCCTTTTTCTAGATAAGGAATAACTTCTTTTTCCAGGTGGTGTGCTCTATCTGCAGCAAAAAGGAGTTGTAAACATTCTGGGCTACTTTTCCAATCACCTTGTAACTGTCCTCTAATAAGACCTCCTATCAAATTATTCGTTGGTTCTTTTGTAATATGTGTCTTGATCTTCTTTTTTTTTAAAAAAGAAACTAAATTATCAGTCTGAGTTGATTGTCCAGAACCATCAAGACCCTCAAAAACGATAAACTTTCCTTTCTTAATATTCATTATAATTTTTAATTATTTTCTTTGCTTCTTCTTCTAAAAAACTTATACCTTTATCATTTTTTATTGTTATATCTGCGTTTTTACCGATCTCTTTTATCTGCACCTCAGTTCTCCCTGAATCAATTTCTAAAAACTTTTCATAGGAAACATTATCATCTTTTTTCTCTCCTCTTTCTTTTATTCTCTCCCATCTTTTTTTTGTATCAAGCGTGATATAAACAACCATACCACCAATTCCTTTGATAAAATCTATTTCTTCTTTTACCCTTATGCCGTTGACGATAATTACTTCTCCATCACACTTTTTAATTTTTCTTGCTACCGATTTCATTAAAATATCTTCTCCAAACCTATCTCGCAAGACATTGGCAAGCCATTGCTGATCTTCTTTTTTAATGTCTTTAAAAAAAAGCCCTAAAATTTTTGTTAGGACTTCTGAAAAACGAAGAGATATAACTGAAGGAAATGATTTTTCAACGATTCTACAAAAAGTATCTTTTCCTGATCCGGTCTCTCCAACGAGACCAATAATTTTTTTATTCATTTAATCTTCTAAAAAATTGATTTTTGCTTCTGGTTTTTTTAAAACTTCAAAAATTATCCCTGCTTCATTAAAAAGTTCAACGAAAGAATTATCGGAATATTCCTGAAAACTAACCAACCTTTTGATTTTAGCATTAACAAGCATTTTAGCACAAAGTATACAGGGAGTATGTGTACAATAAACAGTAGATCCCTCTAAAGATACCCCATGCAAAGATCCTTGTATGATAACATTTTGCTCCGCATGAATTGCCCGGCAAACTTCATGCATTTTACCGGAAGGAATATTATTTTCGTCTCGAAGACATCCTAGTTCTAAGCAATCTTTTGTTTTAGCAGCAGCTCCGTTGTATCCGGTAGATAGTATCTGTTTGTCTTTAACAGCAACAGCGCCAACCTTTCTTCTCCTACAAGTTGATCTCTCGGCGACAACTGCCGCGATTTTTAAGAAATATTCGTCAATAGAGATTCTTTCCATTCTTACTCTTTGATATTAATACCCATGTTTTTAGCTGTTCCCTCAATAGTACGCATTGCAGCTTCAACGTCATCGGTATTAAGATCTGGCATCTTCTTTTGTGCAATCTCACGAATTTGTTCTTTGGTTATCTCCCCTATTTTTTTCTTCTTGGGATTCCCTGAACCTTTTTCAATGCCCAGTGTTTTTAAAATTAGTTCTGATGCTGGCGACTCTTTTAGTATAAAATCATAAGAACCTCCTTCATAAACAGTGATTTCAACGGGAACGGTTGATCCAACTCTGTCTTGTGTTTTGTTATTAAAATCAAGACAAAACTGCCCCATATTAATTCCGTGAGGAGCTAGAGCTGGTCCAATTGGTGGCGCAGGGGTTGCTTTTCCTGCTCCAATTTGTAATTTTATAATGGTTTTAACTTTTTTAGACATAGATTAACGTTATAACTTTTTAATTTGCAGAGAATCAAGCTCTACAGAAGTGTCTCTTCCAAACATATTAACTAAAACTTTTACTTTTCCTCTTTCTTTATCTACTTCAGAAACCTTTCCATCAAAATCTTTAAATGGCCCGTCGGTTATCTTAACAACGTCTCCTTCTTCGACATTAATTTTAAACTGAGGAACTTCTTGTTTTACTCTTTTCATCAGAACATCAACTTCTTCTTGTGTAAGAGGAACAGGAATAACCCCTGCACCAACAAAACCACTAACATTTGGAGTATTACGGACAACATACCATGATTCGTCGGTAACAATCATCTGAACTAAAACATATCCAGGGTAAAGCTTTTCTTCGACTTCTTTTCTTTTCCCATCACGAATTCTAATTTTCTTTTCCCTCGGAACAATAACATCAAAAATTTTATCCTCTATCTTAAAAGACTCCACTCTTTGTTTGAGATTTTTTGCCACTGCTTCTTCATATCCAGAATAAGTATGAATAACGTACCAATTTTTTTCTTGTGTAACTTCTTGTCTGGACATTTTTTAAAAATTATTGAATAAACCTTTCTAAAAGGCTAGCAACAACATAATCTACTCCTCCGAGATAAATAGCTACCACCAAAGAAGCAACAACAACCATGATAGAGTATCTGATGGTTTCTGCTTTTGTTGGCCAGGTCACTTTTCTTACTTCTTGTCTAACCTCTTTCAAAAACTGACTTATTTTATTCATATTAGCGTGTTTTTATCAAAATAACTCGCTAATTATATTGGAAAAATGCTCTCTTGTCAAACATCCAAATTACCCACTTCTTTGGCATGAGTTTTTATAAAATTCTTACGTAAGGCAACTTCTTGTCCCATTAAGGCATCAAAAACCCTGTCTGCTTCTTTAGCGTCCTCAATTGTAATTTGTAAGAGGATTCTGTTTTCAGGATTCATTGTGGTTTCCCAAAGCTGAATAGGATTCATCTCTCCCAACCCCTTATATCTCTGAATATCAACTGATTCACTTTTAATATCTTCTAATATTTCTGCCTTATCTTCTTCCATATAAGCATATTCTATTCTTTTCCCGGATTGAATTTTGTAAAGAGGCGGTCTGGCGATATAAATATATCCTTTTTCAATAAGTGGCCTAAAGTGTCTAAAAAATAAAGTTAAAAGAAGCGTTTTTATATGATTCCCATCAGAGTCGGCATCACACATAATGATTACTCGATGATAACGTAACTTTTCAATATCAAAATCTTCTGCAATAGCCGTTCCTAGTGCGATCACCAGAGCTTTTACTTCTTTTGATTCTAGTATTTTATTTAATCTGCATCGCTCAACATTAAGAATCTTCCCTTTAAGAGGCAATATTGCTTGAAACCTTCTATCGCGCGCTCCTTTACAACTGTTGTGAACAAACACTCCACTTGACAGGGCAAAGTTATGAGTTCCTTTAACTTCAATATCATAGACATCTATTTTTTCTTCAAGTCTTACAATTCTTTTTATTTTATGGTTATAGTTCGAGACAGCTTCTTTCATTTTTTCCTCCTTGTTTCCAAAAAAACGCTGACAGATTGTATCGTATCGCAAAATACTCTTGTCGTTTAGCTCTATCCTTTTTAGATTATACTT
>CAZJEE010000002.1:31500-56536 GCA_964544985.1 uncultured Candidatus Saccharibacteria bacterium
AGATTATACTTGTCAGATAAGAGATGTGTGAATATCCACTTCTTTTCTTTATTATCAAAAATCATCTCGTATCCCTTAATAGTTATTCCTTCTCCTATCTCGGAAAATTTTCTTCTTAACGGCATCAAAGAATCTTGGTTATTGAGATTCCTCGCTTCTTTATAGGAGCCATCTCGTAGCATAAACTTATGATCAGGTGTACATACTATTTCCTCATCATTGTCTATTGTAATTTTTATCACCTCTACATTTTTCTTGGTTTTTCTTGGGTGACTAATCAATTCTACACCAATCGTACCATCGTTTTTAACGGTATAGCAGTAGTTGCTTTTCCCCTGTTTGTCTTCTTCAATTAAATCTTTAAAAGATAAACTTCTTCCATCCACTAAAGCGATTTCTGTATCTCCGGAAAAACAACCCCCTGCACTCTCTCCCTCAACAATATACAGTTCTGACTCTTCTGGTTTTCTGGTAGAACAATCTGAAAGTTTTCCAGGAAGAGAAAGTCCATCTAATAGCCCCTTGCGCAACACTATTTCCCTTACCGCTCTTGCTGCTTTTCTTGCCTTAGCAGAAAGAATACATTTATTAATAATCGCTCTCGCATCTTGTGGATTCCTCTCAAAGAAATCTACAATATGTTCAGAGATTAATGCTTCAGTGGCTGGCCTGGCTTCTGTATTACCTAATTTCGCTTTAGTTTGTCCCTCAAATTGTGGTTCACGAATCTTCACAGAAACAACTCCGGTTATTCCCTCTCTAATATCTTCGCCTTTTAAATTATCTTCATTTTCTTTTAGAAGTCCTTCTCTCTTTGCATAGTTATTAATTGTCTTTGTAAGAGCAACCCTAAATCCGGTAAGGTGCGTTCCTCCTTCTTTGGTATTAATGTTGTTTGCGAAACTCTCTTCATAAATCTCATACTCCTGAGAATAACGAAATGATGCTTCAATTAATACTCCTTCTCGTTCGCCGGTACAATAGAAGACATTAGGGTGTATCGACTCAATACCTCTTGTTAAATACTTCACATAAGAAGATATTCCTCCTTCGAAATAAAAAGAATATTTTTTCTCTAGAGACCCCCTCTTGTCAGCAAAATTAATCTTGATTCCCTTTGTAAGATATGCTTGTTGTCTTAAATGACTTAATATTTTTTTTGCATTAAAGGTTATGTCTTTAAATATTTCCCTGTCTGCCTGGAAAATAACGGTAGTGCCGGTTTTATTTGTTTTTTCTCCTTTTTTTAAGTTTCCAACAGGCACTCCTCTTTTGTATTCTTGATGGTGCTTGTAACCATCCCTTGAAATTTCTACCCTCATCCACTCAGAAAGAGCACAAACAACTGAAATTCCTACTCCATGCAAACCTCCGGAAACTTGATAAGCTTTACTTCCAAATTTTGCTCCTGCGTGAAGCGTGGTCATCACAGTTTCTACCGCCGGCCTTCCTGTTTCTTTGTGTTTATCAACAGGAATCCCCCTCCCATCATCACTAACCTCAACCTTGTTATCAGCATGTAAGATAACTGATCCTTCTTTACCATTTTCTCCCATAAATTCATCAATAAAGTTATCAACGCACTCCCAAATAAGGTGATGCAACCCATCTACATCGGTAGATCCAATATACATTCCTGGTCTTTTTCTAACAGGATCTAACCCTTTTAATACACTAATGTCGTCTGCACTGTATTCTGATTTTTTAGCCATAAAGTTTTTATTATTACTTTCTTACTTTATACTCTGAAACTTCTTCCAAAGTATTTATTATTTTTTCAAAAACGAGATTGATTTCTTCTGAAGAAAGAGTTTTGTTCTTCGCTTGAAAAACCAAACGAAAAGCAAAGCTTTTCATTCCTTCGGGGACCTCTTTCCCTTCGTAAAAATCAAAAAGCGAAACTTCTTTAAGTAACGTTCCCCCTTCTTTCTTAATTTTTTCAAAAACATCTTTATAGAAAGTTCTTTTTGGGACCAAAACCGCTAGATCTCTCACCAAGGCTGGAAATTTCAAAATCGGTTCATATTCTTTAATTTCTTTATACATATCTATTACTCTCTCAAAGTTTATTTCAGCAATTACAATATTTTCTTTTAATTTCATCTCTTTCTTAACTTCTTCTGAAATCTCTCCTATAAATCCAATATCTTCTTTCCCAGCAAATATTTTTGCACTCCTTTTTTTATTAAAAAGTTCTTTTTCTCCTTTTTGCTGATAACTGATATTAGGAATAGACATCTGTTGAAAGAATAAATTTAACTTTCCCTTTAACTGATAAAAGTCATTTGCTGAGGAAATAATAGAAAGCATTTTTTCTTCTTTTGTCCCCGCCTCTGATTTATGGAAAATACTTCCTATTTCAAAAAGATTTATTTTCTCATAATTTTTTTTATTCTCTAATAAATTTTTTAACAGTCCTGGGATAAGCGAAGGTCTTAGATATTTAAATTCTAGGCTAACTGGTTTTTCCATCTCAATCAACTTTTTTTTCTCAAATTTTAGAGAAACTTCTTCATTAATAAATGAATAATTATAAGATTCGTAAAAGCCAAAACTTTGCCAAATATCTTTTGCGGTATTAGCTACAAGAAAACCCTTGCTCTGTTCTGCAGGAACAATATTTTTTATTGGATCTTGTGATTCAATTTTATCATATCCATAAATTCTACCAATTTCTTCAATAATATCTTCTTTGATAAGAACATCTGTCCTGAAGTAAGGAACTGTAGTCGAAAAGGAGCCTTTATTCCTCTGCACTTTAAACCCTAAAGATCTTAGAATCTTCTCTGTCTCTTTTAATGCAACATCTTCTCCTAAAACCTTTCTTACGTCATTGATATTGAAATTTATATTTCTTTCTTCTTCTTTTTCCGGATAGTAGTCAATAATTCCCTTCATTACACTTCCTTTCGCAATTTCACTAATCATGAAACTTGCTTTATTTATCGCAATCTCGGCAAGCTCTGCAGAAATACCATGTTCAAACCTCAAAGAAGCTTCGGTTCTTATTTTAAGCTCATAAGAGCCTCTTCTAATTGTCACAGGATCGAAGTTTGCTGCCTCTAGATAAATATTTTTTGTGTTTTTATCAACTTCAGCTACTATTCCTCCTTTAATCCCTGCAATTCCAACAGAAGAAACTTCATCGGAAATAACCAAGATATTTTCTTGAAGCTCATACCTTTTTTCATCAAGAGTAACAATTTTTTCTCTTTTTTTCGCATAACGAACAAATATTTTTTCTCCTTCTAGCTTATCAGAATCAAAGACATGAAGTGGTTGTCCGGTTTCAAGCATTACATAGTTCGCAATATCAACAATATTGTTAATTGGATTTATCCCACAAACTTTTAATATTTTCTGAATATATTGAGGAGATTCCCCAATCTTTACATCGTTTATCCCTTTTAACATATAGCGGGAGCAAGCAGCTTTAACATTCAGCATCAATTTATCATTAATATCTTCTCCATTTTCTTTAAATTTGATTTCAGTATTTTTAAGTTTTATTCCAGTAATTGCCGCTATTTCGCGAGCAACTCCAACATGGGAAAGACAGTCTCCTGCTCTACTTGAAAGAATATCAATATCTAATACAGTATCGCCGCCATTTTTTTCAACATCCTCTACCTTAAAAAAATGCATCATTAAAAGTTCCTCTAATTTTTCTGCTGGAGGAATTTTCTCGTTGAAAAATGATTGTAAGAAGTTATAAGAAAATCGCATATTAAAACTGTTTTAAAAACCTAATATCTCCTCCGTAAAAAAGACGTATGTCGTCGATCTTGTGTTCAATCATAGCAATACGGTCTAATCCGCAACCAAAGGCAAATCCATTAAATTTTTCATGATCAACCTTGGCGCTTTCCAAAACATTGGGATGAACCATCCCCGCTCCCATAATTTCAATCCATCCTGTTTTTTGGCAAACTGAACACCCTTTTTTATTACAAATGGAACAGCTTACATCTACTTCAAAAGATGGCTCTGTAAATGGAAAGTATGAAGGCCTTAACCTGATGTCAACATTTGCTTCAAATAGCTCCCGGAAAAAAAATCCAATAACCGCTTTAAAATTAGCAACTGAAACATTTTCCCCAACCATCAATCCTTCAAGTTGATAAAAATTTATTTCATGTGAGCTGTCAGTGGCTTCATTTCGAAAAACCCTTCCAGGAACAATAATCCTAAAAGGTGGCTTTCTCTTTTCCATATAACGCACTTGCACTGGAGATGTGTGCGTTCTCATAAGTAATTTCTCTTTCGATGAAAGATTATTTCTTTCTTTTTGTCTTACAAAAAGAGTATCCTGCATCTCTCTTACGGGATGATCTGCTTTAAAATTAAGAGCATCAAAGTTATACCATTCATTTTCAAGTTCCGGCCCATCAGCAACAACAAAACCCATCTTTGAAAATATGGTCTCGCATCTTTTTTGTAGTTTTGTTAAAGGATGAATATTTCCTCTTTCCGTAGCAACCACCGGAAAAGTAACATCAAGAAATTCTTCAGTGCTTTTTTGCTTTTCTTTTAGCTGTTCCATCTTTCCCAAAATAAGTTTTCTCAAATCGTTCGTCTCTTTCCCTATTAACACCCTTTTTCCACCTTTAAGGTTTTTAATCAAACAAAAAACAGAGGAGAGATCTTCCTCTATAAATTTTTTGCAGATTTTCTTTTTCTTTTCAGAATCTTTCTCTTTTTCAAGCTCTTTAAGAAATCTTTCTTTGATACTAGAAACCTCTTCGATTGTCATGCTTTTATTCTATCTTAAAAATTATAGAAAATCAAATGTTTTTAAAAGAAAAACGTCTCTAAAAAAAGACGTTTCTGGTGCGCAGGCGATGGGATTTGAACCCACGATCTCCTCCGTGACAGGGAGGCGCTTTAAGCCGGACTAAGCTACGCCTGCAAGTCTGCTTGTGCCAGGGGTGGGGGTCGAACCCACGACCTTGGGCTTATGAGTCCCACGCTCTAACCAACTGAGCTACCCTGACTCTCTTTTTCCCCTAGAAAAAAAGAAAAGCCCATCAACAGTTATATGTTGCGGGGCCAGGATTCGAACCTAGAACTTAGGGTTATGGGCCCTAAATGATACCATTTCACTACCCCGCTGTGGTCGTTAGTCTCTGTATAATATAACAAGATAAAAAAAAGTCAACCAAATTAAATAACTTGCAAGTCTTTTAAAATGATCTCATAACGAGAAACAATGTCCTTTGCTTCTTCAATGGAAAGCTCTTTATTCGGGTCATGCATAATTTCTTTCTTTATTTGATAAGCATCTTTTATCTTTTCAATATTAGGAATTATTTCTTCATTTAACCTTATAAGTTTATCGTAGGTGTTATCTCCTTCATATCCAATTTTTTCGAATACTTCGTTAAAAATATCATCAGCATCAATAACCGCCAGTCTCCTTTCTGAATCATCTTGACTTTGTAGATGATTGATAATCTCTCCCCATCTTTTTGCTATGTCAACCTTAAATCTTGGCTTTACTTTGTGTAATTCGGTATAGTTTTCTGCATAACGCCATTCAAAATAATCATTTACGGAAAGAAGAAAAATAATTAACCCCAGTAAAAGGAAAGAAGCTGATATAAAGATAATCCTTGTTGTTTGCCAAAAAACAGCAAAACCAGGAGAAATAAGAGTAGGATCTAAAATATATTTAATTACTTCTTGTACTGCTTCGCCTAAAAAGTCCATATTTTTTCAAGTTTCTTAGAAACCTTAAATAATAAATCTTCATGGAATCTATTTGTTAATATTTGTGCCCCTACAAAAAACTTATCACTTTTCCCACAAGGAAAAGATATCGCGGGAAGACCCGCTAAATTAGCCGTTACCGTAAATATGTCAGAGAGATGCATAGAAAGAGGGTCTTTTATTTTCTCCCCAATCTTAAAGGGCAGTGTGGGCGTCGTTGGTGTAAGGATCGCATCAACCTTTAAAAAAGCATTTTTGAAATCTTCGGCAATAAGCCTCCTTATTTTCTGTGCTTTTATGTAATAAGCATCATAATATCCTGCGGAAAGAACATATGTTCCAAGAATAATTCTTCTTTTTACTTCTTTACCAAAGCCCTCTCCTCGATTTTCCAAGTATGCGTCATGGATCGTTTTTGCAACCCCCCTCCCGGCATCAAGACCATAACGAATTCCATCAAACCTGGCAAGATTAGCTGAAACTTCTGAGGCCATAATAATCTCATAAACAGAAAGAGCATGTTCGGTATGAGGTAAGCTTATTTCCATAACCTCAAATCCTTCGTTTGTTGCCTTTAAAATAGCTTTTTCTATTGTTTCTTTTACTTCTTTGCTTATCCCATCAATAAAATATTCTTTGGGAACTCCAATTTTAATCTTTTCTCCTACCTCTTTTTTTATAATATCACTTGTCACCGCGTCATAAGTGTCTTTTCCAGAGATTGCTTTAAATATTGTTTCTGCGTCTTCTACCGTGTTAGCAAAAGGTCCTACTTGGTCAAATGATGATGCCATACTCACCACTCCGCTACGAGAAACCGTCCCATATGTCGGTTTAAATCCGACTACACCACAAAACGCTGCAGGTTGTCTTATTGAGCCTCCCGTATCAGATCCTAGTGCAGCATTGCACATACCGTCGGCAACAGCTACCGCAGATCCTCCAGAAGAACCACCAGGAACTCTTTCTATATCAATGGGATTTTTTGAAGTACCAAAGGCTGAGTTTTCAGTGGAAGAACCCATTGCAAATTCATCGAGATTGGTCTTTCCGATAAAAACACCTCCACTTTCTTTGATTTTTTTAATAACGGTAGCATCACAAGGAGCGATGTAATGTTCAAGTATTTTTGAACCAGCAGTACATCTCTCGTCTTTAATCAAAATATTATCTTTTATGGCAAATACCGCTCCATAGAGTGGCAGATTCTTATCTTTTTTTCCGAAATCTTCTTTAGCATTTTCAAAAACTCTTAAGAACGCATTAACTTCGCCGTTTCTCTCTTTTATTCTTGAAAGAAATAAATCAACAACATCTTTAAGAGACATCTCTCCTTTTTTTAGTTTTTCCTGTGTCTCTTTAATGGTTACTCTCATAATATTGATTCTACTCTTAAATAATCGTCTTGTTCCTTGCCCATGGACATCATTTTTTTCGCTTCTTCTTTACTTAGGGATTTAACAACATCTTCACGTGCAATATTTTTAATTTCAGAAAAATGAAAAAGAGGCTCTACTTTTTCTGTAGGAACATCGCTAATTTTTTGAACATACTTTAAAATAGATTCTACTTCCTCTGGAGCATTCTGAAGTTCTTCTTCAGTCAACTTAATGCGTGCAAAAAATGCTAACCTCTCTATATCTTTTTTTTCAAACATATTTTTATCTTGGCGGAGCAAGTTCCTTTGTTTCCAAAAACACTTCCGCCTGTTTATCAATGTGTTCTAACGCATAACCCGCACCTCTAACAACCGCCGTAAGCGGATCATCCCCAATTCGAGTTTTAATCTTAACTTCATCTTCAATGAGTTTATCAAGCCCCCTCAAAAGACTTCCCCCACCTAAAAGATATATTCCCCGAGACATAATGTCCGCTAAAAGTTCAGGAGGAGTCTCTTCGACTGTATCTTTAATAGTTTTTACAATCTCTCTCACAGATTTTTCCATTGCTTCTCTGATATCTTTGTCATTCACAAAAACCTCTTCAGGAAGGCCAGTAACAAGATTTCTTCCTCTAATTGAAGATTCCATTTTTTCTTCCAAAGGGCACGCCGATCCAATTCTTATTTTAACATCTTCCGCGGTTCTTTCCCCAATTAAAAGCTTGTACTCTTTCTCGGCAAAATTAATAATATCTTCGTTTAATCTATCACCAGCAATACGTAAACTTTTAGAGATAACTATTCCTCCCAAAGAAATAACTGCAACTTCGGTAGTTCCTCCACCAATATCAACCACAAAGTTTCCTCCTGGATCTTGTATTGGAAGACGTATGCCAATTGCTGCTGCCATCGGCTCTTCTATAAGATAAACTCGTCCAGCACCAGCATTTTTCCCTGCATCTTCTACGGCTCTTCGTTCAACTTCAGTAACTCCACAAGGAATACCAATTACTACACGTGGTCTAGCATGAATTGGAAAGCTGTTTTCATGGGCCTTTTCGATAAAGTAACGTAACATTTGCTCGGTAACATCGAAATCAGAAACTACTCCCGAAACAAGTGGTCTTGTTGCCACAATATGACCAGGAGTTTTTCCAACCATCTTTTTTGCCTCTTCTCCAATAGCTAAAATCTGCCCGGTTTTGTTGTTAATCGCTACAACCGATGGTTCAGACATCGTAATTCCTTTCCCTTTAACATAAACCAGACAGTTTGCGGTGCCCAAATCGATGCCGATATCTAAAGAAAATCTTCCGAGTATTTTTTTTATCATGTTTTAAGATTATAAGGATTTACCCCCTATTATTAATGCTATATCACTATATGTAACGGCTATCAAGAGTCCCATTAACAAAATAAAAAATCCTGCGTTTAGCCCATATTCCAATTTTTCTGATATCGGGCTCCCCTTAACTTTCTCAATTAACAAAAACATTAACCTTCCTCCATCAAGAGCAGGAATCGGAAGAATGTTTAAAATCGCTAAAGAAACCGTAATTAATCCCAAAAATTGTAGAAAATCAGGAAACCCCCTAGAAAAAGCTCCGCTTCCAAACTGAACTATAGCAACGGGTCCTCCGACTCTTGTTCCCGCAGGCAACTCTTCTCCGGAAATTCCGGAAACAATAATATTATAAATACCGCTCAATATAGAAAAGGCCGTTTCACCAGTCATCATTGCTCCTTTAACCGGAGCATAATATACTGGATATTTTTTACTTGCGGTAATCACCATGGCAAGACCCAAAGCCCCTTCTTTCTCTGTATATTCTACTCTGGGAGTAAGAGAAAAAAGAAATTCTTCCTGCCCTCTAAGAACCTTAACTTCCACATCCTCTCCTTTCTTATCTTCTAACAAAAGAACAGCTTGACTTGGTTTAACTATTTTTTCTTTATCTATTTCAAGTAATACGTCTCCAGGAAGTATCCCCGCTCCAGCGGCGGGAGATTCTTTAATTACTTCTATAATAAAAACCTCTGAATTTGCATACATTCCCAATTCTTCTTCTGCCACGGGAACTCGAATACCAACAACCGAATAAACAGAAAAAATCAAAAAGGCGATAACAAAGAAAGCGGCAACTCCAGCAAATAGAATAATCGCTCTTTGATAAATTGGCTTTGAAGAAAAACTCCTTTCATCATCAACCTTAACATCTTCTCCAAAAAGTTTTACAAAACCACCAAGAGGAATCAAGTTCAAAGAATAAATCGTTTCTCCTATTTTCTTACCAAAAACTCTTGGGGGAATTCCAATACCAAACTCCTCTACTCTCACTCCATATTTTTTAGCAAATAAAAAATGTCCTAGTTCGTGAAAAAAAATGAGAGCGACAATACTTGCGATAATAATTAAAATTGCTGACATAATATTATATTTTTATTTCATCTTCACGTTTTTTTACTAGATCTTCAACTTTTTTATTATACTCATCGACAATCTTTTGTAACTCTTCTTTCCCTTTGAATTTTTCATCTTCGGTCAACTCTCCATCTTGCACCTTTTCTTGGATCTCCTTCCAAACCTCTTCTCTTACCCTCTTTAGTCCAACTCTTGCATCTTCTTTTTTAGCAGAAAGAATCTTTAGAAGACTTTTTCGATATTCTTCAGTAAGGGGAGGAAGAATAATTCTCAAAGAGCTTCCCTCAATCATTGGACTAAAGTCTGACTCTGACTTTTGAAGTGCTCCAAGGATATCTTTAATATAATTTTTGTCCCAAGGCTGAATAAGAATCTGCCTTTGTTCTGGGCAAGAAATCGCTGCTAGATGTTTTAAGGGAAGTCTCTGATCAAAACAGTCCACAACTATATCTTCGACAAGAGAAGGAGTTGCTCTATCGGCTCTTACTCTCTTTAATTCCGACTGAAGATGTAAAATGACTTTTTCCATCTCCGGTTTCGTTTTTTCGATAACGTTATTGTATTCTGACATAATATTATATTTTTATTACTATTTTTTCTAAAATAAGACGCATATTAACATTTGTTTTTGTGGAAAGAAATATCGCCTCTTCAACCTCTTTTATCGAATTGATATATCTTCTAACATCGCTTTTCTCTTTAATTCCAGAAATTAATTTTTCCTTTAATACTTCTAATAAATTATTTAAAAATTCTTCTCCCCTTCCATCTTCTACTATTTTCTTAATTTTCGACATCCTTAAAAAAAACTCTTCTTCTAAAATTTCTTCTAACTCTTTCTTTGTTTTTTTTACCCCTTTTAGTTTTTCTGGAAAGTTGAGATAGTCAACTGCTTTCCCTGGTCTACCAAAAGAAAGTTTAGCTATTTCTTTTTCTTTAATTGCTTCTTCAATTTGTTCCTCATCAACAAAATAAAATTTTACTTCAAAAATTCTCGATAAAATAGTAGGAAGAAGAACGTGCGGATAGCTGGTAACAAGAATTATTACCGTGTCTGCTGTCGGCTCTTCTAGTGTTTTCAAAAGAGCATTTTGCGCCAAATGATTCATTAAATGAGCATCGTCTATTAAAACTCCTTTAAAACTTGCTTTTATTCCTTTGTAGGACATTCTTTCCGTGACTTCTTGTATCTGCTTTATTTTTATCTCTTTTTCTTCTTCAAACACTTGAACAACATCAGGATGCATCTTCTCTTCGATTTCGTAACAACTTCTACACTGAAAGCAGGGAGCATCTTCCCCATTACAATTAATCATTTTCAAGAACCAAAGCGCAGTTAATCTTTTACCTATATTCTCTGGGCCAGAAAACAAAAGAGCATGAGGTATACGATTTTTTTTAAAAAGAGCGGTTAATTTTTTTTGTTGTTCCTTGTGTCCAATAATCATTTATCTCATCATAATGCTTCTTTTATATGTTTCCAGATTATCCAGAACAACTCCTGCTCCTCTTGCAACCGAAAGAAGCGCTTCTTCAGCAATAAACGACGGCACTCCTGTTTTTTCAGTAACCAAAACATCAAAATTATCAAGAAGTGCTCCTCCTCCCGTAAGAACCATTCCTTTGTCCATAATATCTGCCGAAAGCTCTGGAGGTGTTTCTCTTAAGACTTGCTTGATAACTTTGATAATCTCCTCAAGAGTTTCAGCAATAGCTTCTTGTACTTCGTTTGAAGAAACTTTGATTGTTTTTGGAAGGCCAGAAACTAAATCTCTCCCACGAACCTCCATTATTTTTTCTTCCTTCCCTTTAACCGCAGTACCAATATTTATTTTGATATCTTCAACGCTCTTTTCGCCTAGAGCAACTCCATGTTTCCCTTTGATATAGTTAGAAATAGCAAAATCCATGCTATCACCAGCAACCCTTAAAGATTTTACAACAACAATTCCTCCTAAGGAGATAACTGCAATTTCGGTCGTTCCTCCTCCAATATCAACAACCATGTGTCCAGAACAAGAAGCAATGGGGATTCCCGCTCCAATTGCTGCTAAAATCGGTTCTTTAACCGTATAAACCGCGCGAGCACCAGCAGAAATCCCTGCTTCTATAACCGCTCTTTTTTCGGTAGATGTAATCCCGGCGGGGACACCAATCATCATTTCGGGCTTAATAAATTTTAACCCTGGCGATTTCTGAATAAAGTAACGAAGCATCGCTTCGGTTATTCTATACTCAGCAATAACTCCATCTTTTAGTGGTCTATAAACTTTTATTTCATCTGGTGTTCTCCCGGTCATTTCTTTTGCTTCCTTACCAACAGCAAGGATTCTGTTCTCATAAACAGAGACAGCGACCACAGAAGGTTCGTTTAAAATAATCTCTTTTCCTGGCGCAAAAACAAGCGAGTTGCAAGTACCAAGATCTATTCCTATTTTTCTTGAAAACATATTTTATTTAATCAGTTCTTTTTATTCTTGCTCCTATTTTTGAAAGTCTTTTTTCTATTTCTTCATATCCTCTATCAGCTTGAGAAACATCTCTAATAATCGTTGTCCCTTCAGCAATAAGCCCAGCGATAATTAAAGCCGCTCCTGCGCGTAAATCAAGGGGATCTAATTTGACGCCATGTAATCTAGTTGGTCCGTTAATTATCGCTCTGTGTGGATCACAAAGCACAATTTCCGCCCCCATTTTGTTTAACTCTTCTAAATACTTTAATCTTCCTTCATAAAGAGGATCATGGATTAGAGTAAGTCCTTTTGCTTGAGTAGATAAAACCCCAAGTGGTGCTTGCAAATCAGTAGGAATTCCCGGATAAGGCATCGTTTGTATTTTATCTATAACAAGGTCTTTTCCTGGCGAAGTTGTAACTTTGTTCTTTTCTATTTTTAGTTTCGCTCCAAATTTTTTCAGCTTACAAAGCAAAAGCTTTAAGTCATCAACTGGAGCATTCTCAATACACACATTTCCTTTAGCAGCAAGTGCAAGCAAAATGAAGGTTCCCGCCTCTATATAGTCAAAACAAATCGAATGTTCAGCTCCATTAAGAGACTCTTTTCCTCTTACCTCTATCGTACTTGTTCCCTCTCCTTTAATATCTGCTCCCATTTTTTTTAAAAACTTAGCCAAATCTTGGACGTGAGGTTCAGAGGCAGCAATTTTGATTATTGTTTTCCCCTTTGCAAGGGTCGCCGCCATTAAAATATTCTCTGTTGCCGTTACTGAAAACTCATCAAGTATAATTTCTTTTCCCTGCAATCTTTTTTTTGCTTTAAAGTGATAAACATTAGAGGTTCTGCTCCCATTTTTCTTAAGGCCAAATTCCTCAATTTCTACACCCATTTTATAGAAACCGTTTAGGTGTGCTTCTATTGGTCTTGATCCTATAATACATCCTCCTGGTTGCGGAATTTTTACATATCCAAAACGTGCAAGCAGTGGTCCAACAAGAAGGATAGAAGACCTCATTTTGTTTACAAGGTCAAAGCTCAATCTCGAAGGGTTAATATCTTTAGCCACAATTCTAACTTTCCTCTTATCAAGATACTTTACTTCCGCTCCCATGTTCTCAATAATCTCTAACATTGCTTTAACATCTTCTACAAGAGGAATATTATCTAGGATACAAGGAGATGAGGTAAGCAAAGTAGCCGCAATAATCGGAGTAGCGGCATTTTTAGAGCCTTTCACATCAATAACTCCTTCAAGACGGCTCTTTCCTTCAATAATTAACTTCTGAGGCATATTAATATTCAAAACTTAACTGCATTATTATAGTATAGAGCAAGACAAATATCAAATAAAAAAATTCTAAGATTTCTTCATAATTTTGTAGAAAATAAAAAAATAAAAAGATAAAACTAAAGAGAAAGGAAGGTTTTTGATGTAGATTGCCGAAAAGGGAAGAAAATAAAAAACATTTATTATAAAAAACACGAAAGAAAGAAGCAAATATGTTGGAAAAGAAAAAACAATAAATCCGGTAAGCGAAGTAACAAATCCAAGAATCATAATAAAAGGCAACAAGGGTACAATTAGAAGATTTGTAAAAACAGAATAAAGTGAAAAGTGTCCGAAGTTGTATAAAATTATTGGGAAAACAAAAATTTGTGCGGCAATAGTTACAGATATAATATCTGCTATTTTCTCGTTTTTATTCAAAAACAATCTTATTTTCAACAAAAATACATTTTTTGCTTCATCTTTTGTTAAAAAACTTTTCACCGAAGTATAAAGAAAAAGAATGCCCGCCACAGCAAGAAAAGAAAGTTGAAATCCTAAATCATAATGCAAAAGAAGAGGGTTAAAAATGAGCATTCCTGTCGCAGCAAAAACAAGCAAACGAAGCGAATCGGTTTTCCTATAAAAAACATAAGACAAAAGAACAACTCCTCCCATTATTCCGGCTCTTATTGCAGAAATTGGCAAACCAACAAAAAAAATAAAAATGGTAATCAAAAACAGAGAAATTATCGCCGCCAAACTTCTTTTAATTTTTAGAAAGATTAAAAGATAAAAAAGAATTGCAGATATAATCACAATGTGCATCCCCGATATAGCAGTGATGTGCCGAGTACCGGTAACACTAAGTTTTTCGTTGAAATCATCTGGGAAAGAGCTTCTATCCCCCAAAAGAACTGCTTCCAAAAGAAGTACTTGTGGAAAAGGGATAGCTCTCCTTATATTACTTTTGAGTCTTTCTCTGAAGGAAAATAATTTTTCACGAAAAAAATGACTTTCTTTTTCTATTCTTTCTATCTCAGGACGAAAAGCTATGTGATATATCTTTTCTTTTCTTAAATAGTTTAAATACTCTTCTTCTTCAGGAACATGAAAGTCTCCAGTAACTTTTAAAACTTCTCCATATTGAAAATCGCTAAATCGATCAACATAAAGAAGCACTTTGCCTTCCTTGTGGTCAACTGTTACTCTTTCAAAATTTCCTCGCGTAATGGGAACTTCACTTACTTTTCCGTAAAGAGGGCTACTTATCTTATCGGGAATTTTATAAATTGTATAATGAAAATAATTCGCTCCAAGAAGGAAAAAGAAAACGCAAAAAACAACAAACAAAATTCTTTTAAAGAAGTAATAAAAAGGAAAGATTAAAAAAAGACCAAGCAGTATGAAGCTCGGCGCAAAAAATATCCCCAAAACAAAAGACAGACAGAAAAAAAATATTATTTTTGAAAATGTTATCTTATCTCGCACTTTTCTACAAAAAAGGATGCAACTTTTCTAAACTCTTCTAACTCTCCTTCTCTAAAAGGATTTTTTTTGAGGAAACTTTCTTCTAGTGTTTTTTCAGGAAGAAAATTTTGAAGATAATACTTTTTTGCTCCCCTAATAATTTTTCCAATTTCTTCAATGTCTTCCTTTTGATGAACGCCAGGAACAACTGTTGTTCGAAACTCATAATCAATCCCTGATTTCATTATAAAATCGATACTCTCCCTTACCCTCTCTGGATCAAAAATGTTTTGAGAAAGCTCATTGTATCTTGGAAGAGGAAGCTTAACATCCATCGCAATATAGTCTAACAAACTTTTTTCCGCCAAAGATTTCAAGGCATTAGGGTTTAGTCCATTAGTATCTATTTTTACTAAAAATCTTCTTTTTTTTATTTCATCTACAAATTTAAAAAGTTCTATGTATATGGTTGGCTCTCCGCCACAAATAACAACTCCATCTAGCTTTCCTTTTCTTTTATCCAAAAAATTGAAAAAATCTATCTCTTTAAGAACTGGGTGTTTTTTAATTTTTTCAGGTAAAACAAGTTCTGGAGAATAACACCAAGGACATTGAAGATTGCATCCCGATAAAAAAACAGTACAAGCAACTTTTTGGGGATAATCGATAAGAGTTAGTTTTTGTAATCCTCCAATTTTCACAATTACTCTTCAGAAATTTTATATTCTTTTCTTTCTTCATACTCTCTTTTTTTCCCGTCATTCCATTGACTTACTGGCCTTAAATAACCAACTATTCTGGAGTAAACTTCACATTCTTTATAATTTTCAAGTCCTTTGTTCTTAGAAAAACAGTCATTACACTTAAAGACAAAAATTTCTTCTTCGTTTTCATCATAGGCCAGAAGAGAACCATTTTCTATCTCTTCATTTTCAAGCGATAACTCACAATCACAATCAAAACAACGTGCTTTTTCATCACTATTCAAAGTATCCATTGCTGCTTTTTCGGTTTTAAAAACTTGTTTTTTCCCTTCATATACTTTTTCAGTCATATTTTTTTTGCCACAGCATCTTTTATCTAGATCTGTAGTCTTTTAAGTTTTTAATAGTCTTTTTAGGTGCTTTAATTTTACAGTTTGGGCAGTAAGGACTCTCCCCTTTAATATAACCACAGTTTGTACAAATTGAAAAGGTAGGACTAAGAGTAATATATGGGAGATGATAATTTTCAAAAACTTTTCGAACAATATTTTTTGCGGCCTGAGGAGTACTTACTCTTTCCCCTAAGAAAAGATGAATAACTGTTCCTCCGGTAAACGCTTGTTGCAACTCGTCTTGAAGATCTAACGCTTCAAACGGATCATCTGTATAATTTACCGGCAGATGAACAGAGTTTGTGTAATACGGAGCATCTTTTGTCCCAGCAGTAATAATATCTGCATATCTTTCCCTATCAGTTCTCGCTTGTCTGAAAGACGCACCTTCTCCAGGAGTTGCCTCTAAATTATAAAGATTATCTGTTTCTTCTTGGTAACCAACAAGTTTTTCTCTCATAAAGGTTAAAACCTCTAGCGCAAAGTCCTTACCTTCTTTGGTGGCAATATTCTTCCCCATGAAATTAAGAAGCGCTTCGTTCATCCCAATAAGTCCAATCGTTGAAAAATGATTGCCGAAATAAGAGCCTCTCATCTTTTTTACTGAAGACAAATAGTGTTTAGTATAAGGATAAAGCCCCTTTTCGATAAAGTTATCTAAGACCTTGCGTTTCAGCTCTAAGCTTTCTTTAGCAAGATCCATCATTTCGCTAAGTCTTTTATAAAAATCTTCTTTCGTTTTCGATAGATATCCGATACGAGGAAGATTGATCGTCACAACCCCGACCGATCCCGTAAGAGGTTGTGACCCAAAAAGTCCTCCTCCACGTTTAACAAGCTCTTTATTGTCAAGTCTCAAGCGACAGCAGTTGTGAGTAATATTGCCATCTGAGTGAACGAAGTAATGGTTTTTATCCAACTCAATGTCATAGAAAGAGTGGTTACTTTCCAGCTTTTCTTTTTTTATGCTCCTCACCCCAACTACTGCATAGTCAGATTTTTTAAGGTTTTCTATCTTTTCGTTACTAATGCCCCATCTGTAGATAGAGGAAAGTCCAACCTGTTTACATCCGTACACCTGATAAGTTTTTTCCCCTTGATCATCTTTGGTAAACTTTTTATCAATCAAAAAAGAAGGTATTAGATTATGTAATTTATCTTTTATAACTTTTTCACCGCTACTTCCCCTTCCTAAAACGTGTTGAATTCTAATGCTCTGTGATTTTTCTTTTTTAATATACGTAGTACTAATTCCTACCATTTGAAAAAGCAAGTTTAAATCTTTCGACAACTCCGAGTCATTAATGTGAATCTCCTTTCCTTTTTCATAACCATCACCGTCAAAAAATCCTTTGAGGACTGCTTCTATTGTTTTAATATCTGCTGACCATATCCAACTGGGAAGCTTTCCATATTTATAAACCATCAGATCTTGTTTCATCTTCTTTGCAAACTCTCTGTTATAAATATATCCACAAAGAGAATTCTCGTATCTTTTGTCAGAAATAAATTTCATCTCATAATTTAAAATTTCTTTTACTGCCTTTTTTGTTTTTTCTATCAGTTCCTTTTCCTGTTTATTAAACGTAATCTGTATCCCTCTTAAAACTTTCTTTTCATATCTGCTGTCATACAAGTAATTACCATCAGCAATAAAAAGACCAATAAACCAAGACAAAACCTCATCTACTTTGTCAAAATGAGAGTTTAGTGCTCTTGATCCGTTTTTTAGCGTTAATAAAAAATCGTCTTCACTAACATCTTCCGCCTTTTTTGTCTTAATTCCTTCAGGGGTAAAAACTCCTACCAGATGGTTTTTGCTAACATTCATTGTTTTCCCGTCTGCCGTTTCTATCGCGACAATCTCATTATCAGTGATTTTAAGAAATTTATTAATCCCTACCCATTCTAACTGCCCCGTTTCAGGATTCAGCGAAATACTTTCAATGTGTTTACTTGCTTTAAACCATTCTTCGTCTATTTTGTCACCATGATAATTTTCAAATAAATCCTCTATGGCAAGTTTCTTGATCTCTCCATCTTCTTTTATAAAAATCTCTTCCTCCGCATGAAGACACATACTCCTAAAGTCTTCTGGGTTCATATCAGATTGAACAAAATTCGAAAAATAGTTAATCCCGTACTTTGCAGTTGCTTCCCACATATTATCTAATGCTTCATTTTCCCAGTCAAATTCTTTAGTAATAGATACCGTCGGGATTGGAAATGTAAACACTCTTCCCTTAGCATCTCCTTGCATTAATACCTCATAAAAAGATTTATTAAAAATATCCATTTCTTCTTGAAATTCTCCGTAAGTTTCTTTTTGAACTTCTCCTCCGATAATTATCGGTTGTTTCTTTAAAAACTCCGGAACGGTAACATCAAGAGAAATGTTCAAAAATGGAGTTTGAAAGCCAACGCGAGTAGGGACCATACAGTTAAAAACAAACTCCTGCATTGATTGTTTTACCTGTTTGTAATCTAAGTTATCTTTTCTTATAAAAGGCGCTAGTAAGGTATCAAAATTACTCATCGCTTGCGCTCCTGCTCCTTCTCCTTGAAGCGTGAAAAAGAAGTTTACAACTTGTCCAAGTGCGGGCCTAAAATGTTTTGGTGGTTTTGATTCTACTTTTGAAGAAACTCCTCCAAATCCACGAATCAACAAGTCTTGTAAGTCCCACCCAGAACAGTATGTTGCTAACAAATTCAAATCATGAATATGAAAATCCTGATTTTTTGCAGCCTCTCTAATTTTTTCAGGATAAATTTTGTTCAACCAGTATTTTTTAGAAATATAAGAAGTTGCGTATTGATTTAATCCCTGAAGAGAATAAGTCATGTTAGCATTCTCTTTCACTTGCCAATCTATTTCATCAATATACTTCTCAATCAACTCCGTAGATTCGTCAAATCCAGAAGCAGCTTCCCTTATTTCTCTTCTTTTTTCACGGTAAAGAATATAACTTCTTGCTGTTTCTGTAAGCCCCTCTGAGATAAGCACTTCCTCAACAACGTTTTGAATTTCTTCAACTTGAGGCACTTCTTCCTTGCTAAATCTTCTTAAAAGAACTTCAAGAACTTTTTCTGAGAGTTCACTCGCTTCATCTTTTCCTCCCTCTTTGACAAACGTTAGTGCTTTATAAATAGCGCCCTCAATTTTTTGAATGTCAAAATCTACATATTGGCCGTTTCTTTTTTCAACTTTTAGAATCATTTTTATCGAAAATTTAGTTTGCAAAAAATAATATGTCTGGGAAACCAAACATATTTACCGCTAAAAATCTCTTCTTTTGTTTTTTAAAATCCTGTAGCAATAACGGTTACTTTAATTTCTCCTTCTTCTAGATCTTTGTCCTCGACAGCCCCAAAAATAATACTAGCATTTGGGGAAATTTTCTTCTTAATTACCTCTGCAATTTCGTTAACCTCAGAAAGACTTAAATCTTTTCCTCCATTAACATTAAAAAGAACTCCTTTTGCGTTTTCACAAGACAAATCTACTAATGGAAGATTTAAAGCTCTTAGTGCTGCTTTTTCTGCACGTTTTTTACCTTTTGCGGAACCCTTGCCAAAAAGCGCTGATCCCGAATTTTTCATTATCGCTTTTACATCTGCAAAATCGATATTAATAATTCCCGGAAGTGTAACTAGATCAGAAATTCCTTGAACAGCCTGACGCAATATTTCATCACAAGCCCAAAATGCTCCAGTTAGTGATGTATTAGGATCGAGAGTAGAAAGCAATCTGTCGTTTGATATGGGAATAAGCGTATCTACCTTGTCTTGTACCATCTTTAACCCTCTTCTTGCTACCCTCTGTCTTTCTTTGCCCTCAAAAGAAAAAGGAGTTGTTACAACCGCAATAGTAAGTGCTCCTGATTCTCTGGCAATTTCTGCAATTTCAGGGATAGCTCCTGTTCCTGTCCCACCACCAAGTCCACAAGTTAAAAAAACCATATCTGAGTCTTTTAGTGCTTTTATGATCTCTTCCTTATTTTCTTCCACTGCTTTTGCGCCAAGATCGGGATTCATTCCAGTTCCGAGCCCTTCGGTAAGTTTCTTACCGATACGAATTTTAATATCAGCATGAGAATCTTTAAGATCTTGGAAATCGGTATTTATCGCAATAAGCTCTACTCCTTTTATGCCACAACCAGACATTCTTGATATCGCGTTGCACCCCGACCCTCCTATACCTACAACTTTTATTTTTGGTAAACTTTTCGCCATATCTAATATCTTTAAGGAATAAAATTGCTAAAAAACTTCTTAATTTTTGAAAATGTTCCTTTAAAGTTAATCTTTCCTTCATCTTCTTCTTCGATGTCCATTCCACAAAGAACAAGTCCACATAAAGTAGAAAGTGAGGGGTCTTCGTCAAGAGATAAAAATCTTCTCGGTACTCCTAAACGACATGGAAGTCCTAGCTTTTCTCTCGTAAATTCCACAAGGCCAGGAATTTTTGATCCGCCACCCGTTACAACAACTCCCCCAGGAAGAAGTCTGCTCTTTGAAATCTTTTTTAGCTCTTTCTCTATTTCATCTAAAATTTCAACTATTCTCGGTTCAGCGATCTTTTTTAATTCGTTTCTTTGAAACGTTATTTCTTCACCCGAAGAAATTTTTAGTTTTTCTTTTTTTATGCTCTTTTCACCTAGGATAGAATTTCCAAATTCGTTTTTTATAAACTCTGCTGTTTCGATATCAACTTTAAGCCCAATCGCAATATCATTACGAATATTATTTGTTCCTACTGGTAAAACCGCAGTGTGTAAAAGAACTCCTTCTTCATAAACTGAAATGCCGGTTGTTCCCGCTCCAAAATCAATAACCAAAGCACCTAATTCTTTTTCTTGATTTGTAAGCACAGCACGTGCTGTAGCAATAGGACCTAAAATAAGATCGCTAACTTGTAAATTAGCGCTTAAAATGGCTTGGCTTAAACTTTTTGAATATGATGTAAAACCACCAACAGCAATTACCTCTGTCTCTAGTCTTATTCCATGAAGACCAACTGGATTTTTAATTCCTTTTTCTCTATCAATAATGAATTCACGAGGAAAAGTTTCTAGAATTTCTTTGTTGTTCGGCGGCAAAAAGAATGTTTTTGCAGCGTCAATAACCCGATCAACGTCTTCTTGAGCTATCTCTTGATCGGCTCTCGAAACAGATATTAAACCCTTCGAAGAAAGACAAAATATGTGCATTCCATTAATATTTGCATAAACTTCGTCAACTTCTTGTCCGGCCTCTCTTTTCGCTTCCTCTATTGTTATCCGAATAATCTTAGCTACGCTTTCAGAATCAGAAACAACGCCCTTGCGTACTCCAGAAGAAATATTTTCTGCTCTTCCTAAGACCTTAAGTCCCGCTTCTTCGGGGCTTTTCTGAACGATTATTGCTTTGATAGCGCTCGTTCCGACGTCAACGGCAGCAATAGTAGGAATCTTGCTCATTCTTTTATTTTAACTTTTTATAAAACATTTTCAAACAGCTACTTTAAAATTGCTTTAAGGTAGTTTTCTTCTTTTTCCTCCATCTCTTTTTCATCGCTATCATTCGCATGATCATATCCTAAAAGATGTAATGTACCATGAATAGTAACACGACAAATTTCTTTTGTAAAATCTTCTCCATTTTTTATTTTTTCAGGACAAATAACTATCTCCCCTAAAAAATATTTTTCGTTATAAAAAAAAGAAAGAACATCTGTTGCATAATCTTTACCACGATAGATTCTGTTTAGCTCTTTCATTTTTTTTGCACCGACAATTGCTATGGAAATTTCTTTTTCTTCTTTCTCTTTTTTTAAAATAGTATTTACTGTTTTGCGAAGCAAGTTAGTGTCAATTTCGAAATCAGTGAGATTATTTACTTCCATCAATTTATCTTCTGTTTTTAATCTCTCCCATTCTTACCTTTTTTTCATACTCTACTTTAGCTCGTACTTTCCTTAGAGCAATACGTTTTTTTGCCATTTTGCTCAGCGGTCTTACGCGAAATTTTCTCGAGCGAGCCTCCTTAATAATTCCACTTTGGATGACCGATCTTGCAAAGCGATGAACAATACTACTGTTATTTTCTTTTTCTTTTCTTTTTACTTCTAAAGCCATAATATTAATTTTAATTTTCTAATTTTCCCATCCACCCAGAAGATGAATGTGAAGATGAGGAACCTCTTGTCCAGCACCTTCTCCGACGTTTATAGTAAGTTTATATCCCATGTCATTAATCCCAACCTCTTTTGCAACTTCTTTTGCGACTAATAAAAGACTTCCTAAAATATCCTTATCTTTTTCTTCAACTTTATCCACCGAAACAATATGTTCTTTTGGCAAAATTAAAAGATGTACTGGCGCTTTCGGCTTTGTGTCTTTAAAAACAATAATCTTTTCGTTCTCAAAAAAAATATCAGCCGGTAATTTCTTATCTATAATTTTACAAAAAATACACTCTGTCATTATTTTAACCTTTTTTTTATCTCTTTTACAACTTCGCAAGTTTTTATCTTCTCTTGTTCTCCAGAATTCATATCCCTTAATATTACTCTATCTTCTACCGCCTCTTCTTTACCGATAATAAGAGTAATATGAGCATTAAGTTTGTCTGAACGATTAATTTGACTTTTCAAAGAATCCTGACCAAAAGATTCAGCGACAAAAATTCCTTCATTCTTTAGCCCTTCAAACAGCTTTAAGGATTTCTTTTTTGCCAGATCTCCAAGCTGAGCAATGAAAACATCCGGAGTTTCTTTTTTCAACTCTACTCCATTCTCTTGCATCAGAAGGATCACTCTTTCTATCCCTACTGCGGCTCCCGCTCCTGGTCTTTCTTCATCTCCTAAAAGCATACTCAATCCATCATATCTACCTCCTCCACCAAGAGCAAGGGGACTTTCTTCTTTTTTTTGTTTTGCAAAAAACTCATAAACCGTACCGGTATAATAATCAAGTCCTCGAATTAAAAACGGATTTAAATCATAAGGAACACCTACCTCTTCTAAAAACTCTAATGTTTGTCGAAAATCTTCCCGACAACTTTTACAAATATAATCCACTATCTGTGGCGCTCTTTCCTTCACTTGCAAGCACTTTTTACAATCAAGAATTCTTAACGGATTTTTATCCATTCTTCTTTTACAATCTACGCAAAGTAGTGAAAATTCTTTTTTAAGATACTTTTTAAGCTCTTTTTTAAATTCATTGCGACACTTCTCTTCCCCCATATTATTTATCTCCACGGTCACGTCTTTAATTCCTAGCTCTTTCAAGATATTATAAACAATAAGAATAATCTGTGTGTCTACTGCAGACCCACCCTTTCCAATAGTTTCAAAACCAAACTGCCAAAACTGTCTGTATCTCCCAGACTGTGGTCTTTCGTAACGAAAAAATGGCGCAAAATAAAAAAACTTAACCGGCTGAGGCTTTGCGTAAAGCCCATGTTCTATAAAAGAACGCATTATCGGTGCGGTTCCCTCTGGTCTCAAAGAAATGTTATCTCCTCCTTTTGTTTTAAAAGAATACATTTGCTTTTCAACAATGTCTGTAAGCTGACCAACTCCCCGCGTGAAAATCTCTGTTTCTTCAATGATCGGTGTTTCAATGCCGCTAAACCCATAAATCTTTGCATTTTTCAACACAACTTCTCTTACTTTTTCAAAATAATCATACTGTGATCCAAAAATATCATGTGTTCCGGTCAGGCTTTGAAATTTTTTGGGCATTTTATATAAAAAGTTTAATACTCCGGTAGCTCTACCTTAGAAAAAACACTAAAGGGGGAAATTTGAAAAAAAACTTTTCCAATAATATTTTTTTTTGGAAGAGATCCCCAGTTCCTTGAATCAAAAGAAGCGCTCCGATTGTCTCCCATCACAAAATAATGGTCTTCTTCAAGAAAAATCCTTTCTTCCCCAGAAGTTCGGGGAAGCGGAAGATACTCTTCTTCAAGCACAATCATTTCTCCGTCGTCAATAATAAATATTTTTTCTTCCTCAATAACAACCTCCTCTCCCGGTAAACCTATAATCCGCTTAATATGTCTCTTTTGCGGATCTTGAGGATAATGAAAAACAATTACTTCTCCACGTTCGGGTTCGCGAAAACGATAAGAAAGCTGATCAACAATCAAATAATCTGCTTCATGAAAACTTGGCTCCATTGACGCTCCTCGCACAATAAAAGGTTGAAAAAGATAAAAACGTATCGGAATTACAATAAGCAAAGCAAAAAAAACTATTTTTAACGTCTCCCAGAAATAGTTTAAAAAACCTTTCATACGGCGTTATGTTAGCAGATTTCAACAAAATAATCAACCTTCTTTTTACTGCCGTTTTCCAAAATAACAAAAGAAAGATATAATAAAAAAATGTGGAAGAAAATAAAAAGTAAATTTATTAATAATTCAAAAGAGAAAATTGACTATCTTTTTGTTGGTCTTGGTAATCCTGGTGAAAAATATAAAAACACAGCACATAACTCTGGTTTTCGAATCACTTCATCTTTAAGAGAAGATATTGGTCTCCCCTCTTTTGTCAAAGATAAATCATCAAACTCTTTAATTAGCAAGGGAATTTTTAATGAAAAAAAAATAGTCATTCTTCTTCCTTTAACATATATGAATCTTTCTGGGGGGGCAGTAAAAAAGACTTTAAAAAGGTTTGATGTTTTACTGGAAAACATCGTGTTAGTCCACGACGACACCGATCTTCCACAAGGAACCGTGCGCTTTTCTTTTTCGCGGGGAAGTGCAGGTCATAAAGGAATTTCTTCTGTCATAAATAGTCTTAAAACAAAAAACTTTACTCGAGTTCGTGTTGGCGTTCGCGTAGAAGATGAAAAAGCCTTAAATATCGTTTTAAAGAAATCTTCCTCAAGAATTAATAAGGGAGAAGAACTTGCGGTAGAAGAAATAAAAAAAGCTATTCTCTCTGATTTTTCGACAAAAACAATTAATCTATAAAAATAAAAGAAGATGAATAATCATCTTCTTTCTCGCAAAATTTCTTTGGATTATCTACGAGCTTCGGCTACTACTCTGATAACAGAGTAGAAGACAAAAAGTGTCCATTGCGAACACCGGCAATAAAAAGGAGGGATTTTTGCCCGCAAGGCCGTAAAGCACATGCAGAAAAAAATAAGCCACTCGTAGATAATCCGAAAAAATCTTGACTCTCTATAAAAAGAGAGTGTCCATATTATATTATATTTTCAAACTTTGTCAAGTCTTT
>CAZJEE010000003.1:0-19727 GCA_964544985.1 uncultured Candidatus Saccharibacteria bacterium
ATCTGTTTTAAAAACAACGCCACGTACCTCTCCTTCAGAATGAATTATTTTTAATGCCTCCTCTTGGCTTATATTATACTCCATATAATTTTAGCGTTACCAGGTTAGTAAAAACTCATGGAAAAAACTTTCTCCTTTAAAAAAACATTTTACTTCTTCGCATTTTACTTCTTTTCCTTCAACCATTTTAGCAATTGCTGCAAAATATCCACACAAATAATCACAAAATATCGGATGAAAATTTAAATTATATAGACGTACTATCGCTTTCTTTTCTTCATTGTTTAATTCAACAACTTCCAGCCTTCCAATAGTATGGTGTTCTCGCCACATCTCAGATGCTTTCTTAAAAGTGCTTTCAATTGTGAAAAAATGTCTCATAAAAAATCTTACTATAAAAGATTTTTTAGGAGCAACACGTCCCATCTCTTCAACTTTACTCTTATCCATGTTCAGAACCCTACTTATTGCCAAGAGTGAAAGAATTCTTCTTCCCCATGGATAGTACTTCATATTATCAATATCTTTGTATAAAAAAGGGTACCCCATCTCATCGAGCTCTCTTTCAATCTCAATTAATTTTTTTGGTCCTCCTTTTTCTAAAATAAAACTTTCATCGGTTTTAAAAACCGTCCCACGAACCTCACCAGGAGATTTCATCATCGCATCTATTGCTTCTCTGGTTACATCGTAATGCATAGTATCAAAAAAGTTTTAAATTTTTTTCTTCTTCTTTAAAAAATCTTCTTTTAAGGGTTAGATATCCCAAATCCTCCAGCACTTCTTTTGTTTTTTCACTTTTTATATTATAAACAAAATCGGCAAAATTATATTCAAAAATTCCTTCTTTGTTAATCGTTGCTAATTCTTTGCTCAAAAAGGCTATTTTTTCTCCTTTTAATAATTTCTCTTTTATTTTTGTTGACAAAGAAGAGGTGCTTCTTAGTTTTTGGTAAAGATTTTCTATGTTTTCAAACTCTTTTATAATTTTTATCGCTGTTTTTTCTCCAATTCCAGCAACCCCCGGTATATTATCTGAAGCGTCTCCCCAAAGAGCTTTAATATCTACAATTTGTTTTGGAGAAATTCCATCGTATTTTTCTTTTACTTTTTCCTTGTCGTAAAGAATGCTTTCTTGGACTCCCCTTTTAAGAGTATATACTTTTGTTTTTTCATTGACAAGCTGAAGCATGTCCATGTCTCCTGTGACAATTACTGTTTCTATGTTTGCTGGTGCATGGAAAGAAACTGTACCAACGATATCGTCAGCTTCAAGTCCTTCCTTTTTTAAAACGGTTACCCCCATATTGTTAAAAACTTCTTGCGTTTTTTTAATCTGAAAGATCAACTCCTCTGGAGCTTTTACACGATTTGCTTTATATTCTTTGTACTTTTTATGGCGGAATGTTTTTCCTGGAGAATCAAATGCTGCTACAACATAATGAGGATTGATATCAGAGATTATCTTAAAAAAGGCAAGAAGTGATCCGTAAATCGCACCACCTGGTTCTCCGTTTTTACTCTTTAGAGGGGGAAGTGCATGGAATGCTCGATGAATAATAGAGTTAGTGTCAAAAAGAAGTAATCTGCCCTTTTTCATACTAAAAATATACCACACTTTAAATATAAGTGAAAATTTGCTATAATTAAAAAGTCACCGGGGCGTAGTGTAACGGCAGCACGCTTGCTTTGGGAGCATGTAGTTCGAGTTCAAATCTCGGCGCCCCGACAAAAAAGAAAATGATATAATGGGTTTATGGAATTCTCTGACAAAAAAAATAAAGCTATTCATTACAGGAAAAAAGGTTTTTCATATGGATTAATATCGGCTAAAACAGGAATCTCTAAGAGCACTTTAAGTGATTGGTTAAAAACAATCCCTTATAGCCCAAACGAAGAAACAATTAAGAGAATTGGTTTTGCAAAATTAAAATCTGCTCAAAAGAAAAGTTTTGATAAAGTTGAAAATATAAGAAAAATGAAAAACTTGGCAGTAAAAGATATTGGCAAGCTGAGTAAAAGAGATATTTTTATGCTAGGATTAGGGTTGTATTGGGGAGAGGGAAATAAAAATTATAATCACACTCGAATAGTGAACTCTGATCCGGATATAATAGTGTCTAGTATAAGGTGGTTCAAAGAAATTTGTGAATTAAGTAATAAAAATTTTACTATTTCTCTTTCTCTTTATCCCGACAGTGATGTCAACAAATGTTTAAATTTCTGGTCAAAAAAAACAGGAATTCCACTTGAAAACTTCAGAAAAACCCAAATTGATAAAAGAAAAAATAAATCACCAATGAAAAGAGGAAAACTTCCTTATGGCACCGCTCATCTATATGTTGTCGCTAATGGAGAAAAAAAATTTGGTGTAGAATTACACAGAAGAATAATCGGATGGATAGAGACTGTGTCAAAACAAATAAAAATGCGAGAGTAGCTCAACTGGCTAGAGCATTTGCCTTCCAAGCAAAAGGTTGCGGGTTCGACTCCCGTCTCTCGCTCCAATAAAAAAAACAGCTCAAATTAATGAGCTGTTTTTTAATAATTATTTCGCGTACTCTACAACTCTTTTCTCTCTGATCAAAGTCACTTTTATCTCTCCGGGATATTTAAGTTCAGACTGTATTCTGTTTGCAATATCACGAGCCATCTTTTTAGCTTCTAGGTCACCAATTTCATCTGGTCTTACAAAGATTCTTATTTCCCTTCCAGCTTGTATCGCATAAGATTTATCAACCCCAGGGAAAGAGTTTGCAACGTCTTCTAGCTCTCTAAGCCTCTTTAAATAATTTTCTAAAGTATCCTTTCTCGCCCCAGGTCTTCCGCCAGAAATCGCATCTGCTGTTTGAACAATTACCGCTTCTACACTTTCATAAGGATATTCTTCATGGTGTGATTTCATTGCATTAATAATGTTTTCCTCAACATTAAATTTCTGCAAAATTCTCATTCCAATATCCACGTGTGAGCCCTCAACTTGATGATCAAGAGATTTACCAATATCATGAAGCAGTCCTGCTTTTTTACAAATAGAAGTGTCTGCTCCAATTTCAGCGGCAATTGCTTCTGCAATAAAACTAACTTCAAGAGAGTGGCTTAAAACGTTCTGCCCATAGCTAGAACGGAAATAAAGTCTTCCCAAAAGACTAACAACCTTTGGATCAAGATCAATAATTCCTGTTTCATAAACAGCACCCTCTCCTGCTTTTTTAATCTGATCTGATATTTCTTCTTCGGCACGCTCTACCATTTCTTCAATTCTTGCCGGTTGAATCCGTCCATCAAAGATAAGTTTTTCTAGCGCTATTTTTGCAATATGCCTTCTAATCGGATCAAAACTAGAAATGACTACTGTTCCTGGGGTATCATCTACCACCACTTCTACCCCTGTAAGTTTTTCTAATGTCTTAATGTTTCTTCCTTCTTTCCCAATAATTCTCCCTTTTATATCATCATCTGGCAAACTAACATTAGTCGTCGTAAGATTTTGAACTTGGGCAGAAGAATATTTTTGTATAACACTTGAAAGAATTTCTCTTGCTCTTGTCAGGTATCTTTCTTCTCCTTCTCTTTCAAGCTTATTAATACGTTCTAGAATATCCATCTCGTATTCTTTTTCCATGGCTTTGTAGAGTTCTTCTTTTGCTTTTTCTTTGGAAAGTCCAGAAATCTTTACGAGCTCGTCTTCTGCCTTCTCTCTCATCTCTTCAATTTCTTCCTTAATCTCTTTTAATCTTTTTACTTTCTGGTTAAAGACTTCTTCTTTTTCCTCATAATCAGAAAGCTTTTGATCTAATGTGTTTTCTCTTTTTAAGAGAAATTTTTCCCTTTTAAAAAGTTCTTCACTTTTTTCTTCGGTTTCTCTTCTTGCTGTTTCAATCGTCTCTGTGTATTTCTCTTTTGCTTCAACAAGAATATCTTTACTTCTTTTTTTAGCGTAATCGATTCTTTTTTGTACTTTTGTCTCAAGGGCCATGTGATCTCTTTTAGCGATAGATTTCCTCGCAAAATATCCCAAACCGGCACCCACAATCAAAGAGACTGCTCCCGTAAGTAGTAAAATTATTTGTTCCATATTTTAGGTTTTTGACACTTGATACACCTCAAAAACCTTTTGTCCGATTCTATTTAGAGTTTTTTAACACACCAAAACAGTGTGCCATACATAAAGAAAGAGTATCCTTTTTTAGCCCACTCTTATTACTGTTTTTTTGTACGACTAGGTACGATTCTTTGCTAAAATCAATTGCTTTTTCTTCGGACATAAGGTATTTTTACGGATTTTCAAGTCCAAGGTTAACTATTAACAACAATCCTATAATACCAAAAAAGAAATCCTTTGTCAAAACAAACCTTATTTCTTCTCTGTAATCACCTCATCAATGATTCCATACTTCCTCGCTTCTTCTGAGGTGAGGTAAAAATCTCTATCTGTGTCTTTTTGGATTTTAGTTAATGGCTGTTTAGTATGTGAAGCAAGAATATTATTTAGTCTTTCTTTGATCTTTAAAATTTGCTTTGCGGTAATTTCAATCTCCGATGCTTGTCCTCGTGCCCCTCCCATAACTTGATGCAAGAGTATCTCTGAATTAGGAAGAGCAAAGCGTTTTTTAGGAGCTCCAGAAGCAAGCAAAACCGCAGACATTGATCCAGCCATCCCAACACAAACTGTAGATACATCGCACTTTACATACTGCATCGTATCGTAAATTGCCATTCCGGCTGTAACCGAACCTCCAGGACTGTTGATGTAAAGTCGAATGTCTTTTTGAGAATTTTGACTAGCTAAAAAAAGCATCTGGGCAATAATTGAATTTGCTACTCCATCGTCAAGAGGAGTTCCTAAGAAAATAATCCTTTCTTTTAGAAGTCTGGAATAAATGTCGTAGGATCTTTCTCCATGTTGTGTTTTTTCTACGACAGTTGGAATTAGATACATATTTTTATTAGATTAAAATAATAATTTATTCTTCTTCAACTTCTGCGGTTTCTTCTATCTTGTCTTTTCCAATTGCTTTAACATCAATTCTCCATCCGGTAAGTTTTGCTGCTAAACGAACGTTCTGTCCTTCTTTTCCGATAGCAAGTGACAACTGATCTTCTGGGACAGTAACTATCGCTCTTCCTTCTTTAATCTCTACATCTGATATTTTAGCAGGGGAAAGAGCGTTTCTAACAAAATCCTCTGGTTTTTCCAGGTACTCTATAATATCTATTTTTTCTCCGCCAAGTTCAGAGATAACCGCACCAACTCTTGTTCCTCTTTGCCCAACAGCCGTTCCTACGGGATCAACACCGTCTTCTTCAGAATAAACAGCTATTTTTGTTCTAGCTCCAGCCTCTCTGGCAATAGACTTTATCTCTACTGTTCCGGCGGCAATTTCCGGCACTTCGAGTTCAAAAAGCTTAGAGATAAACTTTGGAAAAGCTCTAGAAAGAACAATATTTGGTCCTTTTGGACTGTCTTCTACACTTAGAACGTAAGCTTTGTGTCTTTGCCCAGGGCGATACATCTCTCCAGGAATCTGCTCTTCTTTGTGCATTATTCCTAAAACTTTTCCAACATCAAGAAGGACATTTCTTCCTTCTACGCGCTGAACAATTCCCGAAATAACCTCATTTTCTCTACTTTTATACTCTCCAAAGATCATTTCTCTTTCTGTTTCTTTTATTTTTTGCAGAATAACTTGTTTTGCAGTTTGTGCAGCGATTCTCCCAAAATCTTGTTTTGATTCAAGTTCTGTCTCTGTTTCTTCTCCTGTTTTTATTCCTTTTTTAATTTTTTGTGCTTCCTCTAAAACTATATGTCTTTTCGGATTATATCTTACCCTCCCCTCTTCAATCTCAACATCTTCCTCTGTGTCGATACTTTCATCTACATCAAAAATAGCAGTACTCTCATCTACCACTGTTTTTACTAACCAAAACTTAGCCTCTCCTGTTTTCGCGTCTATTTTTGCTTTTACAATTTCTCCTTTCTCGCGATATTCTTTTTTATAGGCGGTAGCAACAGCTTGTTCGATAATTTCTACTACCTTTTCTTGTGGAATTTCTTTTTCTGTTGCAATTTGTGATATCGCAGAAGTAAATCCTTTTATATCCATATTTTAGAATTATTTACCTTATTAAAAACTAATGTCCGTTTTCAAACGGACAATAAATCTACCTTTCTTCTTTTCCTATGTTAGCAAAATAGAAAGATTTGTCAACTTTAATAAATTATCTCTCTTCTTATACTTTGTAATATTCCCAGTCCCAAAAAAACAAAAAGTAAGTTACTTCCTCCATAACTTACAAGAGGGAGAGGGGTTCCGATAATCGGAAGAAGCCCTAAATTCATACCAATGTTAATAAACGCCTGTGTTAGGACCAGGATAATAAAGCCAACAGCAAAAAGACGTGGAAAGTTTGTTTTTGAATATAGGACGATAATCATAATTCTCCATAGAAAAAGAGCATACAATATTATCAACGTTCCCGCTCCCACAAAGCCCATCTCTTCGGCAATTGCGGAGAAAATAAAATCTGTTTCTGGTTCAGGTAAAAATCCATACTGAGTCTGAGTTCCGTTCCCAATTCCTTTTCCGAAAAGTCCTCCACTGCCAACAGCTATTTTAGCCTGTGTCTGCCCCCACCCTATTCCTTGGGGATCAAGTTGTGGGTTAATAAAGGCAATTGCTCTATCTTTCTGATAATCTTCCAAAAAAAACATCCATCCCAAAGAAAGTGTTAATAATCCCATAAAAATAATTATCAGAAAGTGTTTTAATTTAATTCCTGAAATCAAGAGAACTCCTATCCACATAATAACCAAAATCATTGCCGAACCAAGATCTGGCTGAAGAAAAACAAGTAAAGCGGGAATAAACACATAAATCCCAGAAAGTATGATATGAGATATTTTATACATTTCTACATGTCTCGTAGAAAAATACTTTGCAAGCAGGATAATAATTACTATTTTAAAAAATTCTGCAGGATCAAAAAGAAAATCGCCTATTCTGTACCATCTTTGCACTCCCCTTATTGTTGGAGCAAAAGCAAGAAGTCCGTACAGAGAAAAGACTGAAAGGAAGTACATTATAAGTATAAAGTAAGAGTTTTCACGAAAAGACCTCCAGTCAATAAAAGAAACAAAAAACATCAAAACAACTCCTGCGATTATAAAAATAAGTTGTCTTAAAAAAAGTCCGGGATTAGAGCTGTTAATTGACAAAAGACCGATTGTCGAAATAGATAAAACAAGAAACAGTAAAATAAAGTCCAGTTCTTTAATTCTTTTCAAAATAATACTCATAAAATAGACAACATCTTCTTAAACTCTTCTTCGTTAATGATTTTAACTCCTAATTCTTTGGCTTTTTCTGCTTTTGATCCAGGATTTTCCCCTCTTACTAAATAATCTGTGTTTTTTGATACAGAAGAAGATGCTCTTCCTCCTAACCTAGAAATCTTTTCTTCTGCTTCTTCTCTTTTTATTGTTGTTAAAGTTCCCGTAACAACGAAAACTTTTCCTTCTAGCTTTTTACTCCTTTCTTCTTTCTCAATAACAACCCCTAACTTTTTAAGTTTTTCAAGAAGCTCTATGTTCTTTTCTTTTTTAAAAAAATCATAAACACTTTCTGCCGTTACTGGACCAATATCGTTAATTTCTAAAATATTCTCAGAAGAAGCATTAATAATATTTTCTATTGTTTTAAAGTGGTAAGACAATGCCCGTGCAGCACCTTCTCCAACATATGGGACAGATATTGCTTGTAAAAACTTGGATAAAGGAATTTTTTTTCTCTCTTCAATGGCTTGAATAAGGTTTTTTATGGATTTTTCCGCAAATCTTTCAATCGGCAAAAGATCTCCTTCTTTAAGAGAAAATATATCATCCGGCGTTGAGATAATTTTTTCTTCAAAAAGTTTCTCTATTGCTTTTTTCCCCAATCCTTCGATATCAAACCCTTTCTGAGAAACAAAATGATAAAGCCTTCCTTTTCTTGTTCCTTTACACTTTTTGCTTTTGCAGTACCACCTTGCCTCTCCTTCTGGTCTAATAAGCTTGCTATTACAAAGTGGACACAAAGAGGGGAAAACAATCTTCTTTTCCTCCCCCGAGCGAAGTTCTGTTAGGGGCTTTACAACTTGCGGGATAACATCACCTGCTCTTCCCACGATCACGGTATCTTTTATTTTAACTCCCAATCTTTTTATTTCATCTTCGTTGTGTAGCGTTGCTCTTGAAACAGTTACTCCTCCTAAGGAAAGTGGTTTTAGAACCGCAACAGGAGTAATTGTCCCTGTTCTTCCTACTTGAAAAACTACACCTTCAATCACCGTTGTTCCTTGCTCTAATGCAAATTTATAAGCAATTCCTCCACGGGGAGCTTTTCCTGCAACGCCTAAATTTTCAAATATCCTGTTGTTATTAATAAAAACCGCTATACCATCTATCTGATAAGAATAAGAATCTCTTTCTTTCTCAATCTTTTTATAAAAATCGAAAACTTCTTTTAGATCTTTACAGTATTTTTCCCGATCAACTGTTTTAAATCCTATTTCTCTTAAAATCTGGTGTTTTTCCTGATGTGTTTCTGCTTTAAAAGGATTAATAACTTCTCCTTTATCTTTGTCGGCTACTAAGTCATATGCAAAAAAATCAAGCTTTCTTTTAGCAGGAACTTGCGGATCAAGTTGTCTTATTGATCCAGCAGCAATATTTCTCGGATTAGCATACAAGGAAAGTGCTTCTTTTTCTCTTTTTTTGTTTAATTTTAAAAATTCCTTTTTTGATATAAAGACCTCGCCCCTTACAACAACGCTTCTTTTTTTACCACCATAAAGTCTTAAAGGGATTGACTCTATTGTTTTTAGATTCTGTGTTACGTCTTCTCCAATTATGCCATCTCCTCTTGTTGAGCCGTTTATAAAAATATCGTTTTCGTAAATAAGCTCTACTGCCAAACCATCAATTTTAAGTTCGCAAAAATAGTCTATTTCTTCATCAATAATTCTTTTTATTCTTTTTTCAAAGTCTTCCATATCGCTTTCCGAAAAAGCATCTTGGAAAGAAAGCATCGGCCTGTAATGCCTTATTTTTTTAAACTCTTTCAGTGGTTTACCTTCTACACGTTGTGTGGGAGAGTCAGGGGTAATAAGATGAGGGAAATCACTCTCTAAATCATAGAGTTCTTTTTTAAGAGAATCCAGCACAGAAGAAGAAATCTCTTCCTTGTTTAAAACATGGTAGAGATATCTGTGGTGATTTATTGTTTCTCTTAGCTTTTCTATTCTTTTTTCTACATCTTTTTCTTTCATCTAACTATCAATAATTACTACCAGGGGAAAAGCATCTTGAGGCCGTTGCCCCATCAACACATATTATTCCCCATCGCATCCAGTCCAATGGAAGTCCTGTCCCTCCACACCTTTCTCCTTCACCTTTTTCTCCTTCACAGAAATATATTTGCGTCCATCGATAGCTTTTATCGACAATTCCATTTAAATTAATATCAGACTCTATCCATCCAGTATATAAAGATTCATTCATTATTTTATTTATATAATCAGAATAAACCCGATAAGTAGATGTAATAACCTCTCCCCATTCTATTGGTTTTTTAAAATAGACTGAAATCGTATCAGGGTCAACACAAGGAATATTACAATCAAATTCAGAATCAGAACAGGAAAACCTACAAATTGGAGTTTTTATTTTTTCTATTTCTTTCCAATCTGTGCTGTCTTCACAATTTAAATCTTCTTCTCCAGGACAAATACTTATAGAAACCCATGGATTACCACTAAGTTCTTCTACTCCGGCAGTACCTACTACCCATCCATCATAAGAAGATATTTCCGCATTTTTATAGATTCTCGTACTGTTCCCAAGCTTATATTGAACTTTTGGATTGGCCCATTCCGGGTTTTTAAAATAAATTTTCACAACATCTGCCCCTCCTCCGCTACCATTGTCACTTTTTTCTGCTATAAACTTGTAGTAATTATTATCAATTTTTATTTTTATATAGTATTTTTCATCTATCTCTTCTGCAGAACATTCCACTTCCATGTTTTCGAAATCCAGGTTTTCACAGTTAGCATTTTCTATGCCACTTTCTCTTATCATATCTGCTAATGTTTCGCTGATATAAAAAGCAGCAGCTTCGCTTTTAATGGATGGTATTTCTTTTATCTGACGTGACAGAATGGTTGCTACCCCTATCCCAGCAAAAAGAACTGTGCTTATAATCACCATCGCTAGCAACAAAGTTGACCCCTTTTGTTTTTTTTGAGAAATATTTTGCATAATTTTATCTTTTTTTGGCTGTTGTTTGAAGCTTAAGACTAATCTTGTTTTCTTCATCAACTTTCATTTCTGTCTCAACAAAAACAGTAATTCTTTCTCCGTTCACACTAACTTCTAGCTGAGGATTCCCTACCACGCTTATGGCTGAAGAAGTAAAATCTCCTTCAATATAATCTTTAAGACTACTAGCTGTGAGATCTTCTCCTTCTCTTATCTTCTCTTCTATTCTTTTTAAGGCATAGTTACTTTCAGTCACAAGTCTCTGATTATAGAGGGCAAATCTTTGATTTCTGATATTTCCTAAAAAAATCCCCAAAGAAAGCATCATAACTCCACTGAAAACTACTATTACTACCAATGTTTCAGTCAATGTAAACCCTGCACATTTTTTATTTTCACTTTTTTTAATCATAAAAAACCCTATAAAGAATTACGTTATATTCATCGTTACGATAATCAAAGGTAACTTCAACTTTTACTTCTAGTATATCACTTTCTTCTTTTGTTCTGACACAGCGAGAAAAGTGAGTTTCAGTCCAAGGATCTGATCCAATCGCATAGAATCCTTCATCATTTATTCTTAGTTTTTCATAGCACTGATTTGCGTTATCTTTCTTATCTACATTCCCCCTATAATCAATATTCCAATAATTTTCTCCATCTATGATCCATATTTGATCTCTTATTACGGAGTCTTCCAGTATCTCCATAGCTTCTTTGGCTAAAAAAGTTGCTTGAATGTTAGCAGAAAGTAGTCCTGTTTGAGAAATAGCCCTACTACCAAGAACTGTTATTGTTGTAGTCGCAGCAATAAGAATAGATATGGTCACAAGAAGTTCAATAATTGTTAATCCTTTTCTGTTCTTTCCCATAATTTTAATAAATTACTTCCACTATTCCAGCAGAATTAATTTGTAAAGTCCTTTTTATTTCATCATCGTCCTTCGCAGAAAAAGTAACAACTATATAGTTACTTGATAATAACAAGTTGTCATCAAAATAAACTTTTTTCCCAGAAGAACAAGAAAAAAAAGATATTTTCACACTATTTGCAATCCCGTCAGGAGTCTCTATCTCATAAATTTTTGATAGTCCTTCCATCTTAATTTCTTCAATCGTGCTTAGAACTCCTCCTTCTTCAAAGAAGAGAAGATAATTCCCTTCATTCTGATTTATTAATATCCCATATTTCCCATCAAAAGATACTCCGTCGTCCTGAGCAGAAGAGAAAAAACCCTTATCTCTTGCGCGATAAAGATTCATGACAAAAGATTCTGTTGTTCTCTCTATTGAGAGTCGTGGTCTCCCTTCCGAATATCCAGACAAAACAAGAATTGTTAAAGCCACTATAATAACAAGAACAACCATCAATTCAACAAGGGTAAATCCTAGAAGAAAATAATCTTTTTTCTTATTAGAAAGCATAATTTAAATAAAAATCTATAATTTTTTCTCCATAAAAATAAGCCAACAAAGTTCCTGTTATCAAGAATGGCCCAAAAGGAATCTGACTTTTCATTTTTTTCATTTTTAAAATAATCAGTCCTATCCCTATTATAGCACCTAAAGAGAAAGAGATAAAAAGACCCACCAATATATTGGGAAAGCCTAAAAACAGCCCCATAAAAATAACAAATTTTACATCTCCGAATCCCATTCCTTTCCCTTTGGTAAAATAAAAGAGAGCAAAAAAGAAAAGAAAAACTACAAAAGCAGATATAAGCGAGTACGTCGGCAAGAAAATATTTTTTTCTAAAAACGAGGTATATAAAAGATAAATGAGAGATACTCCAACTAATGAAAATGTGGCAAAATCAGGGATAATGTAGTATCTCAGATCATAGACAAAAATAAGAATCAGAAAAAATAAAACTATAAAAAGATAAAACAGCTCAACTGATAACCCAACAAACAAGAAGGTGGATAAAAAAAGGAAACC
Organism: uncultured Candidatus Saccharibacteria bacterium; assembly: GCA_964544985.1. Taxonomy (GTDB): domain Bacteria; phylum Patescibacteriota; class Minisyncoccia; order Minisyncoccales; family PWPS01; genus PWHW01. The sequence continues at coordinate 12,240 of CAZJEE010000003.1, forward strand.
CGTTAGAAGCTCTACTAAAGGATATTCTAACGATATTCTTTTTTTACAATATCTACACTTCCCTAAAAGAAAAATATAGCTAAATACTGGAATCAAATCTTTATAAGAAAGTTGATGCTTGCATTTTGGACAATATGACCTTCCTTTTGGCCTTTCGTTAATAGAAAGACGATATAAAATACAATTTAAGAATGATCCGAGAGAAACGCCGAATATAAAAATTAGTAAAGCCATCACATATAAAAGATAAAATAAGAAATATACGATTGCTATTCGATACAAACTTGGTTAGGCATTGGTGGACCACATGTTCCGCTACAACAATCAGCTCCGGCAGTACAAGGATCACCCAAATCTGCGCATAAAGATAACACCTGACAAACAAAAACACCTGCTGTCCCATCACAATCCAAATCTGCAACTGCAAGATCAATAATCACCGCATTCCCCGTAGAGTCTACACAAAAAACATCGTCTGGATTCCTTATAAGGTTCGAATGGGCACAATATTCCTTATTATCAGCAGAAAGTTCCCACTCTAAAGATCCTTCCATTTCAAGTATTTTAGCCGCAACAAGATTATATTTTGGGTTATCTGGATGAGAAGAAGAACTAATATCCTCGTAACCTCTCTCAAGAGAATAAGACGCTTCTGCTAGCGATCTAAGTTGTCCTAATTGGTGTTGTATAGTAACATCTTTTGTTCTATTTCTTGCTGTTTCTAATGAAACTAAAACAATTGAAGCTAGAATAGCAATAATCATAATTACCGTTAAAACTTCGATTAACGTAAATCCCTTTTTATTCATAACTTTAAATAATTATTAATAATAATTTAATTATAAAGAATATTTAATTAGTTGCAACACTATTTATCTGTAGTCACAGTTATAAGGAAGCTCATCTACTCTACAATTATATTCGGTCACACCGTGCTCCCATTCTAATACTTTTGCTATCCCACTAGAATCCACGCAAAAATTTCTCGCTGGACCATCCTTCGGTTGTTGTGCAAGCTTAACCCAAACACAGTACTCATAAAACCCAACCACTCCAGAAATATCATCCGGGAATTTAATTTCAAAATTAAATCCTGCTCCTCCCATATCTTTTATCTTCTCTCGAATTTCTTCTATTTTCTGATGATTTGCTTCTCTCATATTATAAAACTCTTTGTATCCATCATTCGGATTATAAACTGTCTCTGCAATCGCTTGGAGTTGTTCTAAGCTACTCATAATAATCGCGTCTCTTGTTTTTTTCCGAGCATTATCAATAACAATCACAACAAAAGAAGCAAGTATTACTATAATTACGATAACTAACATTAGTTCAATAAGTGTAAAACCAGAATGATTAAAATATTTCTTTTTAGTCATAAAATATAGTCTTTTTTCTCTCTAAGTATAAAACAAAGAAGAAAAACTACAACAGCCAACTTCTTTGAATAACAAAACACTCTCTTTAAAAGAGAGTGTTCAGATATCCATAATAACCTAAATAGATCTATTCTTCGCAACTCACGCTATCAGCATCACAATATCTCGATCCAGATTCATTTTTAACAGCCCTAAGATCATTGTCCACACAGAAAAATGCATGAGCGGTTCCTGTGGCTATTTCCATAAGTTCAATTTCTGCACAATATCCAACGTTACCAGTATCCAAATAAAAGCCAAGGAGATCATCAAGCCTTGTGTATGGACCACCCACAGCCATACAATTTGGGTGAGTTACTTCATCATTATCACCGCAGTATTGTGATAAAATTTCTGATACTTCAGGAGCTGGGCTTGCAAGACCACTATAATCAAGATCTTTTGAATAATAAACCTCTGCAAGAGATCTTATCTGTGTTACAGCCGCAGTTCTGTTGGTGTCTTGTGCTCTTTCACGAGCGCTTTGTAAAGAAACCAAAACTACTGTTGCTAAAATTGCAATAATAGCAATAACAACCATCAATTCGATAAGCGTAAAACCCTTTTTGTTGTTTTTAATTTTTTGTAACATATTTTCAAAAATAAATTAAAACTCGACCTTTTCATTATTTTATAATCTTTCTATAAATAACTTTTATATTTTTCAAGTATAATTTTTTGCTTTGATAAAGTCAATAGTTTTTAAGAAGATACGCTCATACTAATATTATAAATCGGAAGTAAAACTGAAGCTACAAGACCCCCCACCATTCCTCCTAAAAGAATAATTAGAAGAGGTTCTATCATACTGATGTACTTTTCAAGAGTTCTTTCTAGTTCTGCACGGAAAAACTTCACCACATTCATAAGTGTTGACCCTAATCTTCCACTACGCTCTCCGACAATTGCCATTTGAAGAAGCATCGGTGAAAAGATATGTGGATATTTTTTCATCCCATCACTCATTTGTTTTCCCTGTTCCACGCTTTCAGAAACCTTTAAAATTGCTTCTTTATAAACCTTGTTCTGAACGATATCTCCTGTAATCTCCAATGATTTTACAATAGGAAGTCCTGCGGTAATAAGAGTGGAAAGACTTTCTGCAAATCGAATTATATAAACTTTGGAAAAGAAATCTTTAAATACCGGAATTTTTAAAATAAACTCATCCAAGACGTCTCTCCCTTGTTTTGTTGAAAAATATTTAAGAGCAAAAGCTATTACCGAGTATACTCCTAAAACAACAAACCATCCGTTTTGAACTAAAAAATCAGAAATACCAATCACTATTTGTGTAACAAAAGGAATCTCTCCTCCTGAATCAACAAGTATCAAAGTAAGCTCAGGCATAATTACTACAAAAAGAAAGACCATTATTCCTAAAAAAATAATCATGATAAACAGGGGGTAAAACATCGCTCCCACTAGTTTCTGTTTAAATTCGTACTCTCTTTCGAGGTGATCTGCGAGATACGTTAGAGTCTCAGAGAGCTTTCCTGAAGCTTCTCCGGACTTTACCATGTTAATATAAAACTCTGAGAAAATTTCTGGATAAGTTGCAAAGGCTTTTGAAAGAGGTATTCCTCCTTCTATTTTGTTGGCAATAGTTAATATTTTCTCTTTGAGTTGTCCTTTTTCTATCTGTCTTGAAAGAGTTTGCAACGATTCAACAATCGGTATCTTTGACTCCACCATAACCGCAAGTTGTCTCGATATCATTACCACATCTTTTGGAGAAACTCGATCAAAAATCGCAAAATCTTGTTTGTAAAAAGGTGTTTTTTTCTCGACGAGAGAAATCACAAAAAGACCGTAACTTTGTACAACAAGGAACGCAGACTCACGTGAAGATGCGTCAACTTCCCCCATCTGCATGTCTCCATTTTTATCTCTTGCTTTGTAGTAAAATTGCATACTAAGAAAAATTATCCTACCATTCTCTTCAACTCTGAGGGATTCCTTGAATAAGTTAAAGCACTTTTAAGAGAAATTTCTCTCTTTTTAATAAGATTGAAAAGTGATTTATTTAGACTAATCATACCTTGTTCAGAAGATGTTTCAATAATAAGATCTATCTCGTGAATTTTATTTTCTCGGACAAGATTAGAAATAGCCGCACTGGCGGTCATAATCTCGCATGCCGCAACGAGTCCTCCTTTGATTCCAGGAATAAGACGTTGTGAGATAACCCCTAACAACGCTGAAGAAAGTTGTGCTCTAATCTGATTTTGTTGTTCCGATGCAAATGAATCTATAATACGATGAACTGTTTGACTTGCTGAATTAGTATGCAACGTAGAAAAAACAAGGTGTCCTGTTTCCGCAGCGGTAATCGCGGTAGAAATTGTAACAGGATCACGCATTTCACCAACCATAATAACATCTGGATCCTGACGGAAAATAGACTTTAATGCTCTTGGAAAAGAAAGAGCATCCTGATGAATTTCTCTTTGATCAATAAGAGATCTTTCTTCTTTAAAAACATACTCTATCGGATCTTCAATAGTAATAATATGCTTAAATTTCTCTTGATTTATCTTGTTGACAAGAGCAGCAAGCGTTGTTGATTTTCCGTGTCCTGTCGGTCCTGTGATAATTACAAATCCTTGAGCATACTCACAAAGATCGTAAAGGGATGTCGGCATTCCTAATTCTTCTAAGGATTGTACTCTCCCTGGAATAAGACGCATGGCACAAGAAACTTCTCCTCTCTGGAAAAAGACATTTACTCTGAATCGTGCAAGTCCACGATAGCTATAAGAAAAATCCACCTCGTAATTTCTTAAAAACTTCTCTTTTTGTTGATTGTTCATCATTTCCATCGCTATCTCTCTTCCATCATGGGAAGTTATCAACGGTTTCTTTGTGAGCGCAATTAATTTTCCGTTGATTCTAATAATCGGTGGATGCGAAACGGAAATGTGTAAATCGGAAGCACCTTCATCAATAGTAATCTGTAATAGTTCTTCTAAAAATAATTTATAACTTTTTTCTTTTTCCATATTTTATCCTCTTTATATAATGCATTATACTATTTTTCTTCAGTAGCACGCAATACCTCTTCAATGGTAGTATATCCTTGAATAACTTTTAACATTCCGTCTTGTTTTAAGGTAATCATTCCCTGTTTTTTAGCTTCCGCTTGAAGTTCTTTCTCTGTCGGGTTTTTCATTGTTATTTCTCCAAGCTCTGGTGTCATTCTCAAAATCTCATTAATCGATATTCTTCCCGTGATTCCTTCTTCAGAACAAGCCTTACATCCTTTTGCAACATATATTTTAAAAGGTGAAGGAATTTTAATGTCTTTTCTAATAAAATCAGGAATATTTTCAATCTCTTTCATAACCAATGTCTTTATCTCCTCACTCGGTGTTATCTGTTCTTTACATTTATCGCAAAGCTTTCTGACAAGTCTCTGAGACATTAATGTATTAATTGCCGGAGGAATAAGGAAAGGCTTGATTCCCATGTCTATCAAACGTGGAACAGCACCTATCGCATTATTTGTATGCAGGGTAGATAGTACCATGTGTCCTGTTAGTGCAGCATGAATCGCCAGTTCGGCGGTTTCATCATCACGAATTTCACCAACCATAATAATGTCAGGGTCCTGACGCAAAATCTGTCTCAGTCCTTTGGCAAAAACATATCCTATCTCAGGATGAACCTGTGATTGGTTAACGCCCCCTATAAAGTACTCCACTGGGTCTTCAAGAGTTACAATATTAACTTTTTCTTGATTTAAAATACCCAAGATAGAGTAAAGGGTAGTTGATTTACCAGAACCAGTCGGTCCCGTAACAAGCGTCATTCCCGTAGGTCTTTTAAAGGATTGTTTTAAAATCTGTAGGTTCCTATCCATAATACCTAACTCTTCAAGTGTCTTTAGTCCTTCTTTCGGATCTAAAACCCTAATTACAACTTTTTCTCCAAGGGTTGTAGGAAAAGTAGAAACACGAAAATCAATATTTTGCCCTCCTCTTTTGGTGGAGAATCTTCCATCCTGTGGCAATCTTTGTTCATCAATTTTTAAACCAGCTAATATTTTAATTCTTGCAATAACAGCAAGATGAATTGTCATTGGTAGATATAGCGAAGAATAAAGTATTCCATCGACTCGAAATCGAACCTTTAACTTTTTTCTTCCAGGTTCAATGTGAATATCTGAAGCACTTCCTTCAATGGCATTCCTTAAGACAACCGCCACTACTTTTACAATAGGAGCCTCTTCAGCAAGCCTTCCAACATCTTGGTCCATATTAATCGGCGTTTCATCCACTTCATCAATATCAATGTCTATATCTTCTAACACTTCTCCAACCTCTTTGATAAGTGTTCTGTATTCTTTTAAAATTTCCTCAAAAACACTTAATGTAATAAGAGATATTTGATAGGAAAATCCATCCCTTCGTGATAAAAACTTTAACGCTTCTTTAGCTCTTAAGTTTTCTGGATAGACCATGCCGATTTCTATCTCATCGCCATTTTTTCCGGTCGGAACCATTTTATAATAATTAACAGAGTCTTCGGGAATAACTCTCAGTAAGTCCTCAGAAATATTTCTAATATCAACGTTTTTTACAAAAGGTACGTCTAGAATTTCACTTTTTAAATCAAACAACTTTTCCTCATCTATTAATTTTTTTTCCAACAATACTTCTTCTGTTGTTTTCCCGCTACTATCAACTTCTGCTTCTATCTCTCTTGCTTTCTCCTCGCTTATGATGTTTTCAGCAACCAATCTTTCTGCAAGCGTTGATCTTTTTTCTCTATTAAAACTCTTAACGTTTTTTGCTAGCTCATTAAATCTCGTAGGAGATATGAGAAAAATCTGATAAGAGTTTTGATCTTCAAAAATCAGGCTTAGCGCTTCTTCAGCTCTTAAGTTTTCTGGATAGACCATGCCGATTTCTATCTTTTCTCCGCTCTTTCCCAAAGGAACCATCTTGTAATGATTTATTACATCTCCAGGGAAAAGATTAAAAAGATCTTTATCGGTTTCATCGTTTTGAAAATCTTTTTTAAAGGGGATTCCAACTATCTCGCTTTTTAGATTAAAGAGTTCTTCTTCTCCTACCATTCCTTCAGCTAAAATAACATCTTCTCGTGTTACATTTCTTTTTTCCGCTTCGCTTTCTACAAATTCTGCTTGCTCCTTCTCTAAAAGTTCTTTTTCTACCAGTTTTTCTACTAAAATACTTCCTACTTCTTTGTTTAAAGAATGGTATCTTTTTTTTGCTTTCTCAAAAAGAGTAAAAGATATCAGATAAATTTTATAAGAGAAAATGTTTTGTCTTGATACAAACTTCAGGGCCTCTTGTGCTTTCAAATTCTCCGGATAGACCATGCCTATCTCTACTTCATCATCGGTTTTTCCGACAACAATCATCTTATAGTGGTTAACAGAGTCTTCATGAATCAAGTTTAAGTCTTCAACCGATAAATTATCGATATCTACGTCTTTTTTAAGGGGAGTTCCTGTGGCTTCGCTTTTTAGATTGAAGAGTTCTTCTTCGGTGATAATGTTTTTTAAAAGAAGTATTTCTTCTATTGATTTGTTTCTTTCTTCTGCTTCTTTCTCTATTAAAAGGACATCTTCTCTTTTAAAGATTTCTTCTTCAATTAACTTTTCAATCAGAGGAGATGATGTTTTTTTAGTAGGGGCTGTATATTTTAATGCAATCTCTTCAAAAAGACTGAAGGAAATTAGATATATCTTGTAAGAGATTCCTGCTCTTCTTAAGATAAACTTCAGGGCCTCTTGTGCTTTCAAATTCTCCGGATAGACCATGCCTATCTCTACTTCATCATCGGTTTTTCCGACAACAATCATCTTATAGTGGTTAACAGAGTCTTCGGGGATTAACTCCAAAAGTTTCCTAGAAATACTTTCTGGCTTTACGTCTTTTTTAAGGGGAGTTCCTGTGGCTTCGCTTTTTAAATTGAAGAGTTCTTCTTCGGTGATAATGTTTTTTAAAAGAAGTATTTCTTCTGTTGATTTGTTTTTTTCTTCTGCTTCTATTAAAATTGCCTCTCTTTGATCGAGAAACCCTCCTTCAATTAATTTTTC
>CAZJEE010000003.1:19827-53562 GCA_964544985.1 uncultured Candidatus Saccharibacteria bacterium
CTTCTATTAAAATTGCCTCTCTTTGATCGAGAAACCCTCCTTCAATTAATTTTTCAATCAAATCCATAAAAATTAAATCCTTAAACTTACTTTAATAAGAAAAAAAAGGATTGTCACGACCCATAAGATCTTCTTCTAAAGGATCTATTTGTTTATATTCCTCGAAGTATTTAAATTCTTCGCTACTTAGATAATCAAAATCAATCTTTGGGACAACCATAATCTTTGCTGTCGGCATATATTCATATTCGTTTTGAGAAAAAACAAATCTCCAGAGAAAAAGAAAGATGATTAACGAAATCGCCACCACCGCGATAATAACACTTCTTTTTTCTTGATCTTCTTTATTGGTTAAAGCCATTTTTAATAAGAATAAGTTTTTGCAGAAAAGTTTATACTAACTATTTCATCGCTTTTTAATCCTTCTTCGAAAAAAGGATTCCCTGAAACAGATGCACTATTTATATTTATATTGCTAATTGTAATAATTCTCATAAGCTTTTCTGTTTCTCTAAAAAATCTTTTCACGTCTTCATACTTCCCAGAAAGAGTTAAGTCAAAAATAATTTCTTTTATTCTCCCGTGTTCCACATTGTTGTACTTATAATTATTAACACCGAAAGATCCTAAATTACTGGCTGCGGTTAGATTATTTTCTTTGATTTTTTCTTGAAGATATAAGAAAAATGAAGGGGCATCATGATCTTCTGGAAAAACACTTTGTATTTTCTGGAGATCTTCTTCTTTTTCGCCAATTTTTATCTTAATTTCTTTCAGTTCCTCAATATATACCATTATATTCCCGAGTTCTTCGTATAAAGCTTCGTTTTCTTTCACTTGTCTTTGATACTTCTTGTAACTAGGATGAACAACATAAAGACCTCCAATAAGTGAAGTTACAATAAATACTATTGTGATTAGCAGCTTAATCATTCGAATAAAATTTAAATAAATCTTTATCAAACTTTAAAGAAAAAGAAAATCTAACAACCTCTTCCTCGTTTAAAATATCAATACTTATTAAATTAACATCTGAAACTTTTTCATTATTTTTTAAAGCCAAAAACTGTTGCCCAACCGCTATAAGATCTTCTCCTTCGCCAAAAATCAATCCTTCGTTACTGAATGAATTTACACTTACATTTGAAATAACTACTCGTGGATGAATCATCTCTTCAAAAGGACGAAAAAACGGAGATATTATCTTGTTGTTGTCAATTATCAATTTAAAGTCCTCAATGAGTTGAAAATAACGGTGAACGGTTCTCTCAAGTTCTTCTTTTTCCGGAATTTCTGCCTCCTTTTCTTCAATTCTTTGTTCTATTCCACCCTTTAACTCTTCCGCTTTTACATTTAAATATATTGTAAAAAAGTATGCTAAGCCTACAAGAATAAAGAATAATACTGAAAACTGAAAAAGAACATCTATCCCTTTAGGATATTTTGTTTCTTTCTTTTTTTCTGTTACTTGGATAGCCATTTTATTTCTCTTCTTTGATTATTCCATTTAACGCCACTCCAAAAGCGATAGAGTGCGAATTGCTTATTCTTGCTAACTCTTCTTCTAATATTTCTGGATAAACAATTCCTTTAAAACAACTTTTCCTGATAACTTTTTTGTCTAATGCCTCCTCTGCAAACTCTACTACCCCCGGAAGCAGAGAAAAACCTCCAGCAATAATTACTTCTTCGATTACAGTTCCTTCTTTCTTTTCAAAAGCATCTATTACTCGAGAAACTTCAGAAAAAAGAGAAGTAAGCGGAGAAGATACTGCTTTCTTTACAGTTTCCTCTTCAATGCCATAATTCATTACCACTTCTCTTGCTGAAGTGTATTCTATTTCAGCATACTTTGCAACTTGTTTTACAAGCATATTTCCTGCAATCTCTAGACTATGAGTTGTTTTGAGTGTTCCCTTTTCAGCAACGGTCAATAAAGTACTTTGTTCTCCAATATCGATAATTGCTGTTGGTTTTTCTACATCACGAACCAAAGCTCTTACTAGTGCAAACATTTCTCCCTCAAGGGAAATAATTTCTATCTGAGCAAGACGTGCTATCTCACGATATTGATCAATAATTTCGTTTGGTACCGCAATCAAATTAACTTTTACTTTTTCTTTTCCATCTCCTTCTTCTAGAAACCAATCAAGAGCAACCTCAGAAATAGGAAGAGGAATGTACTGCTTTGAATGAAACTCTATTGCAGAATTAATCTCTTCTTTTTCCATCGGAGGAACCGTAAAAGAAGTAAAAAAACTAACAAAATCAGGAATTGAAAAATATACTCTTTTGGTTTTAATTCCGGTCTCTGATAAAAGGTATTTTATTGCCTCAGCAATCTCTTTGCTGGAATAAACCAAAGATCCTTCGGCGCCTTTTACCGGTCCTTGCCCTAAAAAATCACGCATAAAAACTTCTCCATAGTTTTCTAGGGTTATTTCTTTCCCTCCTGATAATTCTACTACCTTTAGAGAAGATGTTCCGACATCAATCCCTAAAGAGCTGTTATCGGAAGATTTTGAAAAAAATGGAAAATTCACCATATAATATTTATCATTTTAATGATAAACAATTTCTATAATATTGCAATGATTTTTATAAATATTTTTTGTACTTTTTGAAATGATCTTCACTTTCAAAAAAAGAATCACTCTCAGGGTCATGATAATACCCTTCTTCTATCCAATCTTCTGGGTTTGTTTTTTCTTTATAGCCATATTTCCTCTCTAAGTCTTCAATTTTATAAATATGACTCTTTATAATCCAAAGAGGTTCCTGCTTTTCTAATTCGCTGGTAAAAGTTTTTGCCGCCCTTACAATATCCTCAGTAGAAAACCCTGTTTTATTTAATAAAATACAAATCATAATTGTTCTTTCATTTGTATCTTTAAGACCTTCAATCTTAAGATAATCAAATTTTGGGTCTTTCTTTATTTTTCCTAGAATTTCTAAATTTTTTTCAGAGAGACTTTCTTTTTCTATCTCAATATACGCGATAGGTTCTTTTTCCCTGGCAAAGGCTCCCTCTACGTCTTTCCTGTTTGCCGAACTTGAAATCGTCTTAATATTTTTTTTATAAAGCTCTTTGCATGCTTCAACAAGAGGCAATTCAACTATTTTCTCAATATCTTCTTCTGCCCTTAATAAAAAACCGTTGGATTCTTCAATCGGTTCCACATCTGAAACAGATGAATTGTCTTTTTCGATATTATTCCCTAAAATTTTTTCAAAAAAACCCATAATCTTATTATTGTTTTGATATTTTCTAATAATATCATTTTTAAAAAATTTGTCTAAATGCTTTGTTGAAAAAGTTTGGTTTTTAGATTATAATAGCAACCACTTATATACGGAGGAGTCGCATAGTTGGCCTATTGCGGCACACTGCTAATGTGCAGGGTTAATAACCCACGTGGGTTCGAATCCCACCTCCTCCGCCAATATAAATGGAGGGGTCGGATAACGGCATTCCACCTGTCTTGAAAACAGGCGTCCGCAAGGACTTGTGAGTTCGAATCTCACCCCCTCCGCCACCAAAAAAAGTCCCCGTAGTTTAATGGATAAAATGCAACCTTGCGGAGGTTGAGATCGAGGTTCGAGTCCTCACGGGGACACATTTTACGGAGTTTTTGCTAATACAAAAACCCAGACTCTTTTTACTCCATTTTTTTTTAAAACTCTTGCCGCTTCTTTTGCTGTGGATCCACTTTCCCAAAAATCATTCACAAGCACAACATTTTTTATCTCTTTTTGAGCAACAAAAGAAAAAGCATTTTCTATGTTTAGAATTCTTTCTCTTTTCTTTAAATCCTTCTGAGATTTTGTATTAACGTTTCTTTTTAAATAACAAACAACTTCTTTTTTTGTTGCTCTTGCTATCTTTTTGGCAATTTCTTTTGCTGAATCAAATCCTCTCTTCAACTCTTTATCTCTGTGAATTGGAACATAAGAGATTACCGTTTCTTCGTTAAACAAAAAATGAAAAAACCTTGAAAACTTTTTCACATTACTATCAACAGACAAAAAACCGTATTCTAATAATTCTTCAAAAACATCAATCAACGATTCCTTTTTCCCTCTAGAAATCATTTCTTTTACAACCCCTTCATATTCCCAAAAACTAATAAGTCCGTCTATATATCCTTCGCATTCCCTATGTTTTTCTCCGAAAAATACCGTCTTGTTGCAAGGGGGGCAAACAAAACTTGCTTCAGATATAAAGAGAGTACATTTTTCACACAAGTATTTTCCTTCACTTTTACAACTGAAACAAAACCTTGGGAAGAAAATATCAAGAAATATTTTCCTAAGCTTCCTGATCATAAAATTAAGAATAACATAATCATTTAGTAATCTGCAACATTTTGTTTTCTTTTGAAAATGTTAGAATAAAAAAAATATTCTATGAACTTCTCAACTCCAATTTCTAGTCTTCCTTATATCGGTCCGGCATACAAAGAAAAACTAGGAAAATTAAAAATCAAAACCGTTGGCAATCTTCTCTTTCACTTCCCTCTGCGGTATGAAGATTTATCAAAGAAGTCTTCTATTTCTTCTATTAGTAGAAAAGGAAAACATACGGTTATAGGAGAAATAGAAAGCATCTCTTCCGGTAAAACTAACCTCCGGAAATTCACTTACACACAAGCATTTATTAAAGACTCTACCGGCGAAATAGGAATTATCTGGTTTAACCAACCGTATCTTGTAAAAAACTTTAAAGAAGGAGAAAAAATTCTTGTCTCAGGAAACGCAGATTATTTTTCCGGAAGCCTGCAGTTTGTTAATCCTTTTTATGAAAAGATAAAAGAAGATTTTTCATTGAAAATAATGCCTGTTTATCCAGAAACCGAGGGGGTTTCTTCAAAATGGTTTCGTCATATTGTAAAGTCTGCTCTTCAAAAAATAAAAGTTACAGAGACTCTGCCAAAAGAAATAATAAAAGAAAACACCCTCTACTCACTATATGATGCATTAAAAGAAATTCATTTTCCTGTTTCTCTCTCTTCTGCAAGCAAAGCCCAAAGAAGATTCTCTTTTGAAAGATTGTTTCTATTACAACTTTTTGTTTTAAAACAAAAACTATCTCTTCTTGAAAAGAAAAGTGTCGCCATTCCTGTTGATATAGAAAAAATACAAGATTTAGTTTCTAATCTTCCTTTTACATTAACTGACGGGCAAAAAAAAGCATCCTGGCAAATACTGAAAGATCTCGAGAAAAACATCCCCATGAATCGTTTGCTCGAAGGTGATGCTGGCTCAGGCAAAACAATTGTTGCGGTTATTGCTTCTCTTGCTGTTATAAAGGCCGGCCACCAAGCGGCGTTGATGGCCCCAACAGAGGTTTTAGCTAAACAACACTTTGACGAGATTGCAAAATTACTTTGGCGCTTTAAGATTGATATCGGCCTATTAACCGGAAAGAAAGATAAGCTTCGTTCAAAAAAATTAAAAGGAGATACCCTGGAGATATCAAAGGAAAAGCTTATCGAAAAAGCAAAAAACGGCACTGTTGATTTACTTGTGGGTACACACTCTTTAATTCAAGATAAAGTAAAGTTCAAAAGTCTTGCGCTCGTTGTCTTAGATGAACAACACCGTTTTGGAGTAGAACAACGCGCTAAACTTTGCCTTAAAAAAGATTCTGGGATTCCTCATCTTCTCTCGATGACCGCAACCCCAATCCCTCGTACACTTGCGCTTACTCTCTACGGAGACCTAAACCTTTCAATCATTAAGGAAATGCCGAAAGAAAGAAAAAAGATTATAACTAAACTTATTTCTCCTAAAAAAAGAAACGACGCTTATAACTTCATTAAAAAAGAAATTCTATCTGGTCGCCAAGTGTTTTTTATCTGCCCAAAAATAGAAGAATCGAAAAGCGAGAAAAAGACCGCTTGGTCCGATCTAAAATCAGTGGAAGAAGAGAAAGAAAGACTAGAAAAAGAGATCTTCCCAGAATTTAAGATAGGGATACTTCATGGAAAAATGAAATCTTCAGAAAAAGAAAAAATAATGAAAGATTTTAGGAATAAAAAAACAGACATTCTTGTTTCTACGTCAGTAATAGAAGTCGGAATTGATATTAAAAACGCCTCAGTGATGGTTATCGAAGGAGCGGAAATGTTCGGGCTTTCTCAGCTTCATCAGTTTCGCGGAAGAGTTGGTAGAAGCGAGTTTCAGTCTTATTGCTTTCTGTTCACAAATTCAAGGAATGAAAAAACAAAGAAAAGGTTAGAAGCACTTTTGACATCAAAAGATGGTTTCGAACTCGCGGAAAAAGACCTAGAGATTCGTGGACCAGGAGACTTCTTGGGAAAACGTCAATGGGGTATGGCGGACTTTACAATGAACGCTCTTAAAGATATTGTTTTAATAGAAGAAACAAGAGAAGCGGCAAGAGACCTTCTTGCAAAAGACCCAGTACTAAAAAACTATCCTGTCCTAAAAAAAAGAGTAGCAACTTTAAAAGAAAAATTTCATCTTGAATAAAAAAGAGACATTAAAATGCCTCTTAGTGGTGACCCCGACGGGATTCGAACCCGTGTTACCAGGATGAAAACCTGGCGTCCTAGGCCAGGCTAGACGACGGGGCCATGTTTGTGAAAGACATTCTAATATAAAAAACAAAAAAAATCAAATGATTATCTTAACTATTGAAACCTCATGCGATGATAGCGGTATCGCCCTAATAGAAGAAAAGAATAAAAAATTAAAGGTTCTTGCCGATACTGTTTCCTCACAAGAAGATGTTCATAAAAAATGGGGCGGAGTTTATCCTTCAGAAGCTAAAAGAGAGCATCAAAAAAATCTTATCCCTTGTTTAAAAAAAGTTCTTAAAACCGCTCATTTTATAGAAAAAGGAAATACTCCCTATAAAAAAGAGATAGAAACCATCCTTCAAAGAGAGCCTCATCTTTTAGAAGAAACAAAGAAATTTTTTAAAAATAATAAAGTTCAAAAAAAAATTGATGCGGTTGCGGTTACCGTCGGACCAGGACTTGATCCTTGTCTCTGGGTAGGAGTAAATTTTGCCCATGCTCTTTCTCTTTATTTGGACGTCCCCATTATTCCAATAAATCATATTAAAGCACATATCTTGTTCTTTTTATTTGAAAAAGAAAAAATAAACTTTCCAGCCATCGCTCTTGTTGTAAGCGGCGGACACACCGAAATTATTCTAATGAAATCACTTTACACCTATGAGATTATCGGAAAAACAAGAGACGACGCTGCAGGAGAATGTTTTGATAAAACAGCACGCATTCTTGGCCTTCCTTATCCCGGTGGCCCAGAGATAGCGAAGAAGGGTTTTAAATGGAGAACTGAAAATCGAAAACCAAAGTTTGACATTAAATTGCCAAGACCAATGAAACATTCTAAAAATTATGACTTTAGCTTTTCAGGATTAAAAACGGCGGTTCTTTATGATTTTTTAGCTCGTGACAAAAAAGTACAAAAAGAAAAAAAATATGTCGACGAAATGGCTAAAGAAATAGAAGAAGCAATAACTGATGTTTTGGTTTTTAAGCTAGAAAAAGCAATAAATGATTATTGTGCAAAAACCGTTATTTTGGGAGGAGGAGTAACCGCAAACAAGCTTCTTCAAGAAAAAACAGAAATGCTCAAAGAAAAATTTAAAGAAACAGAATTTCTCCTCCCTGCTTCTTCTTTTTCCACGGACAATGCAAAGATGATAGGTGCGGCTGCTATCCTTGAAAAAAGAAGAGAGAAAAAAGTAAAAACAAACCCTAATCTAAAAATTTGTGATAAAATAGAAGAGTTATGAATATTCCTAAAAACTACGATCCAAACAGTACGGAAAAAGAGACTTACTCTTTGTGGGAGAAAGAAGACATCTTCAATCCCGATACTTGTATAAAAAAAGGTAAAACCTCTGATAGTTCCCCACATTTTTCAATAGTCTTGCCCCCTCCTAACGTGACAGGGGTTTTACATCTCGGTCATGCCCTAGGCATAACAACTGAAGACATCCTTGTTCGCTTTTACAGAATGAAGGGATATCGCACTCTTTGGCTTCCAGGTACTGATCACGCCGCAATTGCTACTCAGTCAAAAGTGGAAAAAATCATTTTAAAAGAAAAAAATAAATCTCGTCATGACATAGGAAGAGAAGAGTTTTTAAAGCACGTCTACACTTTTGCAGAAGAAAGTAAAAATACAATCATCGGCCAAGTAAAAAAGCTAGGAGCTTCGGTTGACTGGAGTAGGGAAGCTTATACTCTTGACGAAAAAAGAAATACAGCGGTGGTTACCGCCTTTAAAACTCTCCATGATTTGGGTCTTATTTATCAAGGAATAAGAATTATTAATTGGGATCCCAAGGGACAAACAACTGTTTCTGATGACGAAGTTGTCTATGAGGAAAACGAAGGAACTCTTTATACTTTTTATTATGAAAAAGACTTTCCGATACCTATCGCAACAACAAGACCAGAGACAAAATTAGGAGATACCGCCGTTGCTGTAAACCCACACGACAAACGTTATAAAAAATATATTGATAAAAACTTTGAAGTAGATTTTTTAGGGGAAAAACTTTTCATAAAAGTTGTTGGAGATGCAGGCATTGACCCAAAATTTGGAACAGGGGCTGTTGGTGTTACTCCTGCTCACAGTTTTACAGATTGGGACATTTCGGTTCGACACAATTTAAAGTCCAAACAGGTAATCAACGAGTATGCAAAGATAGAGCTTGAAAATTCTTCTTTTTCAGGCATGAAAGTCAAAGACGCGAGAGAAGAAATTGTCCAAAAACTAAAAGAAAAAAATCTTTTAATTAAAGAGGAAAAAATCGCTCAAAATATCGCAAAAGCAGAAAGAACAAACGGAGTTATCGAGCCTCTTCCAAAGATGCAATGGTTTGTGGATGTAAATAAAGAATTTCTCTTTCCCCACACATCCCTTCCTTTTGTAAAAAAAGGAGAAAAAACAACTTTAAAAAAATTAATGCAGCTCTCTGTTAGAGAAAAACACATTAAAATCGTTCCAAGTCGCTTTGAAAAAACATATTTTAACTGGATTGATAACTTAAGAGACTGGTGTATTAGCAGGCAGATATGGTTTGGCCACCGTGTTCCCGTCTATTATAACAAGAAAGAGATTTATATCGGAAAAAACCCTCCATCTGGTTGGGAACAAGACAAAGACACACTAGATACTTGGTTCTCTTCTGCTTTGTGGACTTTTTCTACGCTAGGATGGCCAGAAGAAACTTCTGACTTTAAAAACTATCACCCAACAACCGTCCTAGAAACAGGCTATGATATTATTTTTTTCTGGGTAGCTAGAATGATCTTAATGACCACGGTCCTTATTGGTGATATCCCTTTTCAAAATATTTATTTACATGGTCTTGTGCGAGATGAAAAGGGAAAGAAAATGAGTAAGTCTCTAGGAAACAGTATTAATCCATTAGATGTTGCAGAAAAGTACGGAACGGATGCTCTAAGAATGTCTTTAATTATCGGATCTTCTCCAGGAAATGATATTAAAATGTCTGAGGATAAGATAAAAGCTCAAAAACACTTTGCAAACAAGATATGGAATGCATCACGTTTTGTTTTTTCTATTCTTCCAGAAGATCAAAAAAAACTTCAAGATATAGTTTCTAACAAAATTCCTTTTTCAAAAAAAGATCTACTTAAAAATAAGGGTTTTGAAAAACACATTAAAAAAGTAACTAAAGATATCGAAGAGTTTCGCCTCTACTTAGCAGCAGAACAGATATATCATTACTTCTGGCACACTTTTGCAGATATAACAATTGAAGAAAATAAAAAAATTATTAATGAGGGGAGCGAAGAAGAAAAACTCTCCGCGATACAAACCCTTTACTTCCAACTTAAAGAACAACTTAAGCTTCTTCATCCTTTTATGCCTTTTATAACTGAGAAAATATGGTCATTGCTCCCTAAAGAAGAAAAAACACTTCTTGTTATAGAGAACTGGCCAGAATAATAATATGAACTATTTCCCCCTTATTGTCTTTGCTCTTCTTCCCAGTACTATCTGGCTTCTTTATTATCTTAGAAAAGATACTCATCCTGAACCCAAAAAACTTATTCTTTATGTTTTTCTTTTCGGCGCTCTTTCTGCCGGGGTAGGATATCTATTCCAAACAAAAATAACCCCTCTCTTCTTTTCTTATGTAGAAAGTTTATCCCTCTCTCTTCTTTTTGTTATCTTCTTTTATAGATTTATCTTAATTGCCTTTTCTGAAGAATTTTTAAAATATCTCGCATTTTCTTTCTCAATAAAAGGTGATAAGGAGGTTGATGAACCCATAGACTTTATTGTCTATATGATAACCGCTGGTCTTGGCTTTGCGGCGTTAGAAAATTTTATCATTTTATCTTCACTGAATATTGATGTTTTGGGCGTAGTAAAAGTTTCTTTTTTGCGTTTTGTTAGTGGGACACTTCTTCACACATTGGTCTCTGGAATAATGGGAGGATTTTTAGCTTACGCATATAGGTTAAATAAAAAATATATTATTTTTCTCGGTCTTCTGGTTGTCTCTTTCCTTCATGGTATCTACAATATAATTGCAGAGAGAATAGAGGAAGGATATTTTCTTATCTTTTTCCTCGTTTTCTTTTTGCTTCTTTTGGCAACACTTTCTTTTGTTATTAAAAAAGTAAAAAAATTAAAAAGCGTTTCTCTTTTAAAATAATTCTTGTTTTTTGTTTTAAAAGGTGCTAATTTAAAAAAAACGAACTTATGAAAAAAGAAAAAACTTGGGAAACAGAACCAATTGAAGAAGAAAAAAAGGATATTTCTACTAATACTCCTGTAAAAGAAAAAAATTGGTCAAAAAAGTGCGGGGAACTTGCGGTAGATGTTTACTCAACGGAAAAATACATTGTCATTCAAGCTCCAATATCAGGAGTAAAAAAAGATGATTTGGAGATAATTACAGAAAACGATGTTGTAATTATTAAGGGGAAAAGAGAACGTCCTCAGAAAAAAGAAATACAAGAATTCTACACCAAAGAGTGTTTTTATGGCGATTTTAAAAGAGAGCTAATCCTTCCCGAGGAAACTGATCCATCGCACATTGAGGCTAGTATTGAAGAAGGAGTTCTAACAATAGAAATCCCTAAAATAGAACGAGAAAGAAGAAGAAAAATAGATATATAAAAAAAAGAAGAAAAATCCTCTTTTTTTGTGCCCTCGAGAGGACTTGAACCTCCACCCCTTGCGGGACACGGTCCTAAGCCGTGCGCGTATACCAGTTCCGCCACGAGGGCATTTCTCCATTATACAATAAAACACCTTAGGATAAAATCCTCGGGTGTTTTATTTTTATAGATAAAAATATTTAAGCTCCTTTTAAGAAGTTTTCAATAAGTGCCATTATACCTCCAGATAAAAGCATCACCACTATTCCAATAAGAGAATATTTTACCATGTCTTTTGCTTCTTTTATTGCCTCGTTGGCACCTGCCGCAGTAACAAACTTAAAACCAGCGTAAAGGAGCATCAAGACAACAACAATACCCATAATTGTCCATACAAAGCCAAGAATGCTGCTCAGAAGACCAACTACTTGTTGTGGGTGAGTTATGATTGGTGGAGGTCCTTGAGCAATAACAGATACAACGGGAAGAAGAGCAATGCTAACAAGTAATCCAAAAATTATTTTTTTCATTTTTTTCATTTTTATTTTTTAGCGACCTTTTTCTCCTTTATTTTATAATAATGAAATTATTTTTTTGGTCAATAATTATGTTTGTAAAAAACTTTCAATTAACTTAATCATTCCTCCCGAAAGAAGTGCTACTACAACCCCAATTATTCCGTATTTAATCATGTTATTGGCTTGCTCAATTTTTTTTGGATTACCTGATGCAGTAAGATAAGTAAATCCTATATACATAAAAACCAAGACGGTGATAATCATAAAAAGTCTCCAGAGCCAAGTCGTTATATTCCCAATAATTTTTAAAACATCATCTCCTGAATTCACTAAGCTGTCTTGTGCAAAAACAAAGAGAGGGAGTAAAAGAACTAATAAAATTAATATTTTGTATTTTTTCATATTATTATGAATATTATTTTAATTACTAACCCCCATAATATCTTTAATCACCGCTGTAATTCCATTAGCGATTAAAATTATTACAAGGCCAATTATTGCGTATTTAATAAGATCTGTTGCTTTTTTCACCTTCTCAGGACTACCTCCTGCAAAGTAATACATAAGTCCTGCGATTATAAAAATGATTGGGGCAATCATCAGCGCAACATTTCTAATAAAGTTTACGACTCCGTGAATTAATTCTCCCACTGAGTTATAACCGATAGGATTTGGTATAGTAACTTGTGCAAAAACAAAGAGAGGAAATAAAAGAACTAATAAAATTAATATTTTGTATTTTTTCATATTATTAATTGCTAAAAAGTAATGCATAAGTCCTGCGATTATAAAAATGATTGGGGCAATCATCAGCGCAACATTTCTAATAAAGCTAACTACTAAATTTAGTAAACACGGAATATCATCACAAGGAATTGGGTTAACTATATCTATCGCGGCGACACAACAAGGAATAATTAGAAAAAAAATAAAGACTAATTTCCCTTTATTCTTTTTCATAAAGAATTGCAAAATGCTGTGATCCAGCTTCAATTTTTTTAACAAACTTAAAACCTTTATTTTTTATTTTCTCATCAATTTTTTTCTCAGCATCATCTTCCTTAACTATCCAGTCAACAATAAGCAATTTCCCGCCTCTCCTTAAAACTCTTTTTCCTTCTTCAATGACTGCTTCTTTGTCATCTACCTGGAAAAGCAAGTTAGACATAATTACTAAATCTAGTGCTCCTTTTTGGAGGTCTGTTCCTCTTTCCACATCACACTGTACAGTTCTAATATTATAAACCTTTTCCATCTCTGCTTTTCCTTTTAATGCTGAAAGGGCTTCCTTCAGCACATCTAATGCATATATTTTTCCATCTTTTATTTTTTTTGCAAGAGGAATTACCCACCCGCCAGAACCACATCCGAAATCAGCGATACTTGCTTCTTCCGGAAGATTTATTTCGTTAATAACTTTTTGTGGGTTCAAAAAATCACTCATTTTATATACAAATTATTGATGCAAGACTATCTCCTTTGTCTAATTTCATCAATCTCACTCCTTGTGTTACCCTCGACTGTTCTGAAACATTTTTAAGTTCTACTCTAATAACTTTTCCTTTTCTTGATATCGCAATAAGATCTTTTTCGTCTAAGATCATTCTTAAGGAAATAATTTTTCCTACTTTTTCGGTGTTTTTTACAGTCTTCACTCCGACTCCTCCTCTTTTTTGCGAACGATAGCTTTTCACTTTTATTCTCTTCCCATATCCGTTTTCAGTTAAAAGTAAAAGATACACCTTAGCAACATCTTCTTTATTAATAATTGCTGCGTCAGCAACTTCATCTCCTTTTCTTAGGGACATTCCCTTTACTCCCCCTGCTTGTCTACCCATTGCTCGAACATCCTTTTCATTAAAACGAATCATCTGTCCTTCTCTCGTAGCAATTGTTACCTCGTCTTTTCCAGAAGTCTTTCTTACACGACAAACCTCATCTCCTTTTTTAAGGGTAATTGCAATAAGTCCTGATCTGCGAATATTACTAAATTCTTTTAATGGAGTCTTCTTAATAATACCCTTTTTTGTTACAACCACTAAGTTTTTATCTTCTTTGGATTCTTGTTGCTCAAGAGGAATAACAGCCAAAACTTTTTCACTCGACGAAATCTCTAAAAAATTCATTAATCCTCTCCCTCTTGCCGCTCTCGCCCCTTCAGGAACCTGATAAACAGGTACGCGGAAAACTTTTCCAGTATCGGTGAAAAATAAGAGAAAGTCATGAGTCATTGCTTCAATAAAATGATCAACAACATCGTCTTGCCCTGTTTTCATACCGAGCATTCCTTTTCCTCCTCTTTGCTGAGCTTTATAAGTTGAAGGATTAACTCTTTTAATATAACCTCCTTGAGTTATAGTAACTATTGTTGATTCTTGTGGAATAAGATCTAAATCATCCGTTTTCTTTAGTCCTTCATCATAAACTCTGGTTTTTCTTTTATCGTTAAAGAGTTCTTTCATCTCCGAGAGCTCTTTCTTCATAACTTCTTCAATTTTCTTCTTACTTTTTAATATTGCTGTAAGTTCCTTCATTATTTTCATCTTCTCTTTCAGCTCGTTCTCAATCTCTTCTCTTTCAAGTCTAGCTAACTTATGAAGCTTCATTTCTAGAATTGCTATTGCTTGAATCTCTGTAAATTTAAACTTTTTTATAAGATTCAGCTTGGCATCATCTTTGCTTTCTGATTTTTTAATTGTTTTAATAATCTCGTCAATGTGTTCAAGCGCTTTATGAAGTCCTTCTAGTATGTGTGCTCTTTCTTCTGCCTTTGTTAAATCAAATTTTATTCTTCGAGTTATAACTTCTCTACGATGTTCAATATAGTATTGTAGTATTTCAACAAGGCCCATTATTCGAGGTTGAATACCATCAACAAGAGCAATCATATTAATATGAAAAGTTTCTTGTAGTGAAGAAAATGTGTAAAGCCTGTTAAGGATTTTTCCAGGATAAGCTCCTGCCTTTAAATCTAAAACAATGCGCATTCCTTCTCTATCTGATTCATCGCGGATATCTCTAATCCCTTCCAATTTTTTCTTCTGTACCATCTTTGCAAAATCTTCTACAAGTTTTGCCTTGCGAACCCTGTAAGGAATTTCAGTAATAATAATTTGTGATTTACCGTTTTCTTCAACCACACCCGCCTTACCTCGAATCACTATTGATCCTTTTCCTTGAGAATATGCAGCGACTATCTCTTCTTTATTGTATATTTCTCCTCCTGTAGGAAAATCAGGCCCTTTCACAAATTGAAATAAATCTTCTGTGTCTGCTTTTGGGTTATCAATAAGATAAACTGTAGCATCAACTATTTCACCCAGGTTATGTGGGGGAATGTTTGTTGCCATGCCAACGGCAATTCCTAAAGATCCGTTTAAAAGAAGCTGAGGGACAGGAGAGGGCAATACAGTTGGTTCTTTCCTTGTTCCATCATAATTAGCAATAAAATTTACTGTTTCTTTTTGGATGTCTTGAAGCATCATTTCTCCTATTTTTGAAAGTCGTGCCTCTGAATAACGCATTGCTGAAGGAGGATCCCCATCAACAGAACCAAAGTTTCCTTGTCCTTGAACAAGGGGATAACGCATTGCAAAATCCTGTGCCATCAAAACCATTGAGTTGTAAACCGCCGAATCACCATGAGGGTGATATCTTGCTAGTGTTGTACCAACAACGCTTGCTGATTTTCTATATTTTGCACTATGAGTAACTCCATCTTCTCTCATTGTATAAAGAATTCTTCGATGAACAGGCTTTAACCCATCACGTACGTCTGGGAGAGCTCTTCCAACAATAACTGACATTGCATAATCAATGTAAGATTCCTGCATTTCCTGAACAATACTTTTTGGCCTTACATATCCGATATCACCTCCTAATTCTTTTTTTTCTTTATTCTTTTTCTGCGCCATTTTCTTCGTTATTTATTTCTTTTTGTAATTCTTCAATTAATTCTGTTTCGATTGTAAGATTTTCGTTAATTTCATCTTTTTTCTCGTTGTATATCTTGTATATGATTTCTTTTTTTCCTCCTCTCTCTTGGATAATATTTTCTATCTTTTCCGCCGGGAAAAAAATAAATCCTTCACTGTTTATTCTTTTCTTTGTTTCACTTATTTGAAAAATAAAAAAGAAAATTCCCAAAATTACACCTCCAATAATTAATAATCTTCGGGAATGTTTTTTTGAAAACTCTTTCATTTTGCACTATTTTTTGACTGAGCTTTAAGTGGAATAATTTTCATTTCTCCAACCGGAAGATTTTTCTTTTGAATTGTAATCTTTTCTTCTGCGGTGGCTCCTTTATCTCCAATTGCTTTCAAAAAAGAGTTTAATTCGTCAAGTTTTACCTTAAGCCCTGGCATTTTATAATGCATCGGAATAACTATTCTTGGCTCAATTTGAGAAATAATTTTTGTTGCTTCCTTTGCATCTATTGTGTAAACGCCTCCTACCGGAATCATTAGAACATCAACTTCTCCAATTTCACGCAACTGTTCATCTGTAAGCTCTTCTTGTCCAAAGTCTCCCATGTGACAAATCTTTATCTCTTCCGCTTCAATTGTATATATAGTATTCAATCCTCTTTCTTTTCCTTTTTCATTGTCGTGGAAAGAAGATATTCCCTGAATAAATATATCTCTTAATTCGTATTCTCCTGGAGAATCAATAACAAAAGTTTCCTTGGTTACTATTTTCTGATTATTGTGATCTTTGTGATCGTGAGTAATCAAAAGAATCTCCGCATCAAGTTTGGGTAGCTTTAGTCCTGTGTCTTCGTCAAAAGGATCAATAACAAGTGAAGTCCATTGTTTCGCCTTTTTTTGTCCTTGTAGGATAACACGAAAACATGATTGTCCGTACCATGTAATATTCATAACACATTGATTTTACCACCCCTCTTGAAAAAATCAAGAAAATGTGTAAAATGAGGAAGCTATGAAACAACAACTAAAAGAAAAAAACTTACTCGACATTCCTAAGGAAGGAGAAATTGTCGAAGGGAAAATAGCAGGGAAAGGCCGTGCAACTGCTTTTATTGATCTTGGTCCTTTTGGGACAGGAATAATTTACGGTCAAGAATTCCAAGTCACAAAAGATGAATTGAAAGACTTAAATGACGGAGACGTTGTTAAGGTTAAAATCATCTCTTTGGATTCTGAAGATGGTTATGTAGAGTGTTCAAGAATCCAAGCTAAAAAAGATCTGGCTTGGGATATACTAGAAGAACAAAAAGAAAAAGGAGAATTAATTACTGTGAAAATAGAAGGCGCAAACAAAGGAGGTCTTCTTGTTAAAATATCTGGTATCCCTTCTTTTATTCCATCTTCTCAACTTTCTTCTGAAAATTATCCTCGCGTTGAAGGAGGAGACTCTTCAAAAGTACTAAAAGAGCTTCAAAAGTTTATTGGAAAAGAAATGAGTGTCCGCATCCTTGATATCTCAAAAGAAGGAGAAAAAATTATTCTCTCCGAGAAAGGAAAAGAAAATGAAGCAAGAGAAACCTCTTTAGGAAACTACAAAGAAGGAGGTGTGGTGGAAGGAGAAGTAACCGGTATTGTTGACTTTGGAGCCTTTATCCGTTTCGGGGAAGGAATTGAGGGTCTTATTCATATTTCAGAGATTGATTGGAGTTTAGTAGAAAATCCTCATGATGTTCTTAAAGAAGGAGAGAAGATAAAAGCTCAGATTATAAAAATTGATAGTGGAAAGGTTTTTCTTTCTCTAAAAGCATTAAAGAAAGATCCTTGGAAGGAAATACAAAAAAACTATAAAGAAGGAGATGCAATTAAAGGTTTTGTTTCAAAATTTATTTCCTTTGGAGCTTTTGTAGAAATCGAGGGGGGAGTTCAAGGATTATGTCATATTTCTGAATTCCAAACTCGCGAAAAGATGGAAGAAGTCCTTGAAATTAATAAAACATACAACTTTAAAATTCTTTCTATTAATGCTTCTGATCACCGCCTTAGCTTAAGAGTTGTGGATAAATAATCTCCTCATAGCTCAACTGGATAGAGCGACAGCCTTCTAAGCTGTAGGTTGCAGGTTCGAGTCCTGCTGAGGAGACAAAAGTTTAAATGGTGGGCGTAGCTCAACTGGCAGAGCATCGCGTTGTGGTCGCGGAGGTTGCGGGTTCAAATCCCGTCGCTCACCCCACCTTTTAGAATACCGTCCTCGTAGCTCAACAGGATAGAGCAGTTCCCTCCTAAGGAAAAGATTTGGGTTCGAGTCCTAGCGAGGACACTAAAGATAAGTTGATTACTTATCTTTTTACTTTCTTATCTTTTATGCTAATCTGTTATTAACTTTTAAATAATTTTTTATGAAAAAAATAAAGAAAATAACAAAAACTTTTGGTAAAAATATTGTCGCTTTTATCTTATCACTTCTTTTGCTTGTTGTTTTGTTTGGTATTGTTGCTACCGAAACATTCAAAGAAGTAAAAAATATCAGTATTAACGAGCTTGCAACAGAAATAAATAAAGAAAATATTGAAAAATTAGTGGTTGTTGGTTCGAATATTGAAGTCCTTTTTAAAGACGGAGAGGTTGCTTTTGTTAAAAAAGAACCTGACGTAGCCCCCTTTGAATCTTTAAAGAATTGGGGAGCAAAAGAAGAAAAAATTAGAAAAATATCCATCGATTTTAAGGAAGAACAAGACTGGTCTTTTCTTTTTACCATACTAATTATTACACTACCCCTTCTTTTTCTTCTTTTCATCTTTAAATCAATATTTAAACAAGCAAAAGGAGGTGCAATGCAAGCACTTGATTTTTCTAAAGCAAAGGCAAGGGTTTTTGGTGATGTGGGTTCTCTAAAGTCAGGAGTTACTTTTGATGATGTTGCTGGACTTGAAGAAGTAAAAGAGGAATTAAAGGAAGTAGTTGACTTCTTGAAAGAGCCGGCCCGCTTTCTAAAACTTGGAGCCCGCATTCCGAAAGGAATTCTTCTTACTGGAGCACCAGGTACCGGGAAAACATTAATGGCAAGGGCGGTCGCTGGAGAGGCTAACGTTCCTTTTTTTGAAATTTCAGGATCAGAGTTTATTGAACTTTTTGTGGGTGTTGGAAGCGGAAGAGTAAGAGATTTATTTTCAAACGCCAAAAAGAAACAACCTTGCATTATTTATATTGATGAACTTGATGCAATAGGAAGATCGAGAGGCGCTGGTCTCGGGGGAGGTCATGACGAGAGAGAACAGACATTAAATCAAATCCTTTCTGAGATGGATGGTTTTAAGCAAGATGCAAAAATAGTAGTTCTTGCAAGCACCAACAGACCCGACGTTTTAGATTCTGCATTGCTTCGTTCTGGACGCTTTGATCGAAAAATAATATTAGATTTGCCAGACAAAAAAGCAAGAGAAAGTATTTTAAAAATCCATAGCAAAGGAAAGCCCCTTGCTACAAGTATAGACCTGAAAGAGGTTGCTGAAAGAACTCCTGGGTTTTCTGGAGCAGATCTTTCAAATCTAGCCAATGAAGCAGCTCTTCTTGCCGTAAGAAGAAAAAGAACAAAAATCGAACAAATTGACTTTTTAGAATCAATAGAAAAAGTACTTTTGGGTCCGGAAAGAAAAAGTTATGCAATGGGAACCAAAGAAAAAGAGCTCGCAGCATACCATGAAGCAGGTCATGCCGTGGTTTCTTCTTTTCTCCCTAATGCAGAACCAGTAAGAAAAATATCTATTGTTGCCCGCGGTCAAGCGGGAGGATATACAATTAAAATTCCTTCAGAAGAAAGTAGAATAAAAAGAAAATCAGAGTTTATCTCAGAAATTGCAGTGCTTCTTGGAGGATATGTCACGGAAAAAATAATCTTTGGAGAAGTTTCTACTGGAGCGGTAAATGACCTAGAAAGAGCTTCAAGATATGCGAGAAAATTGGTTAAAGAATTTGGGATGTCTTCTCTTGGTCCAGTGCATTTCAGAGGAGAGAGAGAGCATGTTTTTTTAGGAAGAGATCTTGTTGAGGAAAAAAATTATTCTGAAGAAACGGCAGCAAAAATAGACAAGGAAATTTTTCTCTTTATCGAAGAAGGAGAGAAAAAAGCAGAAGAGGTTATTTTAAGAAAAAGAAAAATTATAGAGAAAGTTGCAAAAACACTTATCGAAAAAGAAACCCTCGAAAGAGATGATTACGAAAAACTCATTGGAAAAAATCAAGAACAAAAAGACCCTGCCAAAAAGTAGCAAATTTTTCTTTTCTATGTTATAATATTCTTCCTTAAGTAAATTTTGCTGTAAAAAAAGGACTTTGTGTTGCTCTTTTAAAAAATAGTATTATAATGAACTAATGTTTTTAGTTAGTAAATATTACTTAAAGGTTCATTTTTTATGGCCCGTTTAAGAGATCGAGAAAAAGCTTTAGCTCTCAGGAAGAAGGAAATGAGTTATAGTCAAATAAAAAAAATATTGGGTGTGAGCAAAGGCACTCTTAGTGGTTGGCTTCGAGAATATCCTCTGTCAAAAGAAAGAATAAGTGAGCTTCGTGACAAAAACGAAAAAAGGATCGAAAGATTTCGCGAAACAATGAAACGGAAGAGAGAAAAAAGACAAAAAGAAACATATAGTACCCAAAAAAAGAATATACTTCCTTTAAGCAATCGAGAGATTTTTTTAGCGGGATTAATTCTTTATTGAGGAGAAGACACAAAAGCTCAAAAAGATTCTCTTATAGTTTCAAATTCTGATCCTTCTATTATTAGATTCTTTATCTACTGGATCACTAAAGCTTTATCCGTTCATAAGAGTAAGATAAAAATATATTTACATTTATACTCTGATATGAATATTGATAAAGAAATAAAATATTGGTCCACCGTCCTTGCAATACCCAAAAAACAGTTCAATCGTCCTTATGTCAAAAAAACTTCTTTTTCAAGGATAAATCATAAGGGTGGCTTTGGTCACGGAACCTGTCAAGCAAGAATAAATGATACATTACTCG
Source organism: uncultured Candidatus Saccharibacteria bacterium (assembly GCA_964544985.1). GTDB lineage: Bacteria > Patescibacteriota > Minisyncoccia > Minisyncoccales > PWPS01 > PWHW01. The sequence goes on from CAZJEE010000003.1 coordinate 40,444, forward strand.
CAGAAAAAGTGTTTATGAGTATTAAGGTGATAAGTGACCGCTTTAATAAATCTACGGGCATATAGCTTAATGGTTAAAGCCGTCGTCTTATAAGCGACAGATTCAGGTTCGATTCCTGGTATGCCCACTTTTTTGTCTATATTCAAAAGATAGCAAAAATACATTAATATTATGACATTTGGGCGCGTAGCTCAGCTGGCTAGAGCGTCTGCTCGACACGCAGAAGGTCAGAGGTTCAAGTCCTCTCGTGCCCACCAATATGATTGATATAATTTATGAAGATGAAAACATTATAGCGGTTAACAAACCTCCTTTTACGATTGTTTTTAATGAAAATAGTGACGAACCTTCTCTTTCTAGAGAGCTCTCTTCCATACATCCAGAGATAAAAAATATAGGAGGAGAGAGAGATGGAGCAGTTCATCGTTTAGACAAAGACACCTCTGGAATTGTTCTTTTTGCAAAAAACGAAGAAACCCTTTCTTTCCTGCAAAAAGAGCTACTTGAAAAAAGAGCGAAAAAAAGGTATATTGCTCTCGTCTTCAGAAATCCGAAAGAAGACTCAAGGGAGATACATACCTTTATAGATCGTTCTTTAAGAGATAGAAAAAAGCAAAGAGCTCATACAGAAAAAGGAGGGAAAAGAGAGGCAATCACATTCTTTAAAGTCATTAAAGATTTTGAAAACCATTCTCTTCTTGAGGTGTTCCCTAAAACAGGGAGAAAACACCAGATTCGTTGTCACCTATCTTATATCGGACATCCGATAGTAGGAGATAAAACATATCGCTTCAAAGATCAAAGAGATCCTAAAAACGTAAAAAGACAGTTTCTTCACGCAGAATCAATAGAAATAATGACGCCAAAAGGAAAGATGCTTTTTAAGGCAGATCTTCCAGAAGATTTAAAAAAAATATTAGAAGAATTATCAAAATAAAAAAATGTCTGTAAAATTAGAAGAATATAAAAAAGTTCAAGAAAAAGATGTTTTTCCTGAAATAGAAACAGGTAACACGGTAAAGGTTACACAAATCATAAACGGCAAAAAACAGTTTTTTGAAGGTTTGGTTATTGCTAAGAAACACGGTAAAGGAATGTCAGGAACAATTACAATAAGAAAAGTTATTGATAAAGTTGGCGTTGAAAAAGTATTCCCTCTTCATTCACCAACAATAGAGAAAGTTGAGATTACAAAAGCAGGGAGAGCAAGAAAATCAAAAATTTATTATATCAGAGAAAAGACGAAAAAAGTTGCAAGAAAGAAGATTAAGTAGTTTTATCGGCCCAGGTGCAGAAACTGGTAGACTGGCAGCGTTGAGGGCGCTGTGTCCGCATGGGCGTGTGGGTTCGACTCCCACCCTGGGCACTTAAAAATATAAGGACGGTTAGCTCAATTGGCAGAGCATCTCGCTTACATCGAGAGGGTTGCGGGTTCAAGTCCTGCACCGTCCACTAAAAATGCCGCGGTAGCTCAGTGGTAGAGCGCTTCTCTGAAAAAGAAGAGGTCGTCGGTTCAATTCTGACTCGCGGCACATTTTTTTGCGGGTGTGGTATAACGGCTATTACACGTGCTTGCCAAGCACGAGATGGCGGTTCGATTCCGCTCACCCGCTCAAAAAACGCCATATCTATTGACTTATTTTTTTTCTTATGATAAGATGGGGTAACCTCCCTTGGAAACAGGGAATTTTTTATTTAGTAAATTAATAAGTAAATAAATACTGTTTATGTCTAAACAAAGCAGTTCCTCTGAAGATGGCAGTCTTAATATCGCCTTCTTCTCGGTTTTAATTGTGTCGCTATTCCTTCTCTTTATTTTTTCTGAAGGAGAGGCACTCCCGAAAGAGGGCGAAAAAGAAATGGCGGTTTTATCTTCTGTAGAAGAAATTTTACAAGAAAAACTAGAAACAGACGACATAGCTCTTTACAATGAAACAGCGTTGCTTGCTCAGTCAAATCCGACCTATCACAAACCTCAAGTTCTTGCATCTAAAAAACCGGTGCAAAATGTTCAAAAAAGATGGGTTAGATTGACGGCTTATGCACCACTAGATCCTGAAGCACAAGAAGGAATGTGTTTTTCTGGTAATCCAATGATTACCGCATCGGGAACACACGTAAGGGAAGGGATTGTTGCGGCAAACTTTCTTAGTTTTGGGACTGAAATAAAAATTCCATCCCTTTTCGGAGATAAAGTTTTTACCGTAGAAGATCGTATGAGTTCTAGATATACCAACACCGTAGATGTTCTGATTTCTTCTCAAAGAGAAGCTATGAACTTCGGAATTAAAAGGGCATATATAGAGATTCTTCAATAAAAGAAGCGGGGACATTCCCTCGCTTTTTTTATTTCTCAAAAACAACAAAAGAAAAAGAATAGTGCTTTGTAAAAAGAGTAATTAATTTAAATCTATGGATTTTTATGTCTTTCTTTTGCAGTCCCACGGATTCCACTTCTTTTACTATTTTTTGCACATTTTCCTGAGTAGCAAGAACTAACACTCCTCCAGTTTTTAACTTCCTCTCTATTGTCTCTAACAATCCCTCTTTGTCGTGGCAGTCTTTTTTACTGTCTAAAATATTGGATATATAGACTAAATCATAAAAATTATCTTCACTTTTATCTAGCTCTCCTTTAAAGTCACCATAACATATTTTGATATTTTTAATATTTTTTTTAAGAAGACTATAATTTTCTTCTTGAAGATAAAAAAGATAATCTTTTTTAAACTGCCAAAAACTATCTTTATACCAATGTCCAGAGTTTTTAAGAGAAATAATAAAGTTTTTGTTTGATGCTTGGAACAGCTTGTCATAGAACTGTTTTGATAGTGGTGTTATATCTTCTTTTATTTTATTATAAACTTCTTCTTTGTTTTCTTTTTTGTAGTCACTAAATATCTCTTTTACTTCTTCCAAGGAAAATTTCTTTAAGATAGCTCTCTTTAGATCTATTGTCATACATGCTACTGGCCTCGTATCACAAACGGAAATCTCTTCTGCTGCAAAAAAAGAAAAAAGATTAAAAACAAAATCTCCTCCCCCTCCGATACAAAATCCCTTTTTTATTTTATTATTTTTAATAGACAAAAAATCTCCGATTTTTTCGTTTGTGAAAAACCAAGACGGATAAAACTTTTTGTTTAAAGCTTCTTCAATTTTTATTTTTTTTGAAAATTGATCCATCTTTTCTATTATAACAAAAAACAGAGCATTTATCTCTGTTTTGTTGTGCCCGGGGCGGGACTCGAACCCGCAAGCCTTGTGGCACACGATTTTAAGTCGTGCGTGTATACCATTCCACCACCCGGGCTTTGGAGGCACGGGAGGGAATTGAACCCTCTCATAGCGGTTTTGCAGACCGCAGCGTTTCCATTTCGCCACCGTGCCTTGTTTTAAAGCGTCTTTTTAATACTTTCTTCTTTATAAAGAACCAGAACATCTCCTTCTTCGGCTTTTTCCTTAGACTCTAAAAGCATTCCAAACTCTTCATTCTCTATTATCTTCTCAACATCTCTTTCTTCTTTTTTGATATTAATTAATTTCCCTTCTCCCTTTTTTTCTTCTCCTCTATATATTTCAACTACGCCTCCTTTTTTAACATCTCCTTTCAAAACCTTTCCTCCTAATATTTGTCTATTCTTCTGTGTGCGGAAAACAGCAAGTATTTTAACTTTAGCAACCTCTGTTTTTATCACCTCATCTTCAAGTAAAGACTGGGCCTCTTCTCTTACCTTTTCAATAAGTTCATAAATAATATCAAAATAATGTACTTCTATTTTATCTCTTATTACTATTTTTCCTACATTTTTGTCTATCTTTGTTCTAAAAGAATATATTTCTGCATTTGTCATTTTTGAGCACTCAATATCTGATTCAGTTATATTTCCAACATCAGCTTTAACAATTTTTATATTAATTTCATTTTGAGGAATCTTTTCTAGGGAACATTCAATCGCTTCAAGTGATCCCATGACATCAGCTTTAATAATAATATTAAGAATCTTTTTATCTCCTAGCGAAGCTTCTTGTTCTTTGCGTGGCTTATCTATAGTGAATTTTTTAGCATCCTCAAGTTTCTGAAAAACAAAAAAGTCTTCTCCTGCTTTTGGACAATCCTTAATACCTATTATCTGCACCGGTATTGAGGACCCAGCGGTTTCAATCTCTTTACCTAAAAAATCTTTCATTGTTTTTATCTTCCCGTAAGAACTTTCTGTAGCCACAACATCTCCTTTTTTAAGAACTCCTTTTTTAACTAAAACGACAACAACTACTCCTTTTTTAGCGTCTCTTTGTACTTCGATAACCACTCCTTCTGCAAAATCTACTTTTTCTTCTTTTACTCCTTCAACTTCTGCGAGGAGAAGTATCATTTCTAAAAGCTCTTCAATTCCTGTTTTCTCTTTTGCTGAAACATTAACAGAGGGAACATTTCCTCCGTAGGACTCTACAAAAACTTCCTCCTTTGAAAGGTCTTGTTTTACTTTCTCTATATCAATATTCTTTTTGTCAATTTTATTTATTGCAACAATAAAAGGCATGTTGGCTTTTTTAAGATGTTCTATTGCCTCTCTTGTTTGTTCTTTAATACTTTCGTCAGCTGCAACAACTAGAATTCCAATATCAGCAACTTTTGTTCCTCTTGATCTCATTGCAAAAAAAGCCTCATGCCCGGGAGTGTCGATAAAGGTGATATCTTTTTCCCCATGAGAAATTACATAAGCTCCGATATGTTGGGTAATTCCTCCTGATTCTTTCGCGGTTATTTTTAAGTCTTTTATAGCTTCAAGAAGAGAGCTCTTCCCGTGATCTACGTGCCCTAAAATAACAACAACAGGGGGTCTTTCATTATTTTCTTCTTTTTTCATATTTTTTGACTTTTTTACTTCTCCCGGACATCTTTGATTACTTCTTCTTCTTCTTTAGACAACGAATATTCTGATTTTCCATTACTAACTGGTTTCCCATATATTCTATTACCATCTTTTGTATAAAGGCTAGTAATAACTACTCCGTTTTTGTTTTCATCTAAAAGCGCTAACGCAAAGCTTTGGTTACCTCCTTCTTTATAAAAAGGATTAAATCGTATCATCTTTATGTTTTGTAAAAAGAATCTTTGTCTTTCCTTTATCTCCTTTATCTCTTTCCTTATCTTCTGATTTTCTTCTTTAATTTTTTTAAAATCTTTTAATAAGTCTTCTATATTTTCAGGAAAATCTTCTTCTTTTTTCTTTTTTTTAAACATTTTTTTTAAAATAATATAATCAGTTTATTTGGGCGGAGGAGGAGGGACTCGAACCCACAAGCCGTTTAAGGCACCTGTTTTCGAAACAGGACCCTTGCCAATTAGGGATACTCCTCCTTTAGTAGTTCCGTGGACCCGACCGGACTTGAACCGGTGGCCTCTTGCATGCCATGCAAGCGCTCTAGCCAACTGAGCTACGGGCCCTTTTTATAGTAAAAAACTGTCTTTAATTATACCACTATTATCTCTTACTATCAACTTCCTTTCTTTAGTGCTGACAAACAAAAACCTAATAGATATTTTTTTAAAAGGAGTCTTTATATTTTTCCCCCACTCAACGGCAATAACTACTCCGTCTTTTTCTAATATTTCGTCAAATCTTAAAAGTGGCAAATCTTTATTATTTATTCGGTAAGCATCAAAGTGATAAAGATCTTTAACCCCTTCATATTTTTTATAAATTAAAAATGTAGGGCTTGTTATTTCTTCTTTTATTCCAACTCCTTTGGCAATTCCTTTCATAAGTGTTGTTTTCCCACTACCCAAGTCTCCTTCTAGAGAGATAAAAACACGCTTTTCTGTTTTTACAAATTCCTTTCCTAATAAAACGCCTATTTTTTTTGTTTCTGCTTCTGACTTGCTTGTAATCTCTATTTTCATCCTTTTTGAAAAATTGACTAAACAGCCGATTTAAGATAAATTTAATAAATAATAATAACTTTTATGACAGAAAATTCCAAGAACATAATGGGACAAATCACAATTCCTTTTGAGATTGTTAAAGAAGGAGAGCGAGAGCTTGGGAACATTCTTTCGTTGAGTGAAAAAATAAAATCCTCTTTTAGTAAAGATATATCAAGAACTCTGGAAATTATAATGGCCGGTGGTCTTTTTTCAAAAGCTTCCGATATCCACATTGAGCCGGAAGAAAATAGCACAAAGATAAGAATGCGTCTTGATGGTATTTTACACGATCTCCTTACAATAAACAAAGACGTTTCAAAGCGTCTTACTTCACGCATCAAGCTTCTTTCAAAGGTAAAGCTTAATATAGATGATCGGCCACAAGACGGAAGATTTACTATTATTCTTCCTTTTAGGGAAGATCCTCTTGAAATTGAAATCAGAATGTCTGTTCTTCCTTCAGAGTACGGAGAAACAATTGTATTAAGACTTCTCGATCCAAGAAAACTTATTGTTCTTGAAGATCTTGGTTTAAGAAAAGATCTCTTTGAAATATTTAAAAAAGAAATAGAAAAACCAAACGGAATGGTAATTGTCACCGGCCCTACTGGTTCTGGTAAAACTACTACTCTTTATGCCTTTTTAAAAACAATAAATAAGCCTGGAGTAAAAATCATTACAATTGAAGATCCTGTCGAATATCATCTAGAAGGAATATCTCAAACTGAAGTTAACCCCGAGAGAGGATACGATTTTGCAAATGGTCTAAGAGCTATCGTCCGCCAAGACCCGGATGTAATTCTTGTGGGGGAAATTCGTGATCTAGAAACAGCACAGATTGGAATGCAAGCCGCCCTCACGGGACATCTTGTTTTCTCTACACTACATACTAATGATGCCCCTGGAGCAATTGCACGTCTTACAGCAATCGGCGAAAAAATAGCTAGTATTGGTCCAGCAATAAATATGGTTATTGCTCAAAGATTAATTAGAAAAGTTTGTCAAAACTGTGTAAGGTTTGAAACCCCCGATTCTTCTTTGGTTGAAAATATAAAAAAAGAATTAGAGGGAATAAAAGAGGATGTTTTTTCTTTTCCTTCTTCTGTAGAACTCCCCGTGGCTGTTGGTTGTAAAGATTGTAGTTTCACTGGCTATAGCGGAAGAATTGGAATATTTGAGGCATTTCTTTTAGACGAAGAAATGGAAGAACATCTTTATTCTTCTCCTCCTATTGCAGAAACTAGAAAGAAGGCTATCGAAAAGGGAATGATAACCGTAAGACAAGATGGAATTATTAAGGTTTTAGAAAAGAAAACAACTCTCGAAGAAATAGATCGCGTTACTTAGAAAAATGAAAAAAAAACTTTCACCAATTTTTGCAGAAGAAGACAAAACATTAGATCTTGCCCTAAGACCACAATCTTTTAAAGAATATGTTGGTCAAAAGAATATTAAGGAGAATGTTCGTATTATTATCGAGGCAGCAAAAAAAAGAAAAGATTCTTCAATAGAACATCTCCTTTTTTATGGTGGTTCAGGTTTAGGGAAAACAACTATCTCATATTTAGTGGCAAAAGAAATGGGTGTTGGTATTCGTACCATTGCAGGGCCCTCAATTCAAAAAAGTGGAGATTTAGCTGCAATTTTAACTAATCTTAAAGAAGGGGACGTTCTTTTTATCGATGAGCTCCATCGGATGAACAAAGCTTGTGAAGAAATAATCTATCCGGCAATGGAAGAGTTCAAGTTAAATCTCATTATTGGAAAGGGACCAATGGCAAGAATAATGAATTTAAAAATACCAAAATTCACTCTGGTTGGAGCAACCACTCGCCTTGCCCTTTTATCTTCTCCTTTAAGAAATCGTTTTGGTGCGACATTTCGTCTCGATTCCTATTCAATAAAAGAAATAGAAGAAATCATTAAAAGATCTGCTTCTTTACTTCAATTGAAGTTAGAAAAAGACGCCATTTCTTCAATCGCTTCACGTTCACGTTTCAATCCAAGAGTAGCAAATCGTTTATTAAAAAGAGTTCGTGATTTTTCACAGGTTGGAGGCGTTGTTCTTATTACTAAAAAAGAAGCGGATGCTGCTCTTTCTTTTTTAAATATTGATGAAGAAGGACTTGAGTCCGGGGATCGAAAAATATTAGAAGTACTTTTAAAAAAATTTGATGGAGGGCCAGCCGGCCTCCAATCTTTAGCTCTTGCCTCCTCAGAAGAAGAAGAAACAATTATCGAAATATATGAACCTTATCTCCTACAATCAGGATTTATCAAGAGAACTCCTCGCGGAAGAATTATTACTGAAAAAGGAAAAAAATATCTAGAAAAGAAAAAATAAAATGTTGTTTTTAAAAATAGTTTTTATTTTTTTTCTCTTCCCATTTATCACCGACGCCTTAATTATTACTGAAGTTCAAATAGAGGGAGAAAAAACAAGTGAATGTTATATTAAAATATATAATTCTTCAGAGAGTGATATCGACATCTCTTCTTACAGTCTTCGTAAAAAAACCTCCTCTGGGAACGACACATCGTTAAGACTTTTCCCAAAAGGAAGTGTTATAAAGGGTAAAAACTATTTTGTTTGGGCTAGTTCTAAAGAAAACTCTTTCCCAAAAAAAATAGGAGCCGACACTTTTTCTGTACAAACACTTTCTCCCAACAACAGCATTGCTCTTTTTGATACTTCTCATACCCTGATAGACGCTCTTTCTTGGGGAGAAGGGGAAAACCAATATGTTTTAAATTCTGCTATAATGAACCCAAATAAGGGACAAATTATTCAAAGGAAAAAAGAAAATAATATTTATAGTAATAAAAATAACAACTCCTTAGATTTTTCTTTATATCCTCCTCCCTTGTCTTCTTTACAAATAAAAGACTTTTCGATAGAAAAAGAAAAAAAGAAAACAATAAGTCCGCTCTTTATTTCTTTTTTTTCTTCACTAATACTAGCAACTATTATTTTATTTTTAAAAAGAAAATGTCCGGACACAGTCACTTCAAAAACATAAAAAGAAAAAAAGAAGCAGCTGATCAAAAAAAAGCGGCCGTTTTCTCTAAAATCTCGCATCTTATTATTGACTCCGTAAAGGAAAAAGGGAAAGATTTACAATCAAACTCCTCTCTTCGTATCGCAATAGAAAAAGCCAAGGAAGCCGATATGCCCAAAGAAAATATTGAAAGAGCAATAAGAAGAGGAGCGGGAGAGGGAGATGAGGGAAAGCTAGAATCTTTTATTTTTGAAGCCTATGGCCCAGGAGATGTTGCTTTTATTATAGAAGGATCTACTGATAATAAAAACCGTACTCTTGGAGAGATAAAAGAAGTTTTAAAAAAACATAACGGAAAGCTAGCCACCCCCGGTTCCGTGAAATGGATCTTTGAACAGAAAGGAATTTTTGAGATAGAATTTATTGATGAAACTCTTTCTTTGGGGGTAATTGAAAATGGAGCAGAAGACATAGAAGAGGTTGATGCTTTTTTAGTTATTTATGTAGATCCAATTAATATTGAAAGATTAAAATCTTTTTTCCTTAAAAAAAATATTAACATACTTTCTTCAACACTCGGTTGGAAACCAAAGATAAAAATTTCCGTTAAAGATAATAGCTGTCAAACTTTAACCGAAAATCTTCAAAACATTGAAGCTGTTGAAAATTTATACACTAATATATGATTGTTATTGGGATAGACCCGGGAACAGCAACAACGGGATTTGGAATTGTAAAAAAAGATAACGACTCTTTTTGTTGTTTAGATTATGGGGTTATAACTACTAGTAAAGAAGAAACCCCCGCCTCAAGACTTTATACTTTAAATAAAGAACTTTCTTTAATAATAAAAAAATATTCCCCCGATTTCTTGGCGGTTGAAAGCATTTATTTTTTTAAAAATTTAAAAACCGCCCTCCCTGTTAGTCAGGCAAAAGGAGTTATTATGTTTACTGCGGAAAAAGCAAAAATACCTATTTATGAATTTACTCCTCTTGAAGTAAAAATGACCATCACTGGTTATGGTAGGGCCGACAAAAAACAGGTTCAAGAAATGGTAAAGTTAAGTTTAAATTTAGATAAAATTCCACGTCCTGACGACGCGGCAGACGCTCTCGGAATCGCAATTTGTGGAATTCTGAAAAAAAATTCTCTTTATTGAAAAAAGACTTACTTTAAGTTAAAATTTAATAGTGAAAAAAATAAAAAAGAGGAAAATAAAATCACTTATTCTTAGCTTCTTTTATCTTTTCGTAATATTCTGTCTTACGACTATTTTGTTTTTTGCTTCGGTTTTTATTTATTTTGCTCGTGATCTTCCACGACCAGAAAGATATACTGATCGACCACTAGCAGAACCTACAAAAATATACGACCGTACGGGAGAAAATATTCTTTATGTTATTCATGGAGAAGAAAAACGTGAGATAATTTCTCTTGAGGATGTTCCTTCTCATTTTATAAATATTTTATTGACCGCCGAAGATTCTAACTTTTATGAACATATCGGAGTAGACTTCCAGGGAATAGTAAGATCTTTTCTTATTAATTTCCAAGCAGGAAGAACAGTAGCCGGGGGATCAACAATTTCACAGCAATTTATAAGATCCGCTCTTCTTACTCCCGAAAGAAAAGTTATGAGGAAAGTAAGAGAAATTATTCTTACGTTGGAGCTAGAAAGAAGATATTCAAAAGATGAAATTCTTGGATTTTATTTAAATCAAATCCCTTTTGGTTCTAACGCTTATGGTATTGAGTCAGCTTCCCAGGCTTTCTTTAATAAATCTGCAAAAGATCTTACTATAGCTGAATCTGCTACTCTTGTTTCGTTAATACCTGCCCCCAGCTATCTTTCTCCTTATGGAAAAAATCTCGAAGAGTTAATTAAAAGAAAAAATCGTCTTTTAGATAGAGTTTTTTCCGCTCGTTTAATTACCGAAGAAGATTTTGAGGCTGCAAAAGAGGAAGAAATTATATTTCACCAGTCACGCACTTTTTTACAAGCACCTCATTTCATAATGTATATCAAAGAACTACTAGAAAAAAAGTATGGTGAGTTTTTTTTAGAAGAAGAAGGGTTTAGCGTTTATACCACCATTGATCTTGAGCTACAAAAAAGAGCTGAAAAAATGGTGAAGGAAAGGACTCAATCAAACTATCGTTTTGGCGCTTATAACGCTGCAATGACGGTTATAGATCCAAAAACCGGAGAAGTGCTAGCTCTTGTTGGTTCTGCAGATTATTTTCAAGAATCATTACCAGTCGGTTGTAATCCAGGGATAAATTGCAAATTTGATCCTTTCACTAATGTAACTTTAAGAAATAGGCAGCCGGGATCTGCTTTAAAACCATTTGTCTATGCAATAGCTTTTGAAAAAGGATATAGTGGAGAAACTACCGTTATTGATGAACCAACTAACTTTGGAACAACAGCCAATCCCTATATTCCTCGTAATTATGATGGTTATTCTCGAGGAGAAGTTACCCTAAGACAATCATTAGCCCAATCTTTGAATATACCCTCTGTAAAAGTTCTAAAAGATTTTGCGGGATTAAGACACACGATAGAAGAAATTAAAAAGTTTGGGATTAACCTATCACAAACTCCTGAATTTTATGGTCTTTCTCTTGTTTTAGGTGGAGGTGATGTAAAACTTCTAGAAGTAACTTCAGCTTATGGTGTTTTTGCTACTGAAGGTTATAAAAATAATCCTGTTTTTATTCTTAAAATAACAGACAAAGATGGTAATGTTATCGAAGAAAGTAAAAGTACACCTCGTCGTATATTAAGTTCTCGAGTAGCAAAGGAAATCACATCTATATTATCAGACAACGAATCACGAGCTCCCGTTTTTGGATGGAACTCTCCTCTTTATTTTCCATACCATGAGGTGGCAGTAAAAACCGGGAGTACCCAAGGATTTAGAGACGCTTGGTGTGTTGGTTATACTCCAGATATTGTTGTTGGGGTTTGGGTCGGAAATAATGATAACAGCTCAATGGTAAATGCCCCTGGAATAAGTGTTGCTGCTCCTTTATGGAGAGATTTTATAGAAACTATTCTTTAATTAAAATTTATTTTTTAACCGGCATCACTACATAAAGAAAATCACTTTTACCTATCGGTCTTAAAACCCCTGGACTATTTTCATCGTTAACTTCAAAAACAACCTCAGAACTTCTTATATTTAACAATCCATCTAAAATAAATCTGTAATTGAAGGAAATATCTACATCTTCCCCTTCAGCCCTTCCTTTAATTTTTGTTTCGTAACTACCAAGACCTGCATTACTACTTTCTATTAACACATACCCTTCTTTGGGAGATATTTTAAAATTAACCTCATTAACTTTACTAGTAAAAACACTAGCTGCTTTTACTTTATTTAAGAACTCATCTTTATTTAAAATAATTTGAGTTTTACATTCCTTAGGAATAATAGTTTCATAATTTGGATAATTTCCTTCAATAATTTTTGATGTTAATTCAATATATGAATGATTAAAATCATCCATTTTTACTTTAAAAAGGATTTGGTTATCTCCAAAAATGATCTCTATATCTTTATCTATTTCTTTAAAAATATTTATTACTTCTCTTGCTGTTCTCTGTGGAATAATAAAGGAAAAATTATCATTTCCATTTTCTAAAAATATTTTACCCTCTGCTAATCTATAACTATCAGTTGCAACCAAAACTAACTCATTCTTATTGAAAGAAAAAAGTATTCCTGATATTTCTGGTTTTACCTTTGATAAAGATGGTATATCAATAATTTGTAATAACTTATCACATAAAAGATTACTATTTATGGTAATTTTTTCTTTTTCTTTTATCTCTGGAATAATAGGAAATTCTTCTGCACTAATTCCATTTATTTGTGTTTTATAGTCTTCACAAGTAATTAAAAGATTATTATTATTTTTTATAATATCTATTTTTTTATCTGGAAGAAAATTAATAAAAGAAGAAAAAGAATTATAAGGAATAGTAATTTCCCCATCTTTATTTTTTTTAACTAATGTCCACCATTTAATTCCAATTTCTAAATCAGTTGCTGATAAATTTAAAAAATTTTCCTTAACACTAATAAGAATATTTTTTAAAATAGGTAAATATGTTGATTTAGATGTTCCTCTACCAATAATACTTAATCCTTCTTTTAATTTGTTTTGTAGTAAACTAAT
>CAZJEE010000004.1:0-35023 GCA_964544985.1 uncultured Candidatus Saccharibacteria bacterium
TTGGCAGTTCTATCAGAAAACAGCTAAAGTGTTACCTATGTGCTCATCTCGTACATGCGCTTGACAAAAATAATAAATTAAGTAGAATTGAACTACTTGAAGCAATAGGTCCAAAAAAAGACCTAATTTTTGGTCTGTTTTTCATTAAATTTAATAACTTGCTTGAACTCATTTTTTTATAACCTATACTAAAAAATAATCCCTAATTTCCCAAATTGGGGCGTTTTTGTTTTTTAGAATCAGTATTAATAATAACTTACTTCCTATAACCGAATATGCAAAAAGTAAAATATTTCGGGAAGAAGAAAATTTCTTTAACTCCTCCCTATCTTTTAAGTCTTCAAAAAGACTCGTGGGAAAACTTCTGGAACAAAAGGATGAAAACTTTGTTTCAAGAGATATCCCCGATTCGTGACTATACTGGCAAGGAGTGGGAACTTTATTTCTTAAATCATAAACTTGGAAAACCAAAATATGAGACCGGGAAAGAAGCAAAAGAAAATAACGATTCTTACGAAGCTCCTCTCAAAATAGAAGTTGAGTTGCGTAATCTTAAAACTAAACAATCCAAAAAACAAGAAGTTTTTCTATGTGATTTTCCCCTGATGACCGAAAGGGGGACTTTTATTATTAACGGTGTAGAAAGGGTTGCTGTTTCTCAACTTATCCGTTCTCCTGGAGCTTTTTTCACTGTGCAGATGGTTCGTGGTGAAAAATGTTTTGGAGCAAAAATTATTCCCAACAGAGGAACATGGCTTGAGTTTCAAACAGAGCCGTCGGGTTTTATTGGGGTAAAAATAGATCGCAGAAGGAAAGTGCCAGCGACAACTCTTTTAAGAGCAATTGGACTTCCAAAGATGGAGTACCCAGATTGGAAGGGAGCGACCGATGAAGAAATTTTAAAACTATTTAAAGACGTTGATAAAGGGGAAAAGAAACTGATTGAAAAAACGATTGAGAAAGATTCTTCAAAAAATAGAGAGACTGCGCTTGTAGAAATCTATAAACGTATTCGTCCAGGAGATGTTGTTACTCCAGAAACCGCTAGAGAACTTGTTGAAAACACATTTTTTAATTTTGAAAGATATGACCTTTCTGAAGTTGGAAGATGGAGAATGTGGCAAAGACTTCCTGAAGTGCCCGGGAAAGAAGATATTGAAATAGATGATAGACTTCTTTATCCGGAAGATGTTGTTGCGGTGTTGAGAGAAATTATTCGCATGAACAATGATCCAACCGCTCATGAAGATGAGATTGATCATCTTGGGAACCGTCGCGTAAGACCGTTTACCGAACTTTTGGAAAATACTTTACGATTAGGAATGACGAGAGTAGAGAGGAATATTAAAGATAAAATGTCAACAACCGATGTTGCAGGAATTAATCCGGCAAAGCTTATTAATTCAAGACCTTTTGCTGCGGCGGTACAAAGATTTTTCTCTTCTTCACAGATATCTCAGTTCATGGACTGTGCTAATCCTCTTGCTGAACTTGAACACAAAAGACGTCTTACAGCAACTGGACCTGGTGGACTGAAAAGAGAAAGAGCAGGTTTTGAAGCGAGGGATGTACAGCCATCTCACTATGGAAGAATTTGTCCGATACAAACGCCAGAAGGACAAAATGTAGGATTGGTAAATCATCTTTCACTTTATTCAAAAGTAAATCGTTATGGTTTTTTAGAAACTCCTTATTTTAAGGTCGTGAAGGGAAAGGTTACTGAAGAAATATCGTACCTTAATGCTCACGAAGAAGAGAAGTATGTTATTGCTCATGGAGGAATTAAGACCGATGAAAAAGGAAAAATTATTGATGAGAATGTGGCAGCGAGATTAAAAGGAAAACCAGGAATATTTGATAGAGGTGAGGTACAGTTTATTGATGTTTCTGCAGAACAACTTATCTCTGTTGCCGCTTCAATGATTCCTTTTTTACAAAATGATGATGCTAACAGAGCATTAATGGGTTCGAACATGCAACGACAGTCGGTTCCTCTTTTAAGTCCTCAGGCTCCTCTTGTATCTACGGGGACAGAAGAAAGAGTTGCTCGTGATTCGGGGCATGCGATTATTGCTAAGGAAGGAGGAGAAGTCGTTGAAGTTGATGGAAGTCATATAGTTGTAAAAGGGACAAAAGAGAATACACATTATGAGCTTGATGTTTTCCAAGAAACCAATCAGTACACATGTTTCCACCAAAGACCGATAGTTAAAAAAGGAGAAGTAGTTAAAAAAGGACAATTTTTGACTAACGGAGGATCTATAGAAAATGGAAGAGCAGCGCTTGGTCAAAACATTCTAGTTGCTTTTATGTCTTGGAGAGGAAGAAACTTTGAGGATGCGGTTATCATTTCTGAAAAACTTGTTAAGAACGATACCTACACTTCTATCCACATTGAAAATTTTATTTGTGATGTTCGAGAAACAAAACTGGGACCGGAAGTTACTACTTTTGACATTCCTAATGTTTCTGAAAAGAAGTTAAAAGATCTTGATGAAGAAGGAGTGGTGAGAATCGGAGCGGAAGTAGGTCCTAATGATATTCTGGTCGGAAAGATATCTCCCAAAGGAAAGACAGATCTTACCGCAGAAGAAAGACTTTTAAAAGCAATTTTCGGTGAAAAGGCAAAAGACGTTAAAGACACCTCCCTTATTATGGAACATGGGAAAAGAGGAAGAGTTGTTTCAGTAAAAATATTTTCTCGCGACGAAGGACATAAGCTTGATACAGGTGTTATAAAGCGCGTCGAAGTAAAAGTTGCTCAGATAAGAAAAATCAGAGCAGGGGATAAACTTGCCGGAAGACATGGAAATAAAGGGATTATTTCTCAGGTGCTTCCAGAAGAAGAGATGCCGTTCTTAGAAGACGGGACTCCTGTTGATATTATTTTAAATCCACTCTCTGTCGTTTCAAGAATGAACTTAGGACAGATATTAGAAACCCATCTTGGGCTTGCTGCAAAGAAAGGTGGATACATTGCTGTAACCCCTTCTCTCTCTGGAGCTACTGTTGAAGATATTCACGAAGAGCTTAAAAAAGAAGGACTTTCGGAAGACGGTAAGATGAGGGTTTTTGATGGAAGGACAGGACAAGAACTTCCCAAGAAAATCACTGTTGGATATATCTATATGATGAAGCTAGAACACATGGTAGAAGATAAGATTCATATGCGTTCTATTGGTCCTTACTCGTTAATTACTCAACAACCATTAGGAGGAAGAGCACAGTTCGGAGGACAAAGATTTGGAGAGATGGAAGTGTGGGCTCTTGAAGGTTATGGAGCAGCATACATTCTCCAAGAAATGCTTACGATAAAATCAGATGATGTCTCTGGACGAGCCGCTGCTTATGAAGCAATTTTAAAGGGCGAACAGATTCAAACACCCAATGTTCCTGCATCTTTTGACCTTTTAGTCGCAGAACTGAAGGCAATAGGTGTGAGCGTAGAGGTGAAGAAAAAAACAAAAGAAGTATAAAAACTAAAAATTATTATATATGCGAGTAGAAGATCTTATCGCCATCAGACTAAAACTTGCCTCTCCTGACGATGCTTTAAGCTGGTCACACGGAGAAGTCTTAGAGGCAGAAACTATTAATTACCGCAATCAAAAGCCCGAAAAAGACGGTTTGTTTTGTGAGAAGATATTTGGCCCTGAAAAAGATTACAAGTGTTACTGTGGAAAGTATCGCAAAGTTCGCTTTAAAGGAGTTGTTTGTGATCGTTGTGGGGTTGAAGTAACCAAAGCATCAGTTAGAAGAGAAAGAATGGGACACATTAAACTTGCTTGCCCTGTTTCTCATATCTGGTTTTTAAGAGGAATTCCTTCACGAATGGGATTGATTTTGGATATCCCGATGAAAAAACTAGAAAAAGTAGTTTATTTCACAGCATATATAATAACTAGTGTAGACGAAGTTAAAAAGAAAGAGATACTGAAGGAAGTTGAAAAAGAGTATAAGAAGAAGGTCAAAGAAAAGAAAGAAGAATTAAAGGGAGAAGCGCTAGAAGAAGAACTTTCAAAAATAGAAAAGCAAAGAGAAGGTGTCAGAGATGAGTTGAAATTAATAAAACCACTAGAGGTTCATTCGGAAATAGAGTATCATCGACTTTCTATAAAATACGGCGAGATTTTTGAAGCTGAAACCGGAGCAGAAGCGTTAAGGAAATTATTTGAAAAAGTTGATCTTAGTGTAGAGATTGAAAAATTAAATCAAGAAAAAGAAAAGACAGCATCTTCTGCAAAGAGAAAAAAAATTCTTCAAAGATTAAGAGTTTTCAGAAGAATGAAGAGTGCTGGTATAAGACCGGAATGGATGTTTACAACCATTCTGCCTGTTCTTCCACCGGATTTAAGACCGATTATTCAACTTGATGGGGGAAGGTATGCCTCTTCTGATTTAAATGATCTCTACAGAAGAGTAATTAATCGTAATAATCGTCTAAAATATTTATTAGAGATTAGTGCTCCCGAAGTTATTGTAAGAAACGAAAAGAGAATGCTCCAAGAGGCGGTTGATGCCTTGTTCGATAATCAGATGCGCAAGGGGGTTGTTACACAAGCCTCTACCGGAGGAAAGAGACTTTTGAAATCACTAGCTGATATGCTTAAAGGAAAACAAGGAAGATTTCGTCAAAATCTTTTGGGTAAGCGTGTTGATTACTCTGCCCGTTCGGTGATTGTGATTGGACCAGATCTCAAACTTGATCAGTGTGGACTTCCAAAACAGATGGCTCTTGAAATATTTAAACCGTTTGTTATCTCTCGTATTTTAGAACAAAGACTTGCCTACAACGTGCGGGGAGCTTCACGTCTTATTGAAGAAGGAGCTGATGATATTTGGGCGATATTGGAGGATGTTGTAAAGGACAAGAAGGTCCTTTTAAATCGTGCTCCAACACTGCATCGCTTGGGAATACAGGCTTTTCAGCCGATTTTGATTGAAGGACTTGCGATTCGTATTCATCCTTTTGTTTGTGAAGCTTTCAACGCTGATTTTGATGGTGACCAGATGGCCGTACATTTACCTCTCTCGGATAATGCACAAAAAGAAGCAAGAGAAAAAATGATCTCTTCAAAAAATCTTTTAAAGCCTGCAACGGGACTTCCTGTTGTTTCTCCCTCTCAAGATATTATTTTAGGATGTTACTTTCTAACAATGGAAAGAGAAGGGGCAAAAGGAGAAGGAAGATATTTTTCTGGATCTTCAGAAGTAGAACATGCTGTTGAGAATGGTGATGTTGATCTTCATGCAAAAGTAAAGGTACGTGTTCAAGGAGAGCTTCTTGACACTACCCCAGGGAGAGTAATTTTCAGCAGAGCACTCCCGAAGAAAATCCCTTTTCAAAATAAAACGATGAAATCTCGTGAGCTAAAGAAGCTTGTTGCTGAGATTATACAGGAGCACAAAGATGAAGAAACACATCTTCTTTTAGACAAAATTAAAGAACTTGGATTTGAGTATGCTACTAAATCTGGTGTTTCCTGGGGGATGGATGATTTGGTAACACCAAAAGAAAAACCAAAAATAATGGCGGATGCCGATATAGAAAGAGAAAAGATAGAGAATTATTTTGAACAAGGATTCTTCTCAGAGGAAGAAAAGAAGGAAAAAATTATTGAAATTTGGACAAAGGCGAAAATAGAAATCGAAAAAAGAGTTCCCGAGGCACTTCCTGAAGGAGGATCTGCTTTCATTATTACTGATTCTGGATCTCGCGGATCTTGGTCACAACCGATACAGATGGCGGGGATGAAAGGTCTTGTGGTTAACCCTTCCGGAGAAATTATCGAACTTCCCATCAAGAGCTCCTATAAAGAGGGTTTTGATGTTCTTGAATACTTTATCTCTACTCATGGTGCAAGAAAAGGTACAGTAGACACTGCTCTTCGTACTGCTCAAGCAGGATATCTTACAAGAAGACTTATTGATGTTGCTCACGAAGTGATTATTAGTGAAAATGATTGTAAAGATACAGAAGGACTAGAGGTTTTAAGAGAAGACGCAGAAGAAATTGATCAAGATCTTCTTTTCAAAATAAATGGAAGAATAGCTCTTGAAGATATTAAGATAGACAAAGAAGTAGTAGTGAAAAAAGGAGAAGTTATTGCAATGAAAAACGCCAAGATGATCGCAGAATCTGACTTGTCGGTGATCAAAGTAAGATCAGTTTTAAGTTGCAAGACGATTGGTGGAGTCTGTTCTAAGTGTTATGGATGGGATTTAGGATTAAACGAGATGGTGGAAAAAGGAGACGCTGTAGGGATTGTCGCGGCTCAAGCAATTGGAGAACCTGGGACACAGCTGACAATGAGAACATTCCACACTGGAGGAGTTGCTGGAGGAACAGATATCACTCTCGGTCTTCCTCGCGTTCAAGAGATTTTTGAACGTAGAGTTCCTAAAGGAAAGGCAGAGATATCTGATGTTGATGGAAGAATTTCCGAGATTACTAAAGAAAGAGTGATTAAAATAAAGACTAAAGAGGGGAAAAAGAAAACCATTAATTATCAGATTGAACCTAAAAAATCAATTTACGTCAAAGTTGGAGATGAGGTTAAAAAGGGAGATCAACTCTGTGAAGGAAATTTAGATATTAATAGATTTTTTAAGTTAAGAGGGAGAAAAGAAGTACAAAAATACATTTTAAAAGAACTACAAAAGGTATATGTTTCACAGGGAGTTGACATCCATGATAAACACCTAGAAGTTATTACGAGACAGATGTTTTCTCGAGTTAGTGTTGTTGAGCCAGGAGATAGTTCTTTTACTCCAAAAGAAATGATAGAAAGAGAACACTATCTTGCAGTGAAGAAAGAAATTGAGAAAAAAAAGGGAAATCCTCCAACAACAGAAGATATTTTACTCGGAATTTCTAAGGTTGCCCTTACTACAGACTCTTTCCTTTCTGCTGCGTCTTTCCAACAAACGTCAAAAGTACTAATTGATGCCTGTCTTGAAGGAAAGGAGGACAAACTAAGAGGATTAAAAGAGAACGTAATTATTGGAAAACTTATTCCATCTGGAACCGGATTTAAAGAAAAAGCTGAAAAATAGATTTTTTTCATGAGGCGTTTTTATCTACTCACCTTTCTTTTTTTATGCTAAAATAAACTTGTTATGCGTAGGAAAAACAAACAAAAAAAAGGAAAGGAAGAACAGCAAAAAGAAAGAAAAACTCTTATACCAGAGAACATTAAAAGATTTATGATAGGGATGATTCTTCTTTTGCTTTGTCTGGTTATTGTTTTAGGATTTTGCGGTATTGCTGGTAGGGGTGGAGAGTGGGCCAATCTTCTTTTTAATTTTTTCTTTGGAAAAATGAAAGTCCTTATACCTCTTTTCTTTTTTCTTTCAGCATTAATATATTTCCGTACAACGTATGAAAATTTTCTTCTTCCTCTCCTTATTTCTCTTTTTGCAATTATTACCGGCTTTTCCGGTATTATTGCGAGTGTAGAGAATGCGGATATTTTAGGAGATTCTTTAAAGAACGGAAAACCTGGGGGGTGGTGGGGGGAGATAATCAGTTCTCCACTTGTTGAGTTTGTTGGATTTTTTGCAACTCAAGCAATCTTTTTAGTAGGTATTTTTACAGGGGTAATCATTCTTACAAATTTAGTTAATAAAGATTTTTCGATTTCTGGATTTCTAAAAGAACTTTTTTCAAGGGAATATGACATTGAGCCGTCAACGGTAAGAAAGATTTTTATTGCTCCCGAGAAAGAGAAGAAAGGAGAAAAGACGGAAGAGAAAAAAGAGGAGAAAGAAGAAAACATTGAAGTTAAAAGGAAAGGTGATAAGAAAAAGCTTGTTCCACCGCTTGAGCTTTTGCATAACGGGGATGAAGAACCCGATCCAGGAGACACGAGGAGAAACGCCTCTATTATTAAAAAAACTTTTAGAGATTTTGACATTGCGGTAACTATGGGAGAAATTAATATCGGACCTTCGGTGACTCAGTACACATTAAAACCACAAGAAGGAGTAAAACTATCAAGAATTACTTCACTCTCTGATGATTTAGCACTTTCACTGGCAATGCATCCTGTAAGAACAGAGGCTCCCATTCCGGGAAAATCCTTGGTTGGCATTGAAGTTCCAAATAGGAAGAGAGCCCAAATAACCTTAGGAACTCTTGTTAAAAGAAAAGAATATTTTGATAGCAATTCACTTACTTTTGTTGTTGGTAAAGATGTTTCGGGAAATCCGGTTTATGCTGATCTCGGGAAGATGTCGCATCTGCTTGTTGCTGGTTCTACCGGATCAGGCAAAACGATATTTTTAAACACTTTGATAATTAGCCTTTTATACAAAAACTCTCCCGACGATTTAAGAATTATTTTAATTGATCCAAAAAGAGTAGAGTTTTCATTTTATGCAAATCTGCCACATCTTTTAACTCCAGTGATCTATGATGCGGAGAAAGCCTCAAGCGCACTAGGATGGCTTATTGGAGAGATGGAAAGAAGATTTAAAGTTCTAGCTGGAGTAGGATCAAGAAATATATCGGGTTATCATGAATTTTGTAAAAAAGATGCCAGACTGGAGCAGATGCCCTATATTGTAGTAATCGTCGATGAATTAGCAGACTTGATGGCTAGCAAAGGAAATGAGATGGAAGGAGGGATTATTCGTATTGCGCAAATGGCAAGAGCAGTGGGAATTCATCTTATCTTAGCAACCCAAAGACCGTCCGTTGAAGTTATCACTGGGCTTATCAAGGCAAATATTACAGCAAGGATAAGTTTTAGGGTTGCTTCACAAGTTGACTCAAGAACAATTCTAGATACTGCGGGAGCAGAGAAGTTGCTAGGGTTTGGAGATATGCTTTTTCTTTCTACTGAAAATTCTAAGCCGCGACGTGTTCAAGCTCCTTTTGTGTCTGAGGAAGAAGCAAAAGGAATTATTGCTTGGCTTAAAGAAAATGATAGCAACGGTGGGGATGATGAACTTGCTATAAAACTAGAAGAGTCACTTCAAAAAAGTGAACACAAAAGAGAAAGATTTGAATCGGAAGACGACGACGCGCTTTATGAAGATGCTAAAGCAGTCGTTTTTTCCGCAGGAAAAGCATCAGCATCTCTCTTGCAAAGAAGACTTAGAGTGGGATATGCGAGAGCTGCCCGACTTCTTGATATCTTAGAAAGTAGAGGGATAGTTGGTCCGGCGGAAGGAGCAAAGCCAAGGGAGGTTTATGGTATGCCAGAAGATCAAATAGATATTGAAAAACCCGAAGATAAAGATTCTAATCTTTGGGATAAAGCATAAATAAAATTAATATTACTATGCCTAAAAAAAAGGAAGATTCTAAAAAAAACGCTAACAAAAAACTTCAAGAAACAATTGATGAAATCAAACAACAATTTGGAGAAGGTTCTTTAATGATGCTTGATCAAGTAAAAAATGTCGATATTGACTGTATCTCTACAGGATCTCTTTCTTTAGATGTAGCTTTGGGGATAGGGGGGGTTCCTCGTGGTAGAGTTGTAGAAATATTTGGAAGTGCTTCTACAGGGAAGACTACTCTTTCTTTACACATTCTTGCAAGCGCACAGAAAGAAGGTGGGGTGGGAGCCTTTATTGACGTTGAGAACGCGCTTGATCCACAGTATGCAAAAAAAATAGGTGTTAATGTTGGAGAGCTTCTTATTTCTCAACCTGACTCTGGAGAACAGGCTTTACAGATTGTTGAGACTCTTGTCCGTTCGGGGGAGATTGATGTTGTTGTGGTAGATTCGGTTGCCGCACTGGCACCGAAAGCTGAAATTGCTGGAGAGATTGGTGATTCACATATTGCTTTGCAAGCGAGATTGATGTCTTCTGCATTAAGAAAACTTTCGAAAGTAATCTCGGAGACCGGAACAGTAGTGATTTTTATTAATCAGACGCGTATCAATATTGGACAAACATTTGGCAATCCTTATGTAACATCTGGTGGCCTGGCATTAAAATTTTATTCTTCAGTAAGAATAAGTCTATCGCAAATTGCACAGATAAAAAGTAAAGAAGAAATTATTGGTAACAGAATTAGAGCAAAAGTAGTAAAAAACAAAGTAGGTGCTCCCTTTAGGAACGGGGAGTTTGATATTTATTATAACGAAGGAATTTCTCGCGAAGGAGAACTTATTAATCTTGGATTAAGAGAGAAAATTGTCTCAAGAAGCGGAGCGTGGTATAACTACGGAGACAAAAGGCTTGGTCAGGGAATGGAGCAATCTAAGGTCTTCTTAAAAGAAAACCCCGACCTTACAAAGAAGATCGAGGAGGAAGTTAAAGCAAAAATTATTGCTTAAAGATTAGTGTAAGAAACCAGAGCCATGTAACGTGCTCTTTTTACTGCTTGAGAAAGCCTTCTTTGATGACCGGAACATACTCCGGTTTTTCTTTTAGGCCTTATTTTATGCATTTCTGACATAAACTTCGAAAGCAATTCGGTATTCTTAAAATCAATTTTTTTAATATTGTTTTGACAAAAATAACACTGCATATTTTTTAAAAAGGTATATCCTCTACATTAATTTCATCGTCCTCGTCAATTACGGGAATTTCCTTGGTTTTTAGAGAAGGTTCTTCTGAGCTTTCTCTTTGTGATGATCCTTCACTCCTTGGTCCAAGTTGCATACTATTGGCGACAATCTCGGTGCGATAGCGTTTGTTTCCTTCTTTATCGTCCCAACTTCTTGTTTGTAATCTTCCCTCAAAAAGAGCAAGGGATCCCTTTTTAAGATACTGATTAGCAATATCAGCCAAGTTTCCGAACATCACAATGTTATGAAATTCAGTTCTTTCTTGTTTTTCTCCGGACTTGTTTTTAAAGTAGCTGTTTGTTGCTACTGAAAAAGAAGTGACGCTTATTCCACTATCAGGAATGCTTCTTTTTTCCAGATCTTGGGTAATACGCCCTACTATAATGACTTTATTTAGGTTCATAATAAAGTTTTTAGTTAATAATTTTTTATAGGATTTCGTCTATTTTTTCATCAATTTCTTGAAGCGTTGCTTTTTCAGGCTTCAAGGATTTTCTCTTTCTTCTGGGTTCTTCGTCTATCTTTTTCCCAAATTGTTTTCCAATCAAAATATGGCGAAGAATATCTTTTTCTTTCTTAATCTCTTCACTTACTTTTTTGGCATCTTCTGGTTTAGCGTCAAAATCAATAGATGACAAATATCCTTCAGTACTTTTTTTAATCGGATAAGTAAGGGTTTTTCTAGTAGGGACTTGTTCGCTACCCAAAGAACCACCATTCTTACTAATGATTTTTTTTATTCCTTCATGAAAAACACCAGCTTCTTCTGATGTGAAAGATGGAATAATAAGGTAAGTTAGTTCGTATGGTTTCATGTCAATTTCCTTTAATTAATGTCGGAATTATAGCACTACCTTAAGAAACAATCAAGCTTTCCATAAAACAATAAATTGTGTAGAATGAGAAGAGTTTTAGTTAAAAAGTACTTATTATGAAAATTAATTCTTATATATTTCGTGGTTACGATGTTCGAGGAATAGTCGATAAAGACCTAAATCCAGAGGTTGTTGAGTGTATTGGCAAAGCATACGGAACCTTTCTATTAAAGAGAGATATCGGAGATGTAGTGGTTGGGAGAGATTGTCGATTAAGTAGCGAATCCTATAGCAAAGCAATTATAAAAGGGATTTTAAGTACAGGAGTCAATGTTATTGACATAGGACTTGCTTTAGCGGGGACTACTTATTGGGCACAATACTATTTTCAGGTCAAAGGATGTGTTTCTGTCTCTGGATCACACAATCCAACAGAGTATAATGGGTTTAAGCTGGGTACTGGATTTTCACACACAATGGTTAGTGAGGAGATTCAAGAGTTGAAAGAACTCACAGAAAAGGAAACATTTTTTACTGGTAATGGGGTATTAAAAGAGAAAGATGTGAAAGAAGTTTATTTCCAAGATTTAATTAAAAGATTTCCTTCTCCCATAAACTTAAAGGTTGTTGTTGACCCTGGTTATTCAACCGCAGGAGCCTTTGTTCCGGAACTTTTAGAAAAAATGGGTTGTGATGTTGTTAGAGAAAATTGCACAATCGATGGTTCATTTCCTCTCGGAGCGCCAGACCCCACAGAAAGAAAAGTTGCTGAGAGAGTTTCTGCTAAAGTTAAAGAAACAAAAGCCGATATCGGAATTTCTTATGACTCAGATGGTGATCGCATTGGCGTAGTCGATGATCAGGGAGGTATTTTATGGAACGATGTTTTAGTCGGATTGTTTGCGATTAACGCACTGGAAGGCAATCCAAGCGGAAAGATAGTGTTTAATGCCCTTTGCTCAAAATTAGTAGATGATTTGGTAAAAGAAAAAGGAGGCGTCCCTATTATGTGGCAAACAGGACACTCTTTTATTAAAGAGAAAGCACAAAAAGAAGGAGCGTTGTTTGCGGGTGAGCTTTCCGGTCATTTTTATTTTTTAGACAAGTTCTATCCTCATGATGACGGCTGTTATTCTTCGCTGGAAATTCTTAGCTACCTATCAAAGGAAAAAAGAAAGCTATCAGAGGTTACTGGAAATTTTCCTAAATATGTTTCCAGTCCGGAAATCAAAATAGGTTGCAAAGATGATGAAACAAAAGTGGTTCTTATGAAAAATATTGAAGAAAAATTAAAACAATCATTTTCTAAAGAAAACATTATTAACGATGAAAGAGTGGGCGATGGGGTGAGAGTTGAACACGAAGAAAAGATGTTTATCATTCGTTATTCTCAAAATGCTCCTTATTTAACAATAAAATTTGAAGCAAAAAAAACAGAAGATTATAATAATCTTAAGAAATATATTAGAGAACTTCTTTTAAGTTACGGAGAGTTAGATTGGGACTCAAAAATCAATGTGAATATTGATGCTCTTTCTTGATTTTTTATATTCCCATTTTTCTTCTTACTTCACTCATTTTAGATTCCGCAAGAGAGCGAGCTTTTCTCTCGCCTTGCTTTAGTATCTCTCTTACATAGACTTCTCTCGAAAGAAGCTCTTCTCTTTTTCTTCTGAATGGTTCAAGCTTTTCTACCGTTAAATCAGCAAGCTCTTCCTTAAAGTTTTTATAACTTTTTCCCTTCATTTCTTTTTCTACCTCTTTTATCTCTGTTTCGGAAAGGAGAGCGTAGATTGTCAAAAGATTAGCAACCCCAGGACGTTTTTCTTTATCATACTTGATGGTTTTATAAGTGTCGGTTACCGCTGATTTTATCTTTTTCCTTATATCTTCAGGAGAATCAAGAAGTAAAATAGAGGCATTTTTATTAGTGTCTGATTTAGACATCTTTTTTAAGGGGTTGTTGATGCTCATTATTTTTGCTCCTTCTTTGGCCAGTTTTTCCTTCGGAAGAATAAAAGTTTCTCCAAACTTGTTGTTAAATCTACGAGCGATATCTCTTGCAAGTTCAACGTGTTGTTTTTGATCTTCACCAACGGGAACTATCTCTGTACTATAAAGAAGAATATCCGCTGCCATCAAAATAGGATAATTTAAAAGACCAGCGTTTTCGTTTTTTTTATCTTTTGCTGATTTTTCTTTATACTGTGTCATTCTGTAAAGTTCACCAAGCGGAGTAATGGTATTTAAAAGCCAAGCAAGTTCGGTATGTTCTTTTACTGAAGATTGGATAAAAACAGTAACTTTTTCTGGGTCAAGTCCGGCGGCAAGATAGACAATGGCTTTTTCTAGGACAAGTTCGGGGAGCTTCTCTTGATTGTAGGGGACGGTCATTGCATGAAGATCAACGATGCAGAAAAAACAATCATTTTCATGTTGAAGGTCTATCCACTGTTTTATTGCCCCGAAATAGTTTCCGATGTGGAGGTTGCCCGTTGGTTGTATTCCACTAAAAATACGCATTAGATTATTTTATCATACTTCAATTACTACAGGAAGAACCATTGGCCTTCTGCCGGTTTTACTATAAAGAAAACCTTCAATCTTTGACTTAATTTCCGGTTTAATGTCTTTTACGTCTTTTTGTTGTTTTCCTCCCCTAGAAATGATTTCCATTACCTTTTTTCTTACTTCCGTTAAAAGGAGTTGAGATTCTCTTAAGTAAACGAAACCGCGAGAAATAATATCAGGAGAGTTTTTAATTTTTCGAGTCTTTTTGTCGATAACAGCGATAACTACAAATATTCCACTTTCGGCGAGTTCCATTCTGTCGTGTAAAACAATTCCACCAACATCTCCTATTCCAGAACCATCCACCATCACGGGAGCAACAGGGACAGGTTTCTTGCTAATGACTAATTTTTCTTTATTAATGGTTATAATAAAGCCGTTATCGATAAGAGCAATGTTTGATTTTGGAACTCCCTCTTCATGAGCAATTTGTGCATGGCTGGCCATCATCGAGTACTGGCCGTGAATTGGAAGGAAAAACTGTGGACTCATAATGCGTATCATGTCTCTTAGTTCTTCTTTTTGGGCATGTCCCTTAGCGTGGATATCCATCATCTGAGAGTGGAAGATATAAGCTCCTTGTCTCATAATATCATCTTTGAGGTTTTGCACTGCTCTTTCGTTACCAGGGATAACCGAAGAAGAGAGAACAACCGAGTCTCCTTTCTTAAGCTGAAAATGACGATGTTGCTTGCTTAAAATACGCATTAGTGCCGCGTTATCTTCTCCTTGAGCTCCTGTTGAAAGAATGGTTATTTTGTTATCAGGATAGTCAGACGCTTTTTCTGAAGGAATAAATGTTCCTTTTTTTGTCTTAATCAATCCTAAATTTTTTGCAATTTCAATATTGGTTTTCATTCCGTATCCTTCCACAACTACTTTTCTTCCGTGTTTTTCGGAAAGAGTGATGATGTCTTGAACACGGTTAATTAGAGAAGCAAAAGTGGCGGTAATAATACGACCCTTTGCTTTTTCAAAGATTATATCTAAATTTTCTGCAATAACCTTTTCAGAGAGAGATCTTCCTTCCGCTTCTGCTCCTGTTGAATCAGACATCAAAAGAAGAATCCCCCTGGAAGCAATTTCGTGTAAACGGTCAAAGTTGGTTGGAGGTGCATTAGTAGGAGTAAGATCAAAC
This sequence comes from uncultured Candidatus Saccharibacteria bacterium, assembly GCA_964544985.1. Taxonomy (GTDB): domain Bacteria; phylum Patescibacteriota; class Minisyncoccia; order Minisyncoccales; family PWPS01; genus PWHW01. The sequence goes on from CAZJEE010000004.1 coordinate 15,054, forward strand.
TTAAAATCCGATGTATGAATGATGTTACCCACCGGAGTTTCAATTAAAACACCGTGTCCGTCAGGAACATTGTGATTTTGGTGGAAAAACTCAGCGGTAAAAGGTCCAAGCACTATTCGGTCACCTGCTTTTATCTCATTTGTTCTTAGTTTTGGCTTTAAAGGAAATTCTTCTTGTCTTTTTGTGGTGATACCCAACGTCATTGCAGAACCAAAAAGTGGTGGGTTTCCTATCTTGTCTAAGATGTAGGGGATTGCTCCGATGTGGTCATAATGACCGTGAGTTAAAATTACACCCAAAATTTTTCTTTTGTTTTTTTCTAAATAAGAGATGTTAGGAATAACATAATCAACTCCCGGAGTTTTTTCTTCAGGAAAATTAAGGCCGATATCAACAATAATCGCCTCATCTCCCCATTCTAAAATCATCATGTTTCTTCCTACTTCTCCTAATCCTCCAAGAGGAATAATTCTTAAATTTTCTTCGTACATTTTTTACGGTAAATTATTAATAATATTATAGAAGAGTTTTTCTATTAGTGCCCAGAGGGAGAGTCGAACTCCCATGGACTTTCGTCCACTGCGACCTGAACGCAGCGCGTCTGCCGATTCCGCCATCTGGGCTTCAGAGTTTTTATTTAACTACTCTTTTAGTGTTAATATACCAAGTGTCAATATCTTCAAATCTTTTGGAAGAATTAACGAGAACTCTTTTCTCTATTCCCTTTACTTTTTCTGACACAGAGTAGATAAAGTAAGGATTATAAAGAAATATTCCTGGAATTTCTTTTGAAATTAAATCTTGTAATTTTAAGAGAGACTCTACTCTTATATCTCCTTCTTGTGAAATTATTACCTCTAAAAGTTCATCAATTTCTTTATTTTCTAAACCAGAAAGATTGATTCCTGGATCTTCTATCCTTGTCGAATGCCACATAGGGAAAGGGTTTAATCTCCCAGTAAGCATCGTCCCAAAAAGAAAAGCTTCAAAATCTCGAGGGCGAATAACTTCTTCTTTTAACTCTAATGCATTTTTTGTGTTTATCAACACTCTTATTCCTAAAAGTGACCATTGTTTTTTTATAATCTCTGCCGTTTCAACAAGCATCGGATCATCGAGCGTGGTAAGTGAAATTTCTAAAGAAACAGTTTTGTTAAAAAGGTTTTCACAAAGTTCGTTTAACTTCTTTCTGGTACTTTTAGCAACCATCCCTGTGCCGCTTTTAAAATTGTGTGGATCAAGTATTTCTTTGCGATATTTTTCTTGGAAGTAGATTACGGAATCTTTCGTTTTTTCATCAAAAAATCCAGTTATCTCTCCAGAATAAAGGTCTTCATCTTCTTCGCTAAGATAAAGAAAACAACGCTGTAGATTTCTTACCTCTTCACCTTGCGAATCTCCTTTTAAATCTTTTGTAAAAGAAAAAGGACTGCTTTCTTCTCTCTTTCCATTTTCAAAGCCAGAATTTTTCAAAAGTTCTTTTGCTTTTTCTATATCGTAAGTATGGCTACCGTTACTTATTTCTGGATAAAACTCAGGAAGAAGGGGAGAGTTTACGACATATCCTGCGTTGTTTAAGATAGATTCAAGAAGCTCATTTTTGTCTGTGGCATAACTTAATGCTTCTCTTACCTCAATGTCTTTTACTATTCCTTTTGACTGAAGATTGAAGAAGATTGAGAAATAGCGGGGAAGAGCAACCTTATAATTAACAACTCCTCTTACTTCATCAAGATTTATATTTTTTCTTATGCTATCTGTGATGGTAAAACCATCAATTTCTCCTCTCCTTTGAGCGCGGAGGAGTTCATCGACATCACGGAAAAAATGAAAAGAAACCTCATTTAAAAATGGCTTTCCTCTGAAATAGTAAGGGTTTCTTTCAAGCTTTAGATATTCGATGTCTCCATCTATACTTTCTTTTATTTCTTTGAAACGGTATGGGCCAGAACTAATCGGTTTTATATTATAAATTGAGTAACGGAAATCTCTTGGGGAATACTCTTCAAAAATGTGTTTTGGGATTGGTTTTAAAGTAAGGTTTTCAACAAAAATGGAGGAAGATTTTTCGAGAGTAAAACGAACCTCATAATCAGAAATTTTTTCAGTTTTTACGCCGGTCCAGATTTGTCTTTGTGTACTTTGATAATCAGGGCTTTGGATGGTTTTTATAGTAAAAAGAACATCATCAGCGGTTAATCTTTCTCCGTCGGACCAAAAAACGTCATTTCTCAAGATGATGTTAAATGTTTTATTGTCTTCTGTAGTGTAGTTTTCAGCAATATTAGGAATAAGATTTCCTTCTTTATCGTAGCGCATTAAGCCGTCAAAAACAACCTCGATAATATCCCGTTCTACCTCGCTTTGTGATGCATAGAGAGAATTGATGGTTATCCAGCGGGTTGATTGTACGAGCCCTTCGCGATAAACTCCTCCGTGTGAAGGGACAACCTCTGTGTTTGCAGAGTAGAAAAAAACAACAAAAGAGAGAAATGAAAAGAAAGTTATAAGAAGAAGAGAAAGAAGAGTGATTTTTTCTTTTCTATCTAAAACTTCAGGTATTTTTCTCCACTGTTTTTTTGAGGGCCATTTTTTTGGCCAAAAATCAGTCAAAAAATTAGACATACGATATTTATTTGAGAATATTAGAGAAAAAGATTAAGAATAGCAATAGTGATAAAAGCCACTCCCAGGCCGATCGTTGCTTGAAAAAGAAACTTTTCACTTCCTCTTTTTTCAGTGTGGAAACCTTCTCCCTCTCCAAAAGCTGATCCCATCGCTGCTCCTCCTTGTTGAAGGAGTACGGCCGCGATAAGCAGAATGGAAATAAAAATTTGCAAAAATGGTAGAATTTCTTTCATTTTTTTGTAAAGACATGGAGAGTAAACTCCAGAGTCCAGATAATAAGAGTGGCATAAAGGAGACCGGTAAAACCAATGATGGTTAGTTCCGTAAACATTGCTCCTACAAACCACAAGATAAAAATGTTAATTAAAAAAGTAAAAACCCCTAGTGTCAAAATGCGCAGGGGAAGTGTAATAAGCCTTAAAATCGGTCTTATAAAAAAGTTAACAATTCCCAAGGTTAATCCTGCATAAAACAACGTCTGTGTGTTTTCAATTCTTACTTCTGCGAGAAAATAATCAACCAAATAGAGGCCGATTATTCCAATACCGATCTGTAAAAGAAGTCTTTTAAAGAAGGACATAACATTAAAAATATATCATATTTGGCAATTTTTGCAACCCTATGAGTTATTTTCCAATCCTTCTATCTCCGCTTCTATAAATTTTATTAACTCTTCTTTGATGTATTTTCTTATAGAAATAAACTTTTTGTAATCTAATAAGATGTTTAAATCTTCATCTATTATTTTTTTTGTAACTTTCTTTTTAACAAAATCATTAAGCTCAGTTAAATGGGTTAGGGGAGAAACTTTTGTTCTTTCTTTTATAATATCATCAATATATCCGTATCCTTGTGTAAAAAAGTAATGTATATCGTAGATGTCTCTTCCGGCGATTTTTCCACCACTTTTGATTCTATCAAGTGGAGCAATAAGTTTGTGGGAGAACATTGTTTCGATGGTTTGACATATACCTGTCATACTAATTGATGGAATAAAAATCGGTTTATATATGTTCGATTTATAATAATTGTCTAAAAATTCTATCTTGAGGGTATTTCTTTGACTTGAAGAAGGATATTTTAGAAAAAACTGTAAAGCTTTTTTACTCTCATCTTTAACTTCAAGATTGAGATTAGCAAAGATGTTATAAAGTTTTTTTCTAAATTCTTTTTTGTCTGCTTTTTCACCGAGATCGAAGTCTAAATCAACCGAAAATCTATCTAGATATCCGAGCATTAAAGCACAAGTTCCTCCTTTAAAAAAAGCATTAGTGCTCAGATACTTATCTTTTAGGATTTCTGACAAGAGGCGATGCAGTTGTATTTCGTGTTGAATTTTCTCCTGTTTTATCATGTTTAATAACCAATTATCTTTTGTATATCTTTAACTTTTCTCCAATTAATATTTTTTGTGTTGTCAAAATAATAATTAGGATTGAAGTACAAAAGGTCAGCAACGGCTCTCTCTAAAACAGCTTTTCTTATACCATCTTTTAAGATGATGCCTGTATCATTTTTTAAATATATTTCTTTCATCTTACGAACCAAGAAATCATTCTTGTTTATCTGAAATCTTTTTGAGACATTAGAAACAATAGTTATATATTTAATATCCTGAAAGATAACTCCCTCTTCAACCAAAATGTTCTCTGTGCTTAAGTATCCGTATCTATGTATAGAGGCTAATCCCAAAAGAAGGGGACTTATATTTGAAAGTGTTTTTGTAGAATAAAATCCTTTATAGATATTATTTAAAATTCCTCTTTTCATGTACCTACTAATTGTAGTATGAAGCGTATTTGAATTACTAACACCCCAAAGAACAGCCAAATCTTGGATATGATAAAGACACCTTCCATCTTTAAGTAACATTGATGATTTGTTCGTAGTCATATTATTATACTGTACATTTATGTACAGGATAGCATATCATAAATAAAAGTCAATATCTTCTTTAAAACACTCCTCTTGACACAAATTTAATGATAGGTAATAATGCCCTTAGCACTCTCACGAGTTAATTGCTAATTAAAAGGTCGTACTAAATTATTATTAACCAACCTCCCCGAAGTTGATGATTCATATAAGGGAAGGTTTTTAAAAAGTGAAAATAAAACCACTTGGTGATTACGTATTAATTGAACCTGAAAAGGAAAAAGAAAAAACAAAAGGAGGAATTCTTCTTCCTGACACTGCCGAAAAAGGGAGACCAGAAAAAGGCAAAGTAATTGCCGTTGGTCCTGGAAAAACAAATTCTCAAGGAAAAGTTGTTCCTCTTGAAGTTAAAAAAGGAGACATTGTGCTTTTTACAAAGTACGGGCCTACTGAAATAAAAACGGTCGATGATAAAAAAGAATACTTAATCGCTAAACAAGACGATATATTAGCGATTGTTGAATAAATTATGTCTAAAAATATCTATTATCAAGAAGAAGCAAGAAAAAAGATGGTAGCTGGGGTAAACAAGCTTGCTGATGCAGTAAAGTACACCATTGGACCAAGAGGGAGGAATGTTGTTCTTGGGCAAAGTTATGGATCTCCGACAATTACCAATGATGGTGTTACTATTGCTGAAGAAATTGAGCTGAAAGATAAAGTAGAAAATATTGGAGCATCAATTATTAAGGAGGTTGCTTCCAAAGTTAACGAGGCTGCGGGAGATGGAACTACTACCGCGATTCTTCTTGCGAGATCAATCATCGTTGGAGGATTAAAAAATGTAACCGCAGGGGCAGATCCACTTTCTTTGAAGAGAGGAGTGCTCAAAGGAAAAGATGCGGTTATTGAGCATCTTAAAAAAGAATCAAAGAAAATTACTAAAAAAGAAGAGATCGCTCAAGTTGCTATTATCGCTGCAGAAGATGAAGAACTAGGAAACTTAATTGCAGGAGTAGTGGAGGAAGCAGGAAAAGATGGAGTAGTAACTGTCGAGGAATCAAAAACTTTCGGTTTAGAGAAAGAAGTTGTTAAAGGATTACAGCTTGATAACGGTTACGTTTCTCCATATATGATAACTGACGCAGAAAGAATGGAATCTGTTTTTGACGATTCACATATCTTGATTACCGATAAAAAGATTTCTTCGGTATCAGAAATTGTTCCTCTTTTAGAAAAACTTGCTCAAGGTGGGCAGAAAAACTTAGTAATTATTGCTGATGAAATTGAAGGAGAAGCGCTTGCTACTCTTGTTTTAAATAAGCTTCGAGGTGCCTTCAATACTCTAGCAATTAAAGCTCCAGGGTTTGGAGATAAGAAGAAAGAGACACTAAAGGATATTGCTGCGGTTTGCGGTGGACAAGTAATTTCCGAAGAAGTGGGATTAAAACTTGAAAACACCGAAGTAGCAATGCTTGGAATGGCTCGCAAGGTTACGGCCAGTAAAGACAAGACAATTATTACTGAGGGCAGAGGAAACAAAAAAGATTTAGAAAGAAGAATAGAGCAAATTAAAAGAGAGATTGATGCGTCTACGTCAGATTATGAAAAAGAAAGCCTCCAAAAGAGACTAGCAAAGCTTGCAGGAGGTGTTGCAGTAATTAAAGTAGGAGCACTTACCGAGATAGAACAGAAGGCTCGTCAACACAAAGCAGAAGATGCACTTTCTGCTACTCGTGCCGCCATTGAAGAAGGTATTGTCGCAGGAGGTGGAGTTTCTCTTATAAGAGCTCTTGAAGGTCTTGAAAAACTAAAACTTAAAGGAGACGAAGCTACCGGAGCTGCAATTTTAAAAAGTGCGCTTGAAGCACCAATCAGACAGATTGTAGAGAACGCTGGAGTAGATGGCTCTGTTGTTGTACAGAAAGTAAAGGAACAAGAAGGGTCATTTGGATTTAATGCAAAGACATTAGAGTATGAAGACTTGATTAAAGCAGGAATTGTTGATCCAACAAAAGTTGTTCGTTCTGCGCTCGAGAATGCAACTTCAGCGGCAGCGATGTTTTTGACAACAGAGTGTGTTGTTGTTGAAGACGATGAAGAAAAGGATAAAGGTGGACACATGCAGCAGGGTGGAGGAATGCCTGGAATGGGCATGGGAATGTAAAAAAAGATAGGAATGGAAAGAAAGGAGAGCTTTTATCGCTCTCCTTTTCTTTTTGCAATAGCTTTAAAAATATATTAAAATAGAGGTGTCGATTATTAAAAAATTAATGATAAAAATATGGAGATAACAACAATTATTATCGTTGTTCTAGTTCTTTTAGCACTATGGGTGGTTGGATCGTTCAATCGTCTTGTAGTACTAAAAAACAGAGTGAAGGAAGCTTGGGCAGACATTGATGTCCAACTGAAGAGAAGATATAATCTTATTCCGAACCTGGTAGAGACCGTGAAAGGATATGCTTCTCACGAAAAAGGAGTATTTGAAAGTGTTACCAAGGCAAGAGCAGCAGCACTTAGTGCTGAGGCGACAGGAGATCCCAAGAAAGTTGCAGCTGCCGAAAATCAACTTACTGGGACATTAAAAACCTTGTTTGCTGTTTCAGAAAGTTATCCTGATCTTAAAGCTTCCAACAACTTTGTAGAACTTCAAAGAGAGCTGAGAGACACGGAAGATAAAATTCAAGCTTCACGAAGATTTTACAATCGTAACGTTCGAGACTTTAATACAAAGACTGAGATGTTTCCAATGAGTATTATTGCTTCGATGTTTAAGTTTGAGAAAAGAGAATTCTTTGAGATTGAAGATACAAAAGAAAAAGAAAACGTAGAGGTAAAGTTCTAAAAAATGGCTACTCTTTATACACAAGCGGAAAGCAACATCCGTAAAACCTATTTTTATTTGCTTGGATTTGTTTTAATTATTTTTGGTATCGGTTGGACATTAAGTTATGTTTATAACGAAGTATGGCTTTTGTACTTTGCTTTAATCTTTTCGGTTGTTACTAGTTTTTATTCTTATTGGAATTCAGATAAGATTGTTATCGCTTTGACTAAAGCGAAACCAGCTAAAAAAGAAGAACATCTTGAGCTTTATCGTATTACCGAGAATTTAGCAATCTCAAACGGAATACCGATGCCTCGCCTTTACATTCTGGACGATCCTCAGCCAAATGCTTTTGCGACAGGAAGAAATCCGGCAAACGGAGTGATCGCGGTGACTACAGGACTGTTAGAAATGTTAGATAGAGTAGAGTTAGAAGCGGTAGTGGCTCATGAACTAGGACATATTGGTAATAACGACATTCTTATTACCTCTGTTGTCGTTGTATTAGTAGGAACGATAGTGTTTATTGCTGGTTTCTTTTTCAGAATGACTTTTTATGGCGGAATGAGAGGAGGAAGAGGCAGAGGAAATGCTTTGGTTTTAGTTGGAGCGTTGGTTTTCATTGTTCTTTCCCCGATACTAGCGCAACTTATGAAACTGGCGATATCACGAAAAAGAGAGTATTTAGCGGATTCTACTGCTGTACTTACGACAAGATATCCAGAGGGGCTTATAAGGGCTCTTGAAAAAATAAGTGGAGATCAGAATCAATTGAAAGTTGCAAATGATGCAACAGCACATCTTTTTTTAGTTAGTCCTTTTAGAGGAAAAGAACAAAAGAGTTGGTTTCGTAAACTTTTTATGACTCATCCTCCGATAGAAGAAAGAATTAAAAAATTAAGAGAAATAGATATTCAATAATTTATTTAATATTATGAAATGCCCAAAATGTGAAGAAGAATTAAAAGAAGTCCCTTTTCAAGGGATAAAAGTAGAATCATGTTCGTCTTGTAAGGGTTATTGGTTTGAGAAAGACGAACTTCGTATCGCGAAAGATAAAAAAGAAGAGATGCTGAGGTTTATGGACATTGATCTTTGGGAAAGCGATGAAAAGTTTCGTATCTCAAAAGAAAATTTACTTTGTCCAGAATGTAGCTTGCCACTTTATGAAGTAAATTATGGTGATTCCAATATTAAAGTAGAAGTTTGCAACATGTGTGAAGGAATTTGGCTTGATGGAGGAGAGTTTAGGAAAGTAATAAAGTATTTAAAGGATGAAGCCGGAGACAAAATAATGAAAGAGTACCTGAAAACATTAGCTGAAGAGACAGGTGAGGTTTTTCTTGGTCCAGAATCTTTGGAAGATGAAGTAAAAGATGTGCTTACTGTCCTTAGTCTTTTAAAGTATCGTTTTGCGGGGAAACACCCTTTTATCTCAGAGACAATCTCTAAACTTCCTAAATAGTATAAAGGAGGAGTCGGATAGCGGTTTATTCCACTCGCTTGGAAAGCGGGCGAGCGCAAGCTCACGTGGGTTCGAATCCCACCTCCTCCGCCACGACAATTTAGTATTGGATAGACCCATATTGCCGAGATAACAGGGTGACCCGAGTGGTTCGAATCCAAGTCCGGCAGAATTTACAATCGCCAAAAAGGCGATTTTGTGGTAGAATTAAAATATATGTCAAAAGAAAGGTTTAAATTAATAGCTTCGGTTTATTTGGTTTTAATAAGAAATAATAAAATTCTTCTTTCAAGAAGATATAATACTGGTTATTTTGATGGTAATTATAGTTTCCCAGCAGGGCATCTTGACGGCAATGAAACATTAAAGCAGGGCATGGTTAGAGAAGCAAAGGAAGAAATAGATATTGATTTGGACTTTGCAGATTTAGAATTAATATATACGATGAACAGAAAAATACCAAACGATGAAAGATTGGATTTCTTTTTTAGTACAAAGAAATGGCTTGGTGATCCGAAAATTATGGAGTCTGATAAATGTGATGATTTGAGTTGGTTTGAACTTAATAATTTGCCAAAGAATATAATTCCATATATAAAACAAGCAATTGATTGCATTTCGAATAATATAATTTACAGTGAGCGCGAAGGTCTGGAAAATTGATATGAAAATATATTTTGCAACACATTCTACAACAAAAGATAACGAAGCAAAAATTTCTTCTGGCTGGAAAGATGTTGAATTGTCCGAGCTAGGTATTCAACAATCCAAAGAAATGGGCGAAAGATTCAAGAATATAAAGATAGATTTAATTTATTGTTCTGGGCGCGTTTCTGCTTTTCTAAAGAAGAAGGAGAAAGATACCGAGAAGAGATTTACCATCTAGAACGGGTTGGTGATCTTTTTAAAGAATGGAAAGAAAAAGACAAAAACAAAGAGCTTTACGATAAAGTGACGAAAATAAAGAAGCTGACGGTTATAGAACTGGAAAAACTGCTTGCGCCAGCATTGGAAAAAGAAAGCTATATCCATCTGCAGTTGGCTAATCCGGAAATCGATAGAAATGTGATCGCGCCGTTTACAGTTCAGGATTCAAAAAGCGGACGTGAAAGCCGGACGAGCGAATACGATTTGAAAAGACTTTTTAAAAAAATACTTGAAGATACAAATTGGTGGCTGATGACTGACGGAGTAAACTATCGGCTTGGAGTTTTAGCCGGACGATTGAGAGGATACGGAAATGAAGAGAATTTATTAAAATTAGTTGAAAAGTAATTTTAAAAGCTATGGCAGAAGAATTTGAAAAAAAATGGCAAAATTCGCAAATAACAGGCTGGAAAAAGAATAAAGATAAAATAGTGTCTTTTTTTAAGAGCTTTGATTTAGATATAATTGACGTTTATATCCATGTAACAAATTTAGATTATACAAAAATACAAATAATATGTTATTTGCTAAGTAAAGTAATTAAATCAATAAAGATTTGTAATTATTTGGATATATTGGAGGAAGAAGAGCATGCCGATGTAGATGCTATAAAAATATTCTTTTTAATATCTCATGCTGAAATTACAATGAATAATTTCGGTTTCAAAGACAACAAAAAAGAATTAGTTAAAAAATTCTTTGAACCAGTTACAGAAAAATACGGCCTAAAATATAAAATAAGGGTAGGATTAAGTAGTATTAATGAAAGCGGAGATATGCCATTTTCTGATATTTTCTATAAAATTAGATGCGAGTATGCTCATGAAGGAAATTATACGGGAAAGATTTTTAATAAAAGAAAAGATGATGAAAATATCTATAATTTGTTTCACTTTAAAAGCGACAATAAAGATTTTCATGGGGAATGTAATCTAACTTATAAGGAATTTACCCACATTTATATGGAAGCATTGGTTGAAAATATTAAAATATTTTCTAATTATGGAAAATAGAGCGCATGGCGAATCAAAAGAAAAAAGATTGGCGAGGTTTCAAAATAATCCGCCGGTTGAGGTCATAGAAACCCTATTGAATTCAATAGATAATTTTTTTAATAATGAGATTCGCCTAACCCCTGAAAATGCGCAGACTTCCTTGCTTTTTCTTGGCATACACGCTGTAGCCTTAACTATCTCAGAAGCATTCTTTAATAAAACCGGCCCGGAAGGATATAAATTGTTCTTAGAGAGATTTGTTGATGGAGATAGTGTTGACACAAAATTTTCGGCCATAGCCGGATTGATCCACGACTGGAGAAACGTTTTAGCACACCAATGGTTAGGTTCAGTTGGTCACGAGATTGGCTATGATTATAAAATGGAATTTGGCTGGCAGGAAAAAGATGGGACAACATTCATAAATCCTAAAATATATTGCGACCATTACTTAAAGGCCTTTTTGAGTGGAGGGAAAATACGGGATTATGACAAGATTTTTACCGACCCTGAACTTCAAGCGATCAAAGATCGCATTATCCAAAAATATTTAGAAAGCTAATTTTTGCACAAATGGGACTCGGGACAATATCCGCAAAAAATGTCCCATTTGTCCCATTTGCAAAAACCAACTCCCGACCCACATACCTCAAACCCATCTCTGTTCAGAAGGCCAAGAAAGCGCTATAATACTCTTATAATGTCGATATTCGGGGCACTTAACCCGAATGTCCCGCCAAGTTTTACATTCAGCGAAAACATCAAAAAAATGCGGGCTAAACTTGGCTTAACGCAAGATGATTTAGCGAAGAAAGCCGATGTTAAATATACAACGCTTATAAAAGTTGAAAGCGGTACATTTAATAAACCAAGTGTTCAAACTATGGCGAAGATCGCCAAGGCGTTGGGCGTTTCAATCGAGAATTTAATAAAATAAATTATGCTCGAAAAATACACTTTCAAAAATTTTCTGGGTCGTAATTGGTGGTTTCTTCTTTTGGCATTTGCCAAAATTTTTAACCAATCAAAGAATGATAGCGCTTTCGGCTCATTATTTCTTGATATACTTTTTTTCGGTGGCATAATTTTAGTAATAATGTTTGTTTATTGGTTTATTAGATACGGAATAAAACAAAATAAATAATATGGGATTTTTTTCAAATCTTGGAGATGCTCTATCCGGGAAAATTTATAAACAACACACCTTAATCGGCAGTAATGTCGTGAAGTTGATTAAGAAAGTCGAACACAGACAAGATTTTGTCAAATGGTGGATTTATTCTTGCACCGCAAGTATAAACGGATTATTAGACATACTTTTATTCCAAGATTTGAAAACTAAGGACGACGAAGGAAAAGAAATTGATTTTAATAATTTTAAGAAAAACATCGAAAGATTGAACGAACAGAAAGTTTTTGAGATATTTAAATTGTTGGGCGGACATTTTCTTATGGTTTTTCTTAAAAACAAAGATAATATAGCGTTTTTAAAATCAGTAAAATTAGAACGAAAGGATTTTGAGGAAGAAATTACCAAAATTTTCGATTTTAATAGAAAAGATGAAGATGATTATAAAAGACTAGACGAAAAATTTTTAGCCAATACTGCAGGATATTTTTTGAATCTTTATGATGAAGTTTTTTCTAAAGGGTTTGAATTGTCGCCAGATAAAGATTTAGCGGCTTCACTAGTTTTCTCAGAGTTGTTATCTAACTCTTATAAAAATTTTATGGATATATTGCAAGATAAAATCAGGGAAATTTAATAAATAAAACTATGGAATTTTTTTCAAACTTAATGGGTCAAAAATTATTAGTGACCGCAATAATAAAATTCTACAGCGAAGATAAAGCGTCTGTTGAATACAAAACAGAAATTTCTAATAAAGAACAGAAAGAAAGTGATTTATTGCAGTTATTTACGCTTTATTACACTAAAATGCTTTATAACCTTAATCGTTGCGAACTCGCTGATCAACTCATCATTTATGTTCAAAAAGCAGTTGAAAGCGTGATGAGTGAAAAAGGAATAAATAGAGCGAGTATTTTGGCGTCTGGACAAAAGTTAGTTGATCCGAAAACTAGCGGGATTACAAAAAAATATTCTGGTGAACTTTACGAAAAATCAAGTCAAACAAGAATCGTCCAGACTCATATAGATACGGTTGGTGAGGGGTATTATGTGCCAGTTTCAACTGTTATGTTTTTACAATATCTCATAAAAAATCTTTCGGAAGAATCATCGATGTTTTTAATTTTAGTACTCGGCGGAATGAATAAGTATTATCATGGAGTCGGCGATTATTCTAATATGCGAAGCATAATTGAGGCGCCAAATTATGGCTTTAATGTTGCAACGCAAATATTAAGTACTGGTAAATAATATGCAAAATAATTTTCGTAAAACTTATATAACTTGGTTTTTAATTCTAGTTTTACCGCCTATTTTATTGCGATTAGGCACAGCCAGCGGAAATATCGCTCTGTCTGAAGATTTTGCTGCTCTTCTATCAATTATCACAAAAGTTGGGGTAATTATTTTGACGATTTGGTATGGATTAAAAATTGAAATAAAAAATATTTGGTCTTGGGTTTTGGGCTTTGCAACATTATTACCTTTCATGGTTTGGATTTCTGCGGTAATTTTACTAACGAGAAAAACTGGGAGTCAAACAACATCATTAAAAACTTCTGAAGGTCGTCCGATTTTATCTCGTGAGGAAATTTTTGATGAAAATAAGGCGAGTGAATTTATTAAGTGGTTCATTAAAAATGAGCCATTCGCAAATGCCATTTCTAATAGAAGTTCAAATATAATTTTTGAAGCAGGAAATCTCCCAAGTGTTCCGTTCGGATATAATCCGTCAAAAGACAAAAAAATTGGCAACTTGAGTAATTGGTTTGTGGCAAAATTGACACACGATATTAAAAAATTAAAAACAGTTTCAAAAGATGAATTTAAAGATTTTTTAGATAAGCTTGGCGAAGCCGGAAATAAAACCCTCATAGCTGTTGGCGAGCTTGCAGTAAAATATAACTTGAATTTTGAGAAATTTGTTTATGAAAATGAGATACAGAAAATTCCAGCAGGAGAGAAACGCGACCTATTTAAAAAGAATTTTCTTGATGATAATGTAATAGGTGCTGAACAAAGAATTTTGGGCTGGCTGTACCACGAATGGTTTGGAGAATGGTATAAAATTCCAGAAAGGTAAAAAGTGGCGTGCCAACTTCGTTGGCACGAAATTCGGTGGTGGCGGAAAAGCGAGGGCGGGCAAAAATTCATTCCCCCAGACCACCCTCCTTTTTGCCTGCCCGAGCGATTGGATTTCAAATTTTAAAATTCAGAATTCGGATTTTCGTCAAAAAATGTTCGAACTTCGTTCAAAAAACACCGCCAAGTTTTACATTCAGCAAAATTGAAAGATGTTTCTTATAATTCCATAATAAAACTAGAAACAGGCGGAATTACTAATCCGACCATTGAAACATTGCAAAAAATCGCCAAAGCATTAGAAGTTCAAGTTGATGATTTAATCAAATAAAAATATGTCTATTTTTAAGAAAAAAATTGATTTTAGCCAGTTCCTTGCTGATTTAATTGGATTTCAGTGTGATTTTTTGGAAAATAATTTTAGTAAATTAGTGGTATTAGCAGACGGATTTAAGGTGTTAACCGAAAAAGACGAAGAGGATTTTTTGGATAAAGCTCACGAATTGGTAATTGTGGATATTCTTATGAGTTGTAATCAAAAATTTTACAATAATTTATCAAGCGAAGAAGTGGGTAAAGCTGTTAGCTTGATATATGCTCGGTATTTAACTGAATATAAAAAAATATCAAAATCATTGGCGGAAAAAAAGTTAGACAATGTCATGAAACTTTTTGAATTAGTTTGTTGTGCGGAAGAAGAAACACAGAAGCAAAGTGAGCGAAATAAAGAAATCGGTTATAAACCCCCTTATAAAATTAGTGATGATATTGATAAGCAAAAATTTTATCTTTGCAAGGGTTTTAGCAATTATTGTGTCGGCAGTGATATGAAGTCAGAAAATTGGGAGGGTAGAAATTTTGCAGTTCTCAAGTTAGCAAAGGCATTTGTAAAAACTGACATTGTCAAAACCACGCTAAAAAAATTTAAGATTACTTGGAATTAATTATGGAAAACAAAATTACAGATATAAATGGTTTGGTTTTATCTCTCGCCGCTATGGCTATGAAACCTCTACTGAACGATGAGGTTTGGCAATGTTACGGCTACAAAAAACGACCAAGACATGGAAATATTTGGAATGAAATTTTTCCCAAGATGTTTGCATTGGAAAATTTTATTTCAAAAGAAATTCTTACAATGGGGCTTATTGATGTATTGAATGGAATAAAAAAATCAACAGAAACGCCCGACACGAAATTATTGATTTCAGTAGGAGTTATTGACCAGTTTTTATCTACAACAAAACATATGTTTTCTTCTGATTTATTTATGGAAAATCTTTTTTCCACTTACGCCGCATATTTGAAAAGCGAAAAATCAAAAATCCACGAACCAGTTATCTTAAAAGCTAAAGATATTTTGAATAAAAAAGATTTTGCAAAATTTATGGTAGGCACTATCAAATTGCTTCTTGAACCTGCCGATTATTTTTTATTGAAAAGTGATCGCATTAAAGATGTAGTTGAAAAGTCATCTAAGGAAAACAAGTTGAAAATTTCAATGCCCGATGAAATTTATAAAAAATATGTGCCGTTAATAGAAGAAATTTTTTTGAATGCTTAAATTATTTCAAGGAAATTTATAAAAATGACAATCAAAAAACAAATCGTAGAATTTTCGTGGAATGTGAACGACTTACTGTCTCAATATGTCGCAATTCACGATGATATTTTCAAAACCTCAATTCGCCATGCCATACCAATTCCCGGGATTTTTAAGGCGATTGATTTTGGTGCTCATCTTAAAAAAGTTGAAAACATCATCCCCGAACTAGAGAATTGCGACAACAAAATAAAATCTTTTGCCGAAAATGTAAGCGAACAAGAACGAGAATATCTTGATTTACTTTCCAAATATGTAAGTGCATTAATTGAGACAGTAAGTCATCTAAAAGTGGTTGTAGGCGCACTTTACGCCAAAAGCCAAAGTTTTGCTAATTCAAATTACGATTGGAAAAATTACAAAAATGATCTTGCGAAATATGAGCAATCAGTGCAAGATTATATGGCGATTGGCGGACGCTTGAATGGATTGTTTGAAAAAATTAAATAGGCGGCGCGCCAGTTTTACTGGCACGAAATTCAGCGGCGGCGGAAAAGCGAGGGCGGGCAAAAATTCCTTCCCCCCGAACCCCTTCCTTTTTGCCCGCCCGAGCGATTGGATTTCAGATTTTAAAATTACGAATTCGGATTTTCGTCAAAAAATGTTCGAATTTCGTCCAAAAAACACCGCCAAGAAAACTTTTTATCGGCGCGACCCGAGTAAATATAAACATGCAATTTTGGACAAACGTTTTAAGTAATTTTTTAGCAAATATAGCTGCAGGGGTTATATTAGGTGTTTTGGGTTTTATAATTGGCAAAAAATATAAATCAAAAATAATAAAATTTATGCAAGAAAATATTCAAGGAGGTAGCCACAACATTCAGGCAGGAAGAGACGTTATTCTTAATACCGATAAAGCCAAAGATTCTTCGGCCAAAGATCAGCCACCACCTAGTCTAACAACCGGTAGCCCCATATCGACAGAAAGTTTTGGTGAAAAAATAAGCAAAGACAGACGATCAATTGTCGCTATTGGTTTTATCCCGGCCACAAATCAGATGACAATCGTTGGAAGTGGTTTTTGTGTTTCTGGTGATGGTAAAATTTTAACCGCTGCTCATATATATAATCAAACACCACCCCAATTTCAATCTAAGCTTATGGGGATGGTTATGACCAAACAAGAACAAAATGGTTTGGAACACTATATTTGGCTGCCATTAGATATAATTGAAGGGAAAAAGACTGACAATGACGATGTGGTCCTGTTTCAGATTCAAAACTTCACAAACAACACTCTTCTCCAGCCGCTAGTATTAGGAGACTCATCGAGAACTGAAGTTGGTGACGAAGTCTATTTTATGGGATTTCCTTACGCCGCTAACCTTATTAACGAAGGTTTTGGTATTACGCTAATTGTAAACAGGGGGATGATTAGTAACATAAAACACGATGGCATTGATCCACTCTATCCACGTAATTGGTTTGTCGTTGATGCTATCAGTAATCCCGGTAATAGCGGTTGTCCACTTATAGATAGAAAAACCAATGAAGTTGTGGGTATAATGAGTATAGCGTTTCGTACAAAATCTCAAGTGCCTAAATATAATGATCTTGACATCAGAGAACCAATGCATATAGCTGGTGCAAAACCAATTAACTTAGCAAAGAAATTGTTATAGCCTCAATCTATTTATTATGCGTTTAACTTTTATTCTATGATTGTCAATTTTTGGATACTACTTAGTATTATCGCCGTAATTTTGTTAGCAATATTCTGGCGAACACGAAACGCAGTCTGGAGTGGTCTAACAATAGATTATTACGGGTTTCATAGTAGCCATTTTCTTTGTTTTTAAAGGAAGTGGGTTTGGTTGGCATATTATCGGAAAATTTGCAGTAGTAGGAATACTACTAGGATTTGTAGCAGAATTGTTAGGAAAAGCTTCAGATTATTTGAAAAAGAAAAATTAGGAAAAAGATTTATCCGACCCACTCACCTTGGGTGGGAAGTCCCCAAAAACCATTAAAACACCTTTAAATAATTAGTACTTAACCCGAGTGGCCCGCAAAGAAGAAATAATTGCTCCAAACGGCAAATTTACCCTCCTACCTTAAATATGTTGTTGATTCACTTTTATTATTACAGTCGCCTTTTAAATATAATGGTTTTTTAGTAGAATAATATAATGAAAAAGATTCAAAAGTGTTAAGTGCGTCTAATAAAGTAACAAAATTATGAAACACCGAACCTATATAAAAGATTTATCGAAGAAAAAAGGCGAAACAGTAACTATTTGTGGTTGGATCAATACTAGACGTGATCAAGGGAAAATGATCTTTTTGGATTTCCGTGATATGACCGGAATTGTTCAAGGGGTTATCTTGCCAGGGAGTGAAGCTTTGGAAGTAGGAAAAGCTTTACGAGAAGAATTTGTAGTAATGGTTGAAGGGAAGGTTAACACACGTCCTGAAAAAAATATCAAAAAGGAAACACTAAATGGAGATATAGAGCTTGAGATTTTAAATATTTCAATTTTGAACGAATCAAAGGTTCCGCCATTTCCTTTAGGAGGTGATACGAGAAAAGTTGATGAATTAAGCCGTTTACAATATCGCTATCTTGATATGAGAAGCGAGAGGTTAAGGAAAAATATTCTTAATCGATCAAAAGTACAGCACTTTATAAGAAACTTTTTACATAATGAAGGATTTGTTGAAGTAGAAACTCCACTTCTTTCTGCACCAACTCCAGAAGGGGCAAGATCTTTCGTGGTATCAAGCAGAATTTATAAAGGAGAGTTTTATTCTCTACCGCAATCACCACAACAATATAAACAACTTCTTATGGTTGGTGGTCTTGAAAAATATTTTCAATTTGCAAGGTGTATGCGAGATGAGGATACAAGAGGTGACAGACAGCCGGAATTTACCCAGCTTGACTTGGAGATGTCTTTTGTAACAGAGGAAGACGTGATGCAATTAAATGAAAAGCTTTTAATTGAGACTATAAAAAATATTTATCCTAAAAAGAAAATTCAACAAGTTCCCTTTCCAAAAATGTCGCACAAGGAGGCAATGGAAAAATACGGAAGCGATAGGCCCGATATAAGGGAAGATAAAAATGACCCAGACCTTCTAGCTTTTTTGTGGATTGTTGATTTTCCAATGTTTGAAGAAACGGGAGAAGATAACTTTGACAATACTGGTGAATGGACCTTTACACACAATCCATTTTCAAAACCACGCGATGAATTCTTTGAAAACTTCATGAAGAAAGAAAAAATTGATGAAATTCTATCAACCCAGTATGATATTATTTTAAACGGACTTGAAATTGGCGGAGGAAGTATTAGAAATCATAAAAAAGAGGCTTTGCAAAAAACCTTTGAAATTATGGGCTATGAGGAGAAAAGAATTAAAGATAATTTTGGGCATATATTGGAGGCATTGGAATTTGGAGCACCACCACACGGTGGTATTGCATGGGGTTTTGACAGATTAATGATGATCCTTGAAGAAGAGCCAAATATTAGAGAAGTTATTCCTTTTGCAAAAACCGGTGAAGGAAGAGATCTGATGATGGGCGCACCGGCCGATATATCAGAAAAACAAAAAAAAGAATTAGGCATAGATAAGCGTTAAAAACATATTAAGGATATGGGCTTAATTCAAACATTAATACTTTCTGTAATAGAGGGGATGACCGAGTTTCTTCCGGTTTCGTCTACAGGGCACATGATATTAGCTTCTTCAGTGATGAAAATAGAGGAAAGTGACTTCTTGAAAACGTTTTTAATTTTTATTCAACTAGGAGCAATTCTTGCTATTGCTCTCATGTATATTAAACGTTTTTTGAAGGGAATAGACATCTATGTTAAATTATTGGTTGCCTTTATTCCAACAGCTGTTGTTGGTTTTTTAGCATATGAATTTATTAGAGGAGTGCTTTTTACTCCGATTGTTGTTTCTACTTCATTAATTGTTGGTGGTATCATTCTTATTATAATCGATAAGAAAGTAGAGAATAACAAAAGTAGTATTGATGATCTTGAAAATATTCCTCTGAAAAATGCTTTCTATATAGGGTTAATGCAGTGTTTATCGATGATTCCGGGGACCTCAAGAGCTGCGGCAACAATAATTGGTGGAACATTAAATAAATTAGATAAAAAGCAAGCAACAGAGTTTTCATTTTTATTAGCGATACCCACGATGTTGGCTGCAACGGGATATGATTTGATAAAAACACCAATTGAATTTTCACAACAGGAACTAACATTATTATTAATTGGACTACTGGTGTCTTTTGTAACTGCATGGTTAGCAGTAAAGCTCTTTTTGAAGATAATTAAGAAGTTTGGCTTCATCCATTTTGGTTATTATAGAATAGTGGTGGGCGTCGTTTATCTTTTAGTAATAGGTTAATTATATCGAAACAGAGGATTATCCTTTGAAATGTCAGAAATTGTTGCATTATGCAACAATTA
>CAZJEE010000004.1:35123-44460 GCA_964544985.1 uncultured Candidatus Saccharibacteria bacterium
ATGCAACAATTAAATAAACATTAACAAAAAATAATTAACTATATATTTAGAGATTTGATATTAAAAAAATATGATTATAAAAGAATTAACTCAAGTTGGTAATCCGATATTAAAAAGTAAAGCTAAATCTGTTAGTAGTATCGGTAGTAAAGAAACACAAGGAGTAGTAACTAATCTAATAGATTCTATACATTATCACGATTTGGTTGGGATGGCCGCTTCTCAAATAGGAGAGAAACTGAGAATATTTGTGACTGAACTTCGAAAAACCAAATTTCGTGATGAAGATACCGACAAACTTCGCGTTTATATCAATCCTAAAATTACTTGGTTTTCCAAAAAACAGGTTGTTATTTACGAAGGGTGTGGGAGTGTTGCTTATGGTAATCTTTTTGGTCCGGTCAGAAGACCCGAGAAAATAGAAGTTGAGGCTTTTGATGAAAAGGGAAACAGTTTTAGACTTAGGGCGGGCGATCTTCTTAGTCGTGTTATTCAGCACGAGTATGATCATCTAGAGGGAATTGAGTTTACTGAAAAGATAACTGATATGAGGAAAATTATGAGTCTAGGAGAGTACTTGAAGATGAAATCAAAAAATTAATTTTTAGCTTTAATGTCTAAAAGAGAAGAGATTGTAAAAAGAGAAAAGCTTATAATAGAGAGATTTTTAGGAAAGAAAGATAAGGAAATTCCCGATATTCCTGAGTGGATTAGTGATAGTCTTCTTTCTTTTTGGGAAGAGAATTTGTTTTTTCTTCACTATATCCCAGAAATGTTTTTTACGGAGGATTTAAGTCTTCCTTCTTTTTATAAAAAGCCAGGGAAACTTTTTTATAACAAAATTAAAAAAGGAGAATTAGAAAAAAACTCTCAAAAACTCTTTTCAAAATGGATATTAGTGGATGTGAGGAGGAGGCCACAGAAAAGTGTTTTTTGGATAAACTCTAATACAGACTTTCTTTTTAAAAGAATGGGAATTGATTTAAAAAAACATTTAAAGAAACAAAGCAAACAAATACATGAAAAAGAGTATCTTAGAGAAGTACTAAAAGAAAAGGGATTTGGTTCGAGATTTTGCTTAAATGTTGAGGAAATAAGAGAGCTAGATTCTTCTATCTTAAAATTTCTTCAATTAGAAGATAAGAAAGTAAGATTCCCCTTTTATTTAGAGTACAACTATTTGGTAAATATGATTTACGGTGAATGGAAAGAGAGTGATGTTTGGGAGTGGCTTGAAGATAAACTAGTAGATGGGAATCACCTTGCAATAGGAAGAGATGTGAGTTCTTTTGGATGGGATCCTCCTTCTTTCTGGAGCACCATCTTAACCTTTAGACCGGTAATAGAGATATAGTTATTCTTCTTTTTTTGTTAAAGATGTAATTTCTTTTATTTTCTTTCCAATTTCGAAAAGATTGGGTTCTTTCATTCCTATCTTAAAGAGGTTCTCAATCAAATCTCCTCCCGCATATCCTGCGATAAGTGCAAAAGAAGTAGGAGCGGTTTCAATCCCTACAAAGATATGAGCAATATCTTTTATTGCCCATGCAGCAACATAACCAATTAATCCGGAAAGCAAAACAGAGCCGATAAAGTAATATGGTCTTATTTCCACATCTTTATAGGATGCGATGTACTTAACAAGACCGACTGCTCCTCTTAATACTCCTCCGATAAAGCCTGCGATTAAAAAAGACATATGTTATTTATTTTTAAATTAATAATTCTTCAAAAATTTTAGAATATTTTTCAGCTGTTTTTTTAATATCAAAAAGGTTTCTGTTTTTACTAATCCATTCAAAAGAAAAATTTCTCATTTCAATAGCCTCATCCTTGTTTTCTAGTACCCAATTTATTGCCTTGTAAATGTCTTTACTGTCAGATGGTTTTGTTAATAGTCCGGTTGTATTTTTTTTAATAATTTCTTTAATTCCTCCAACGTCTGATGCAATTATAAGCTTCTTGGATGTTAGTGCTTCAATCAAAGATATTCCTAATCCTTCAGAGAGAGAGGGGAGAACAAAAATATCAATTTTTTTCATTATATCATCAATTTCTTTCTTAGCGCCTATCATTTTCACGTTTTTCAAATCGTTTGTTTTTAAAAATAATTCGATTTTCTTTCTTTCTTTCCCATCACCGATAAAAAGAAACTTAGGGAATTTTCCATTTTCTTTTAATTTTTTTAATGCTTTTAAAAGATAAAAATGTCCTTTTATTTTTTCTAGTCGGGCAACAACTCCAAATAGTGGGATCCAGTCAGAGTCTCTCTTTTGAAAGCGTAAAAATTTCTCAAAATTGATCCCATTAAAAATAACTTTAATTTTTGAAGGTTTTATAGAAAAATAATCTCCTAGAAAGTTTTTTGCGCTTTCTGATATAGCAATTATTTGGTCGGTTCTTTTTAGAGCGATTATTTTTAGCAACCTGAAAAGGGGATTAATTTTTGCTATATCATGCTGGATGGAAACAGTTTTAGTTTTTTTTGGTAAAAAAAGGCTAAAAATATCAGCCTTGTACATCGAACTAATAACAATATCTGCCTTTTCTTTTTTTATAAAAAGAGATAGTCTTGTAATATTATACGGGGCACAAATCCACCAGATTATTTTTTTTATAACACTTGATGGATTATATGGAAAACCAGAAGAGAAAATCGGTAGATTAAGGTTTTTGTATTTTTCATAGAGAGGCCCGCTTCCAGAGATTGTTACAATTCTTATATCAAATCTTTCTCTATTGAAGTTTTCAATTAAATCCAAGAGAAATTTCTCTACACCGCCAATTAAAAAGTTATTTAAAACAAAAACTAATTTTATTTTCTTCATAAAAAATGAATTCTTCAAAAGGAAAAATAATGATAGTTTCTTCGTATGCTCCTCCTTCTATTGGGGGACCACAAAACCTCTATAATCTTTTTCGTGATTTTCCTGTTGATTATTATTGTATTCTAACAAGTTTCTATAACATTGACAATATTTCTGCACAGAAAGGGACATGGCTTAAAGGAGAATACTTTTTCTATGATCATTTTGGGAAAAGCAAAGAAGAGTTAAAAAACCAAAAAGAGGAAATAAAAGGAAGAAATATAATAAATAAGTTAAGGCACCTGATGAAAAGATCAATTTTCTTCAGAAGTCTTTTTGGGATACCGATAATATTTAGTCAGATAATGGTGATTATAAAGCAAGGGAAGAGAGTTATTGACAATAATAAAATAAAGAAAATATTAGCTGTTTCAGATTATGGTCCGGCGATGATATCTTCTTATTTTCTTTCTAAAAAAACTAAAAATCAACTTGTTCTTTTTCTTTTTGATCTTTACAAAGGGAATTTTTTTCCTTTTCCAGGCAATATTTTGGCATCAATTTTTGAACCAAAGTTATTTCGTATTGCAGAAAGCATAATTGTTACCAACGAAGGAACAAGAGATTTTTATATAAAAAGATACGGAGAAAAAATCGCTAAAAAAATCCATATTATTTATAATTCTGTTTTTCCAGAGGATTACGAAAAAGTTCAAACTCCCTACAGCTCAAAACCTCCCTACAAGATAGTTTTTACTGGAAGGATTTATTGGCCACAAATAGAAGCACTCAAAAATTTATTGAGGGCTGTAGAAGAAATAAATGATATAGATATAAGTGTCGATATATATACTACAAGTCCTAAAAATTATCTTGAAAGAATAAAAATTAGGGAATCTGGGAAAATAAAGATTTTGACTGCTATGCCAAAGGAAATGCCTATTATACAAAGTAATGCTGATATTTTATTTTTGCCTCTTTCTTGGGGAACAAAAAGTCAAGCAATAATTGATACTGCGACCCCTGGGAAATTAACTGATTATCTTATTGCTGGTCGTCCAATTCTAATTCATGCTCCAGCTTCTTCATTTTTAGTGAAATATGCGAAAGAAAACAATTTTGCTTATATAGTAGATGATGAGAATATTGAAAAAATTAAAGAAGGAATTAAAAAAATTGTTAATGAGTTGAAATATGCAAATATGATAATTGATAATTCAAGAAAAATGTTTTTTAAAAATCACGACGCAAATAAAAATAGGGAAAAATTTAATGATTTATTTAAGAGTAATTTAAAAAGTGGAAACTAATTTTTTCCACTGTTTAATCATTGTTTCTCTGTCTAGCCCTCTATTGAAAGCTTCTTGACGAGGAGATTTATTTTTCGGCTTCCAATCCATAAAAATACCAGCATTAGTAATATCAAGTGGAACATTGCAAAACATAGCCTCTATAGGAGCAAGCCATAAAGTTTCTATTATACTCCTCCCTATAAAAAGATCTGCACAATTATATAACTCAGAAAGAGTACTTTGATTGATCCTTTGAAATTTTTTTATATTTTTATATGGAAGGTCTATTGTTTTTTCATCTTTTAAGACTAATATATAAAAATCATTTTTGTTTTTTTTAATTTCTTTTTTGATTAAACTCCAACCTTTAACTGGATGAGTGCTTCCGACGTAGATTTTAACAAATTTGTTCTGAGGAATATTGTATTTATTTCTTACAAAAGCTTTCCCCATCGACTTAAAAAGATCTGTATTTGTTCCGATAGGAATGATTTCTGCTTTAACTTCATACCACTTAGCGATATCTTGAGAAACAGCTACTATTAAATCGGAATCACAAAGGGCATTTTTTTGTTCTTTTATTTTCTTAATATAATGATCTTCTTTAAATCCTATGAATTTTTTTATTAAACTACGATAATTCAAAGGCAGCGTTTTTTTCATTGCTATGAAATTATCTTGCAAAAGAACAATTTTTTTAGTTTTTGGTGGTGTTTTAATATTTCCCAGAATAGAATTGAATATTAAGACATCGGGAGCATGTTCTTCTAAGTATTTTTCGATATCACCCCCGAAATCATTTAGCGAAATAGCCTGGCATTCCGACAAATTGTCAGCTAGTACTGACCAAAAAGTTTCTTCGTTGCTCACTACTCCATGAATATGTGTATTAACCAGAAGGATTTTCATTATTATTTTATTACTTCTAAAATAAGTGTCATTTCGCGACACGTATCCAGTTCTTTGAAAGAACGAGAAAGTTCTTTATATTTTCCAACAAAATAATACGGTTTATCCCAATATTGAGAATCAGTAAGAGTCCTGAAAGTATATTCATTGAAGAAGCGAACATGGGTCATATCAGAGGCGTCCATGAGTGGAACTATAATGGTGATTTTTGTGCCCTTTTTCGAAATTCTGTAAAATTCACGCAGTACAAATAAAATATCATTAATATGTTCAAGGGTGTGTGAACACTTAATTTCGTCAATCGTATTATCATCAAAAGGCAGCCCATGCTCAATATTACATAGAATATCTGGTTTAGTTGTAGAATCAATATCCACATTAATAAAACCGAGTACTCGTTCCTTTCCAGCGCCAATATTTAGTTTTTTACTAGAATTTTTATGCATAAGAAAAGGATGTAAAACAATATATTCCATTTTCTTCAATTCTCTTTTTATACAATTAGGAATACATTTTTTTACAAATTTAAACATTTTTTATTGCCAATAAAACATTTTTCAACTTGAGAACATTATATCCCCTTTTCTTAAATTCCTTTGGATACCAGGCACAAAGATGGCGTTCGTGTTTATTGCGGTGAAGTTTCACAGCATACTCGGTTTCGGTGTAACCAATCGGTGTGCCAATAATTATTTGCTTGAGAGCCTTTTTTTCTATCAAATTTAACAGAGCAATGCTTTCGTGTTTTGGAAAATGTTCTAAGATATGATGTGCAATAACAACATCAAATTTCTCGGGTAAATTTTTTAAGTTTCTAGCATCCATAATTAAATATTTTCCACGAGGGCCATTCTTTTTACGCCAAGCAATGCATTCGTTAAAAATATCTATTCCGGTAATTTCATAACGCAGCTCATCAAAAAGAGAGAATAAAATATCTTCTGATTTAGGATTATTTTCCCAAAGACGACCACAGCCAATGTCTAAAACTGAAATAATATCAGAGTGCAAAGCTTTCTTTATGTATGGAATAATATCACTATTTTTAACCCCCTCTAGTCTTAAAATTTTTTTTAAGTAATTTTTTTGTTGATATGAAAATAATCTTTTTATATTCATTTTTTATATTTTGTAGTTAATCATTCGTCCATTTCTCCTTCGTGAATATGATATACGATACTGTCAAAAGAGGTGAAATGTTCGATACCCATTGCTTTTAACTCTCTTTTTGTACAATTAGGAATACATTTTTTTACAAATTTAAACATTTTTTATTTTGGTTTTTTAAGAAGTAACCAATAATCTTTTATTTCCCCAAGAGCATCTATATTATCTCTTTTCATATATCTGCGTCGAATAATTTCTATGTCAAGATTTGATTCTTTAATAATTTCAAATATTTTTTCAATTGGCCAACCGATATGAGGTTCTGGACCGAAGGCAGGTGTGAAGATGGGATCTTCTTCTATTCCATCAAGCTTTGGGAAAGAAACTAATTGGATTAAACAATGGCTCCCTGGTTTTAAAACTCTACCCAATTCTTTTATATATCCTCGTGTAAATCTTCGAGGAATATGGACCGTGACACTATTAATAATTGCAAAATCAAACATATGATCATCAAATGGTATTTTATCTCCTTGGGCAACTTTAAAGATACACTTGGGATATTTTTTTTGGGCTTTTTTAATAACGACTGAAGATATATCTATTCCATAGACAGTTGATTTTTTAAAAAAGTTATTACTTTTTTTTCTCAAATAGTTTGTGGTGAATCCTCCTCCACACCCTATATCTAAAATTGTTGAGCAAAGATTAAATACGTCCATATAAGGCTTCATTAGTGCGTTCATGCCCTTAGTTGTCAAACTGAATCGATTATACCCTTTCGTATGTAAGTCATCCTATAATTTTTTTTCTATCATATTTTTTGTTTATTAATCATTCGTCCATTTCTCCTTCTTGAATATGATATACGATACTGTCAAAAGAGGTGAAATGTTCGATACCCATTGCTTTTAACTTTTCATAAAACAAAATATAGTCGCCTGATGTCTCGCTACCACCTTTCTCTTTTCGGTTTCCAATTGGATAACCACCACTTTTTATAAAAGAATTTTTATAAATCGCACAAGGCATGAAAAGACCATTCCGGTGTAGTTCTGCTTTTTTAATTTTTTTGGCAAATTTTTGGAAACTATTATCATTAAACTCTTGATACGCTTGTCCGAAATTTTTGTTGATTCCGTGCTTACCAGTTAAGAGTTTTCCTGACTCTACTAATCTTGAGCAGATTATTTTATCTTTTTTGATATTTTTCAAAAGACATTCAAGCCAGTTGTAAGAAAAGGCCATATCTGAATTTACAAAAACAATAATTTCTCCTGGAGCGTTAATTCCTCCGTAGTTCCATGCTCTATAAACTCTGTTTAAATAATATTCATTCTTATCGCTATTTTCAAAAATTAAATGAGGGAGATTATTCTCTTTCAAGTAACTTTTTACTTTATTAGTAGCATCATTAGCAATAAATAAGAAATTGGCATCTTTTGTATGTTTATTAAAAGAATTCCAAACAAAATCTGCGTATTTTGTAGATTTGTAAATCAAACAAATTACTGAAACATTAAACACAGACAGAGGGAACCAATCAATATCAAAGGGGGTTAGTTTAATTCCCTTCTCGTCTCTAAAGCGATCTAAATAAAACCCATTTTGTCCGTGACTTTTGTAGAACTGATATTTTTTTTCTATTAAATCTGGTGACGAGAATCCATAATGAATGACCCTAATCTTTGATTTTTGAATATTATTTATTCCGATAGGGTGTGGTTTATTATGCAATCCTTCGTTAACCTTAAATTTTAAAGAACCATTATTCTTCCATAAGCGGACAAACCACCCTTTTAAAAAAAATTCGTCAGCACGAAACTTTTTGATGCTTTTCCAAAGATTATACTCTTGGAAAGAAAAAGCGTCGATATTATTTTTTTCACCATACACACAAAGATTACGAATTTCACCAAGCTCTCCATCTCTATCGAAGATTTCGTCAGCATCTAACCAAACAATCCAATCGGGATTTAATGTCAATGTATAGTCAAGCATTTTTTGCTTTACAAAATTCTCCTTTTTAAAATTATTCGGTTCATACAATACATGAGATGTAAATTCTTTGGCAATTTCTATGCCATTGTCGGTTGAATCACAATCACAGACAACAATTTCATCACAAAATTTTTTCATATGCTTCAAAACTCTTAATAAATTTCCAGATGCAACTTCATTATGGATTTTCAGAAAACCAACTAGTTTTAACTTTTTTGTGTTATTAGACAAAGAAATATTTGTAGTGGTTATTGGGGTTTCTGGGATTAAGGAAAAATTATTTATTTTGTACCATAATAAATAAAACTGTTTTTTGCAGTTGTGAGGCATTTTTTCTATAATTCTTTTCCCCAAATCCTTAAAACCTCTAGTTATTCCCACCATAAGCTCTTCTTACAAACTTTTTATTTTTTAATTTTCCGAAACTTCGTGATTTTTCAAAATACCCATTTTCTATTTTAGAAATTAAATCTTTATAAATCCTTCTACTGGGGTTTCCTCCTTGAGGATTTAAAACATTTCTGTTCCAGTCGGTTTTCATATCCCATGCTTTTTTCATCTCTTTGTAAAGAGTGTTTTTATTTTCAAAGCCTTCTAATAGGGTAGCTCCTGCCCAAATGGTCTCTGGTCTTTCAGTGGAACGACGTGCTACAACGGTTGGAGTTCCTAAAATTAAACCATCTTCTTGGACTGTTCCACTATCAGTAACAATCAGTCGCGCTTCTTTTTCTAGTTTTGTAAAATCAAAAAAACCAAAAGGTTTATTAGTAATCCAGCGATTATTGTTAATAATAAATTTAATCTTGAATTTGTTTATTGCAGCAAGAACTCTCGGCATTAAAGGAAAAACAACGGGCATCTTTTTTTCTTTTGCCAATCTGTCAATATTCAAAAGTTTCTGTTTCAATATTTCTTTGTTTGACATGTTTTCTTCTCTGTGTAGAGTAACAAGGATGAATTTTTTTGATTCTATGTTAAGTTTTTTCAAAATAGGTCTTTCGTTTATAGTTTTTGCGTACTTTTTGAGCGGGTCGTGGATTATGTTTCCGACTACCTTGACTCTAAAACTATCAATGCCCTCAGAGAGCAGAGTATCTTTATAGCGGGGGAGGTAACAGTAAAGCGCATCGGACAGATGATCGATTATGATGCGGTTTTTTTCTTCCGGCATACGCCAATCATAACTTCTTCCGCCTGCTTCAATATGAATCACAGGAATGT
>CAZJEE010000005.1:0-23520 GCA_964544985.1 uncultured Candidatus Saccharibacteria bacterium
ACGAGTACCAGAAACTCGCGTCCTACCATTGGACGATCCAGCAAAAATTTAATTAAGATATTTTCGAGTTGCAATCAAGCTTGAAAAAACTCCTAGGAAAATTCCTATTGCAAACTGCGCCAGAATTACTATAGGAAGCATTCCTAGAAAATACTGCTGTAGATTTACTTCAATAGTAATATTATAGGTTTGTGGAATTAGAAATCCCATCAAAAAAAGTAAAATGAAAGAGAAAAAAGCAGCAACAACTCCAAGTATTGCCCCTTGTATAATGAATGAACTTTGAATAAATAAGTTTGAAGATCCCACTAAATTCATCACTCTAATCTCTTCCCTTAAGCCATAAATAGCAAGTTTAATGGTGTTGTAAACAAGAAGTATCGCAACTAACGCTAAAACTATCCCGACAATAATACCTCCTTTTCTAATGTTTTCGGTAATACTAAAAATACCGGATATAACTTCTTCACGATGGTAAAAATCAATATTGTAAATTAAATCGCTGTGATTTTCTTCCAAATACACTACTATCTGTTTGTAGATATAAGGGTCATCGGCCTTAATATTTATTGAAGCCGGAAAAGGGTTTCCCACTTCTTCTAATGATTCCATCACAGCTGGCCTGTCTCCGAATCTTTGAATAAAAATTATTTTTGCATCTTCTCTGGACGTATATTCCATTCCATTAATTTCAAAGACTTCAGCTATTTCATCCTTTACTTCAAATATTCTTTCTTCCGGAACAGTTAATTGAAAATCAACAGTCACATCTGCTTTTTGTTCAATATCTTTAATAACAATGTCTGCAACTCCGCTTAACAAGAAAAGAGAAGTTGACAGTATAATAACCACCATCAATACAAACACCGAAACAAAAGAAAGACCACTTTCTCGATAAAAGTTTTTCCAAGCCAATCGAAACGCTCTTTTGATTGATGTTAGTGTTTTGTTTTTCATATTTTAAATTATAAAATAAATCTTCCTTTTTTAGAATCACTCACCATCTTCCCATCTTTAATGGTAATAACTCTTTTCCCAAGACTGTTAACAACTTCTTTATCATGCGTCGCAAGAATTACAGTAGTACCAGATTCGTTCAGGGTTAGCAAAAGATCTAAAACATCTCGTGTGTTATAAGGATCTAAATCTCCTGTCGGTTCATCCGCCAAAATAACATCTGGGTTGTGTATTAAAGCACGAGCAATCGCCGTTCTTTGTTTTTCTCCCCCTGATAACTGATGAGGAAAATGAAGTGCTTGTTCTAGGAGTCCTACGGTATCTAATGCTTCTGGGACATATCTCTCAATATCCTCGTCTGAAGTTCCAGTAACTTCAAGAGCATAAGCTATGTTCTCATAAACAGTTTTTGTCGGAAGAAGCTTATAATCTTGAAAAATCGTTCCGATTCTCCTTCTTAAGTTGCACTTCTCTCGAGACGAAATCTTGTTAATGTCTTTTTCATCGAAAAAAACACTTCCGCTTGTCATTTTTTCTTCTCCAAGAAGAATTTTAAAAAGAGTTGTTTTCCCTGCTCCTGAACGACCCACGATACAAACAAATTCTCCTTTATCAATTTTAAAAGAAACACCATCCAAAACCGCCTTTTCTCTTTTAGTTAAATAGGCGGGATATATTTTTGTTACGTTATTGAAAAAAATCATCTTTTAATAAATCAAGGTCACCGTCCAAAACATCTTCTACATTTGATGTTTCTTTCTGTGTCCGAAGATCTTTTACTAGTTTATAAGGATGCAAAACATAGTTTCTTATCTGATTGCCCCAACTCTTCCCATCGCTCTCCCCTTTCGCTTTTTCTAGCTCCTGCTTTTTCTTCTCTTCTTCAATCTTCTGTAGCTTTGATTTTAATATGTTCAATGCGGTTTTTTTATTTTCTCCTTGCAATCGTTCGTTCTGTGAACTAACAGCAATCCCTGTTGGAATGTGAGTAATGCGAATCGCACTTTCTCTTTTGTTGACATGCTGTCCTCCAGGACCAGAAGACCTAAAAGTATCAATTCTTAAATCATCTTCCTTGATTTCCAACTGAGACTCATTATTATTTATTACCGGGAAAACTTCAACCTCTGCAAAAGAAGTGTGTCTTAAACCTGCCGAGGAAAAAGGAGACTTTCTTACCAGGCGATGCGTCCCCGTTTCTTTTTTAAAAAAACCAAATGCATATTTCCCCTCGATTTTTAGTGAAACATTTTTAATTCCTGCCCTACCTTCGGGCCCCCCCGCCTCTCCATAAGAAACAGAGATAATTTCCGTTTTAAAGTTTCTTCTTTCTCCATATCTTTTGTACATTCGAAGAAGCATCGTCACAAAATCTTCAGAATCTCTCCCTCCCGCACCTGCTGATATTTCCAAGATAGCATCATTTTTATCAAACTTCTCCGATAAAAAAGTGTAAATTTCTCTCTTTTTAACCTCTTTCTTAAAAGAAATAATATTTTCTATAATTTCTTTGTTTAAAGACTCCTCATCTCCAAGTTCGTTGTAAAGTTCTTCGATATCCCCTACTTTCCTTAAAAAATGTTCTATCTCTTCTACCTCTTCCTTCGTTACAGATAATTCTTTTTGTTTTTGAACGGCGTTTACTGGATCATCCCAAAGACTCGTATCGGTGATCTCCTTTTCAAGCTTCTTTAATCTCTCTTTCTTTTTTGCAATATCAAAGACACTCTTCCATTTGGAAGATTTTATTTTTTAATTCTATAATTTCTTTTTCTATTTCCATTTTTTTACTTGAGCCGGAGGCGGGAGTTGAACCCACGACCTACTCTTTACGAGAGAGTCGCTCTACCACTGAGCTACTCCGGCCTATTGTGTTTTAAAAATTTCAATTAGTGATTCAAAAAAACCTTTTTCTTTTTCTTCTTCATTAATTTCCTCATTTTCTATTTCTTCTTCACGAGAAATAATAATTACATTTTCGCCCTCTTTTTTCAAAAGAAGTTGTTCTCTAGCGACTCTTTCTATCTTTTCTTCAATATCTATCGTTTGGATTTTCTCCTCCATTTTTTCTTTTTCATCAGAAATTCTTCCTAGCTCTTCTTCAGATCTTTGAAGTTGCTCCTTAGTAATTTTTCTTTCGTTCCAAAGTTTTACATTAAAAAATATCAAGACAGCCATAATCGTTATTAAAACAAAAAAAGTCGTGTAGTTTATTTTCTCTTTCTTTTTTTTCCTGACCATTTTTTAATTATAACTTCAGTAGTAAATTCTATCAAGAAATCTATTTTTTAAAGACCTTGAAATAAGCTTCTTGTGGAATATTGACTTTTCCTTCTTTTTCAAGTCTCTTCTTTCCTTTTTTTTGTTTTTCTAAAAGTTTCCTCTTCCTGGTAACGTCTCCACCATAAAGATCACCTGTAACGTCTTTTCTTCGAGCTTTAATTGTTTCTCGGGCAATAATATTCCCTCCCACCCTTGCTTGTATAGCAACCGCAAACTGTTGCGGAGGGATTGCTTCTTTTAATTTTAGTGCCACTCTTCTCCCTTCTGCAAATGCTTCGTCACGAGAAATTATTACTGAAAATGCTTCGTCCACTTGATGAGCAATGAGGATTTCCATCTTTAGTAAGTTTTCTGGATAAAACCCTTTTAACTTATAACCCGCAGAAGCATATCCCTTGGTAGCGCTTTTTAGATTATCATGAAAAGTGATGATTATCCTTCTAAGTGGTGCGTCATAGACAACAAGAACTTTGTCTACAGAAAGATATCTGGTATCAACATAATTTCCTTTCAATTCTCCTAGTACCTCTGCAACATTGCCCAACATACTTTCTGGGGTAACTACTTCAACTCTTACCCATGGTTCTTTTTTTTCTAAAATTGTGGTCTCGTCTGGCCAATCAGAGGCGGATCTTATCTCTATTTCTTCTTTGTTCTGCTTTACTATTTTATAGGTCACCGAGGGAGCAGAAACTATAAGATTCAAATCATATTCTCTTCTTAATCTTTCCGAAATAATTTCTGAGTGTAGTGAGCCTAAAAAACCGCAACGATATCCCCTCCCAAAAACTTCTTTAAATTCCGGCTCAAAAGTAAGTGCGGGATCGGTAAGTTTTATCTCATAAAGTGCGTTTTTAAACACTGGGTAATCCTGTGGATTGCGAAGATAAAAACTGCTAAAAACCATTGGTTTAGGATCTTTATATCCAGCAAGAGGCAAAACGTTCTCCCCTTTTCTGCAAATAGTATCTCCCGATTTTACAACACCCACTTCTTTAATCCCAGTAGCGATATATCCGATATCCCCGGCAATCAGTTTTTTTTGCACAACCCACTTTGGAGAAAAAAAACCTATTTCTTTAGCATCACCACTTGTATTGGAAGCAAAAAAGTATATCTTCTCATTGCTATTTAGCTCTCCATCAACAACTCGAACATGTGCAATAACTCCTTTATAAGCATTATATTCCGAATCAAAAACCAGTGCTCTAAATTCTTTATCATTTGTTGATTCCTTGGGAGACGGAAGTTTATCGATTATAGCATCAAGAACCGCCTCAATATTTATGCCTTTTTTCCCTGATATTTTGATAATATCTTCTCTCTTAACTCCTAACACCTGTATCATCTCTTCTTCAGTTTCTTCGACACAAGCAGTGTCTAGGTCAATTTTATTAATCACTGGTATTATTTTAAAGTTCTCTCCTTTCTGGTGAGCAAGATCAAGATTTGCAAGTGTCTGTGCCTGAATTCCTTTTGATGCATCGACAAGAAGCACTGCCCCTTCTACGGCAGCAAGGGACCTGGAAACCTCATAAGAAAAATCAACATGTCCAGGAGTATCAATCATGTTTAATACATATCCCTTATACGTCATTCTCACCGGCCTTAACTTAATCGTAATTCCTCTCTCTCTTTCAAGCTCCATATCGTCTAGATACTGCTCTTGCATATCTTTTTGAGAAACCGTTTCTGTAATTTCCAAAAACCTATCCGCTAACGTGGATTTTCCATGATCAATATGACTTATAATACAAAAATTTCTAACCTTCATCTTCTTAAAAATGCTTCTTTAATAGAAAAAAGCTCTTTTGATTTTAATAATTTTGAAACAAAAACATAAACAAAAAATGCAAAGACTAAAGCAATAATTGTTTGAGCCAAAACTGCTAAGAAAGTCTGTAAAACAATAGTTTTCCCGATTATCCGTAAAAGAATAAATGTTGATAGTCCCATTATTGTTGACGATAAAATTATTTTCTCTAAACAATCTCTTATTCCCATACCTTTGAATCCACCGACTCTATTTTTAAAAAAATAAATTAAGAGAAAAAAATGTAAAACCGTAGAGAATAAAATTGCCAAAGGAAAAGCAATCACCTCAATGTTGTTAATCGATTGAATCTTTAGCGAAGCTGCCAAAAAGTTTCGAAAAATATTATCAAAACCAAGAATCCAAATAAAGAGAAAAGATAAACTAATATTTGTTCCCATAGAAACAAGTGAAGCAATAACGGGCGTTTTTGTGTCTTGAAAAGAGAAGAATGCTCTCACCAAAACATGAACAAGTGCCGCCGCAAAAAAGGAAAATGCAAAAATACCCAAGGACGCAGCAGTAAGCTGAGTTTCTTTCCACCCGAATCCTTCTGTCCCCAAAACAAGACGTACAATATGTGCTCTAAGAAGAAAGATTATAATACTTATCGGGATAATAAAGAAAAGTACCTGACAGATAACCGAAGAGAGACTTTTTGAAAACTTTTCTTTTTCTTGTGCCGCTAATGATTTTGAGAACGCAGGAAAAGCAGCAACGGCAAATGCTACACCGATTACTCTAACAGGAAAAGACTGTAAATGATTTGCTAAATTAAAAATTGATATACTCCCTGCGGTAAGCAAGGAGGCAAGCGCGGTAGTTACAATAACGTTAACCTTAGAAGATACCTGTCCAACGATTCGCGGAATCATCAGATAAAATATTCTCCTTAGTTCTTTTTGATTAAGATCTAGGATCGCCTGATAAGAAAACCCTGAAAAATATGAAGAGGGTATTTGAACAAGAAGATGAAGTATCGAACCTAAAATAACACCATATGCCAAACCACTCAATCCAAAATAAGGAGTGAAAAAAATAATTCCGAAAATAATTCCTATATTATAAAATATCGGAGCTAAAGAATATGCCAGAAATTTATCAAAGTACTGTAATACTCCAGAAAATAAGCTTGATGCACCAAGTAAAATTGGACTAATTAACATTATCCTTGTCAAAAAAACCGTTTCTTGGAGATATTCTGCAGAAAATCCTGGTGCAATAATTTTGACAATAAATGGTGTGAAAAGAAAAAGAATTCCGCAAAGAACAGTTAAAGTAATGATTAATACATTTAACGTGTTGTTGGCAAGCTTCCATCCTTCATTTTTACTTTTTTCGAGTGTTAGTGCGAAAATTGGTAAAAAGGCAGCAACTATTCCCCCAGTAATAATAACTCCATAAACAAAATCCGGAATTGCAAACGCAGCAAAATAAATATCAAGTTTTTCTATGTCAAAATAACCTACTAAGAGTCTGTCTCGCAAAAGTCCAAGTACGGCGCTTATTCCGACCGAGAAAGCAATAAGTCCTGCAGAAAAAGTTATTGTTTTTGATCTGGAGTTTATAATACGTCTAATCATTTGTTCTGGGGCTAAGATTATAAAAAAGCTCAAGCAGGGCGTAAGCCGAATTCTGTTCCTCGATAAATCGAGGGGCAATCATTTATCTTGCTCTTTGATTACTCAAAGAGTCTAGCGGGCCACCAAAACTTGCCCTTGCACCCAGATAGAGATTTAGCCGTTTCACACCTTATGTTGCCATAAAGCTTATCCATTTAAGGATATCAAACACCTTGCGGTGCTTGACGTCTCTGCTCGCACCCCTCGCCTCACGACGGACGGGAGTTACCCGCTACCCTTGTTAAATAAATAACTGAGTGTTCGGACTTTCCTCCCCCTATATATTATAGAGAGCGATTGCCTCGCCTGCTTGAGCACTTATATACTGTCACAAACAGATACCTCTGTCAACAATATTTTTAGAAGAAATAAAGGAGAGCACTGGCCCTCCTTTGTAGAGTTTTTCGTTTTATAATAATTTTTTTTCGCGTACGAGAACGGTTGTTTTAGAGTTTTCCACCTTATACTCTGCAACGCCATTGACTGGTGTTCGCATAATTGCGCAAGCCAACAAACAATCTTTTGAAATGATGTATTCGTTGGTTTGAAGGGAAGGAAGAACTCCATAATCTTTGATAATTACTTTTATTTCTTTGGGCTCTTTTTTGTCTTTCACAATTTTTATTTTTGCTAGACAATAAGCCCCGTTTTTCTTCTTTTTCTGCAGTTCATGCAATTCAAAATCCAAAAATGCTATTTCTCTATCTACTTCTTGAACTTCAATCATTTTTTCCTCCAGCGGGCCACTGCTGTTAAAGATGTTTTTCTTACACTCCCTTAATAAACACCTTTTTTCAAAAATCTCTTCTTCTCGTTTTTTCTTTCCCAAAAAAATCACTCCTTATTTTATAATGAACAGCGAAAAACTTTTTCTATTATACTATCTTTTTTATAATAAGTAAAGAAAAAGCCCCTCATTTTACTGAAGGACTCTTTTTTTACTCTGTTGTTTTTCCGTCAAAATGTTCTTCGTCTTCCATCGCATTTTCTCGAGTTTGATGGATTACTCCATCACGATGCTCGGGTGGAGAATAAATTGTATAAAGTTTTAGTGGTTCATCTCCGGTATTAATTAGGTTGTGTTTAACTCCAGCGGGAATAACGACTGCGTAGTCGTCTTCCATTTCGTATTCAACGTCATTAAGAACTGCTTTTGCCTCCCCATCTTCGATGCGAATAAATTGGTCAAGATCATGAATCTCTTCTCCGATTTCATCTCCTGGTTGAATACACATTACCACTAACTGACAGTTTTTAGCAGTATAGAGAACCTTTCGAAAGTTCTCATTTTCTTTTGTTTCTTTTTCGATATCACCTATATATCCTTTCATTTTCAAAAATAATTAAAATTTATAATGTGTGATGATTCTATCAGAAAAAGAGTAAAAGTCAACCCGAAATCCCCTTTTCTTTTAGTACTTTATTTGCTTCTTTTCTGTAAAGACAAAAGTCACAGTCCGGAGAACTATCAGGAACCACATCTTGATCAAGAACATCCTTTATTTTATAAACGGTATCTTCAATCCAAGAATCATCGCCCCTATAAGGAATAAGAGTAACATCAAACTCAACCCTCCCATCAAACGCTTCAACATCTGTTTTTCCATTACAATACACAAAGTATCCAACATCAGAGACATTAAGATTGTTTTTTCTAAGAAGCCACTGATAAACCTCCATCTGTCTTTTGTAAGAATCCTGCCAATCTTTATCAAGCGAGGTAATTTTTTCCTCTTTACTAGTCGCTTTGTAGTCTACGACGATATACTCCTCTTCTTTATTAATCCAAAGATCATCAATCGCTCCAGTAATAATCAAGCCTGTTGGTTGATGATAAAACTGCACCCCTTTAAAGTTTTCTCTCCACTCATTAATCTCTGCTCTCTGTGCAGGGATTGCGTCAATGCCATACTTTTCAAGAAGAGGATGTTTTGTTTGTAGTTTTCGGTGGATATCAAATTCTTTCTTCAAAAGTTTATCAACCGCAGAGTTTATTGCAAAAGGAAATCCTGGAGGTGTACCAACGCCGAGTCTTCTGTCGATATAAAAACAACGAGGGCAGTTTAAAAAAAGATCAATCTTTGATCTACTAATTTTAAAAGGCTCTTTACTTTTGGGATTATAAAGATTTCTACTTCTTTTACCGTTATAATATTGTGACATGGTAATAAAAATTATATTTTTTTTGAATCATATGCCCAGTGTAAAAGCGCTTGTCTTTGTTTCTTGCGACATAAAAGATCTCCACTTCTACGGTTGTTTACTACAGCAGAAAGATGTCTTCTAAAAGCCGTCCACCTTTTAATTTGTCTTCTACCCTCTTTTTGCATTTTGTCCTTCACTACTATCTTCTTCATCTTCAAATATTAGTTGATTTTTGAGTACAATAACGGTATATACCCCGCAAATGATAAATAGAAAAAAGAAAAGGTAGTTATAGTCTCTAATATTTAGATACCACCTTATTGCTACTAAAACTCCCAAAGAGAAAACAGATATTTCATAAAAAATAAGTTGCCACCATTTAATTTTGAACTGCATATTATTTTTTTCTATAAAACGATTTTTCGAGTTCTCTAACTTCTTTTTCACTAAAGCCAAAGTGATGAGCAATTTCATGATACACGGTTCGTTGAACAATTCTTTTTAGTCTCTCGTTGTTTTTTGCAAATCTTTCTATTGGTTCTTTAAAAATTGTTATCTTGTCCGGTAGATTTCCTCCAAATCCTCTTCCCCAAACATTTTTTGGTACTCCTTGATAAAGACCCAAAAGATATGTGTTTTTCCTCGCGCCTCCTCTTATTCGGTTCACTTCTCTATCTGGTCTTTCTTCAACACATATCGCAA
Source organism: uncultured Candidatus Saccharibacteria bacterium (assembly GCA_964544985.1). GTDB lineage: Bacteria > Patescibacteriota > Minisyncoccia > Minisyncoccales > PWPS01 > PWHW01. Next base: position 9,523 of record CAZJEE010000005.1, read on the forward strand.
CATTGTCCATCTTATCTTTAATGAAAGAAGGCATCTCTGATATAGCATTTTTAACCAAATCCTCAAATTCTTCAATCTTCATCATTAGAAAATCTTTAATGACCAAATAATCCCACGAACATGATTATCATTTCTTTGCCACATCTCTCGCGGAATAACTAATCCTCCATATCCAAAGTGAAAAACAAAAATATATTCACCAAGAGCAGTAATATAGTACTGGTAACCATCATAACGATTATCTCCAAAACGCGTGGTTTTCAAGACTTCTTTATTGCCTATCTTAACCACCTCCCCTTCTGGAATCCACGGATCAAATACTTTTTCTTTCAAAATTTCTTCTCCCTTCAAAACCTTACTGCTAATTTTAATAAAGTCTGTTTCGCTAATTTTTTGTGCGTTATAAGATTCAAGAAGAGCAACAATATCATACCATTGTCTAACGGTAAAATTATTATTGTTACGATAAACGCTTTTCTCAATGTTATAGCTAATAACTCCGTCAATATATGTTAAAGGAGAGGTTCCTACAAGATCAATCCCAAATATTTGTTTATAAGTTTCTAGGTCAACTGTCGTTTGCGGATTATCTTCGCTTGTTATGTTGGAATAAAAAGAAGTAAGATTTTTTTTCTCTCTTATTTCCCAAAATTCCGGATAATTCATTTCATAACCAAGACTTTCATTGCGATAAACCCTCCCGCCTATTTCAACGTCCTCACCAAGTGGTTCCTCTCTGCTCCCAAGATATAGATAAAGACTCAGTGAGAAGAAAACAATAGCAACTATGATAATTAAAGTTGTCTTTAGTTTTGTCACATTTTTATTTTTACAATTTTAATTTTATCAGAGAGAGTGAAAATATCAACCTTCAATTATTTTTTTAAGATCCTTTATTTTTTCTTTCATTGCTTTTTCACCAGAAATAATAACATTTTCTCCGTGGACGAACTTGTTCCAATAAACATCTCCTGTTTTTGGCAACACAATAACATCTGCGTCCCTACTATTATAGGCGGCTAAATGATATCGCAAAATATTTAAAGAGTTATTAGCAACATCATATGATTTCATCTTTCTTTTATGATATTCCTCGTTAAAATAATCTCCATCGAGATTAACCGCAACGACAACATCCGCTCCCATATCCTTTACTATAGAAACAGGAACTGGAGAAGAAAGACCACCATCCGTAAAAATATCTTCTTTAATTTTAATTGGTTTAAAGAGAAGCGGAAATGAAATGCTAGCACGAATTGCAGTTACCACATCTCCCTTATTAAAAATAACTGGTCTTCCGCTTTTAAGATTTGTTGCAACGGCAGAAAATGGAATTAAAAGTTCTCCAAAGTTTTCTTTTTCGATATATTTTTTGATAAAGTTTTTTACTTTATCCCCACCTAGAAGCCCTCCCTTAAAAGCAGGATCAATTAAAGAAAATATTTTTTTCCAGTCAGTATTTAAAACCAAATTTTCAAGTTTTTTAATGTCTTTTGTCGCTGCATATACTCCGCCAATTAAAGCACCAATGCTTGAACCCGCAATAAAATCAATCGGAATATTATTTTCTTCTAAAATTTTGATAACTCCGATATGTGAAAGACCTTTTGCTCCTCCACTACCCAGTGCCAATCCGATTTTGATCTTTTTCATACTTTGTATTTATCAATTAAGTAATTAAAGAAATTAGCTTTAAAATTACCAAATCGTTTCATTTCTTCTTTTACTTCAATAATATTTTTTTCACAAAATAAATCACTACTTGATTTGCTAAAAAACTTATCGGCGAGTGAAATAACTTCCTCCTCTTGAGATAACGGAAACATATCTTTTTTTTCGAGCGGAAGATTATTTTCTATTATCTCATTTTTGGAAATTATAATATGATTTTCACAAACTCTGGCGTGTTTTCCATATCCCTCCTTCTCTAAAATTTCTTTTCCTAAAACACCGTGACAAAGATACGGCTCTTTCCCAAAACAGCCAACATTTGGCGCGTTAGTTAAAAATATTCCGACATCATGAAGCATCGTCGCTTCTTTTATAAATTGAATGTCAAAAGAGAAATCTTTTTGTTTTTTTGCAATCTGAATTGCTTTCTCTGTTACCGCCCCGCTGTGATTTACTAAAACAAAGTAAGCTTTGCTGTCTTTTTGATAATATTTTTCTATTATCTTTAGAGGATCCATCTTTATTTACGAATACAATCTTCGCGCGCTTTTACTTGTCGATTATAATCGTCAATTAATTTATCTAGAGAGACTATCAGATTGTTATATCTATTAATCAATGCGTTGTACTCCTCAACTTTTTGGATATGGAGTTCGCTCCCCCTTGGTCTTATCAGATCTATTTCTTTTTCCAGATTTTCTTTAGAGACAAGTAATGTTTCGCCTTCTTTTCTCTTTCTCTCTATTTCATTTCTTAAAAGCTCACTCGGTTCTGGACAAGCAGATGTTGGCATCGCGAAAACTTGTACCGCCATCCATATGTTTTTCTCACGATAAAGTCCTTCTTTGACAGCAACGCCTATCTCTCCATATCTTTCTTCTAAAATATTTTTCCTGTGTCCTGGGCTGTTCATCCATGCCCTGACAACTTCTTCATCGTCACGATAGTTCCCCATCGCCAAGTTGTCTCCAATTAGCAAAAATTTATATTCTAACCCATCTGCAATATGACTTACCCCCTCTCCATCTGGTGAAACATGAGCAAAATATTGCTTCTCAAACATATCGTCAAGCTTAATATCAGCAATTTCATTCAATCTTTCGTTTTCAGTAAGAGTAACCACTCCGAAAAGATCTCTTTGACGATTTGTTTCTTCGATAATCCCCTCTCTTGTCAAAAATCCAATGTCTCCATTACCTTCCTTAATAAGAGGATCTACAACATCACCGTTTTCTTCTTTATATTCTTTTGAAGAAAAAAAATTCGGAAAATTATAAACAACTTCTTTTACCATCTCTTCTCCAAAGAAAAAATAGAAGAAAGAGAAGATTCCTCCAATAAATATTAAAAGAAAAATTAGTCCAACAAATAGTTTTTGATAACGCATAAAAAATGTTTACTCGAAGATTATTATATTTTTTGCCCAATAAATCAAGTTATTATGTATTCTCCAACTCTCGTTCTTTGGAGTTCAAGCACAACGGCTCCACTCTGGAGACGCTCGCCTGCTTCCTTGGCAATACTTCTTATATAACACCCACTACTACATGAAACCTTAATATCAAGAACAAGATAATTCCTTTTTTTATCATCTAAAATCTCTTCCCACCTTTTTATAATCTTCTCTTGCCTAAAATCTCCTTTTACTTTCTTTACTTTTGAAACAATTTCTTTTTTTAATTCTTTTTCACTAACCCACTCTTTTTTTAAAAAATCTAAAGAAAAAATAGTAACTTCTTTCTGAGGTACCTCTATTTCGTGAACTCTCTTTTGAAGAGCCCACCAAAAAAGAGGTTTTCCTTTTATCTTGTAACTTGAAAAAGGTGGCAAATCGAAAATAAAGTTGCCGACAAAATTACCGAGAACGTTTTCTGCTTCTTCCTCGCTTATCTCTTTTTTCTTTTCTGCAATTCCTAAAATATCATAAGTATCAGAATCAAATCCAAAAAGAATTTTCGCTTTATACTCTTTGGAAAGATTTAAATAAGAATCAAAGTTTTTTAGTTCCTTGCCAACTATAAGTAAAACCACCCCTTCTGCAAGAGGATCAAGTCTTCCGGCATAAGCCATTTTTTCTTTTTGAAGATGAGGATTCTTCTCTTTGATTTCTTTTATTAAATCAAGCGGTGATATTCCCACCCTTTTGTAGCCAACAATTATCTTTTCCATTTTTTCATTATAACAAAAAACCGCCTTTATGGGGCGATTTTTTGTTTTAAAAAGAACTGATAAATTAAATCCACTCTGCTTTCAACTCATTTCTAGCAACTTCAAATCGTTTAACTAATCCCAAAAAATGCTTTCTGAAAAGAATAAATACTAAGGCTGTTAAAAGAAGTGGCAAAAGAATATAGTCAAGCAGTGTGTTTCCGGTGATTCCGGTTGGAACTACGGTTGGTGGTCCAGCCACCTCACCTTTAATTACATTCAAGACTGCCGTGTCTGTTAAGGTAACTCCCACAGAAGAAACTCTTGCGGTATTTGTCAGTGTAGTTGTTCCAACATCAAAGCTTTCTCTTGAGTAGATCTTTGCATCAAAAGTAACCGTTTTACTTTGTAGTCGTGAAATACTTCCGATGTTTACTTCTTCAGTAATATTCCCAGATACAGAAACTCCATCTACTTTTAAGTTTCCAAGGTATTCAATGTTCCTTGGCAAGATATCTTTTACTTCAACACTATTTAGGTTTGTATCTCCTGCGGTCACTTTAATCGAGAAAGAAACAACTTCTCCTGGTGAAACTGTTATCGAGTTTAGCCAAGCATTTTCTCTCTCTAAACTTTTTACGCTTTTTTGGATGTAAAATTCTTTTTTCGGCTCAACTACAGACTGGTCTTTCGTTCTACAAACAACTCTTGATAATTGATCTGAATAAGCGAAAAGTCCGTTTCTTAAGTAAAACTCATATGTTGTCCCTGGTGCCAATCCGCTTTCTATAAAACTTCCTGATCTCGTACCAGAGCCAATTGCATAAATCCTGTCATCTCCTCTAAATACTGCCGCGGTATTTCCGTTTTCAAGGTTATATGAAAGAGTTATGCTGTTCTTTGTCTCTGCAGTACATCTTATACTTCCTGCTGGTATTAGTTGTACAGGAGTTGGAGTATATGTCGGAGTATATTCAGGATACCATGGCTTCCAGTCTGTTACAGGTGCAGAAGCGGCATATGTTGGAGTATATTCTGGATACCAAGGTTTCCAAACAGTTACAGGTGCAGAAGCGGCATATGTTGGAGTATAAGTATATGTTGGATAGGTAGTTTTAGGAACAATTTGTGTAGTGCTTGGAATGGTTTTTGTTGTAGAAACAGAGCTTGTTCTACACGTTGCAGTCTTTGTTGTGTTTCCACTTCTAAAAGTGTAGGTATAGCTTGTACCTGCAGAAAGTCCTCTGTTGGTGTATGTTCCGCTGTTACTTCCAGATGGAAATCCAGCTACCTTTGATCCATTTCTGTAAATAGTAGGATTTGTTGCATTAGAGTAACTGTATCTTAGGGTAATAGAAGAAGAAGTTGAAGAACTGCAAGACAAAGAAAGTGTGGGGGTTTTCGTTGACGATGGTGTTGTTATCGTTGTCCCACCGCTTGTTCTACACGTTGCAGTCTTTGTTGTGTTTCCACTTCTAAAAGTGTAGGTATAGCTTGTACCTGCAGAAAGTCCTCTGTTGGTGTATGTTCCGCTGTTACTTCCAGATGGAAATCCAGCTACCTTTGATCCATTTCTGTAAATAGTAGGATTTGTTGCATTAGAGTAACTGTATCTTAGGGTAATAGAAGAAGAAGTTGAAGAACTGCAAGACAAAGAAAGTGTGGGGGTTGATGCTTCAACGGTATTTCTATCTGCTTCCACAACAAAAGACGCAAGTAAAACTACCGTTATTGTTGTGAAAAATATAAATAAAGTTTTGATGTTCATATTTTTGTTTTTTATTTTTTTAATCTCTCTTCTTACAACCTTCAATAAATAATATTAAAAGCTCTAAAAACAGTGGGAGCCAGAACCACTTTACTGGCTCCCTTTCCCATTTTTTAGGGGATGGGATTCCCCTTTACCACTCCTTGCGGGGTGGTCAGTACCGGCCGGAGGCCGGTGACAGGCCCCATCGGAGATAATTCAATATCTCCGATCATTGGGGCTTCCCAAGTTATGGTGTCACTTGACACCATTCCTTGGGAGTTTTCCCAGTGCAACGAACCCGCACTGGGAGAGTTTACATGGGCAACCAGCAACCCATTGCTGATGCCCACGTTTTCTACCGAGCCAATATACGACTCGGCTGCAGGTACCACCTGCTCGGCCGGTCTTACGACCGGTTCTTCTTTACTGGTATAGGCCTTAACGACCCATACCAGTAAAAAGATAAATAGCAGGGCGAAAATGCCCCTTGCTATCCATTTTCCTTTATTTCTCATCCTTTTCACCTCCTCAGGTTCCCCGGATGAGTGGGGTTAATTTTAGCAGCCATATAATGACTGCTTTTTTGAAAACACAAATTAATGATTTCTCAAAGAAACAGTCATTAGCTACTTCGTTTTTAAAGAACTTCTTTCCTCTTTTCTACTTATATTATATAACCTTTTCTCTTTTCTGTCAATACTATGCCTTTTCCTTTTGTTTGGGGACTTCGGAAGTCCCCAAAGGAAACTACTACATTAATTTACAAAATTATTTTATAAACTAATGTCGTAGTGGGAGAGTAGCTAACCAAGTCTACTCTCCCTTTTTTTCTTACCCTCCTTTTTTTTTGGGAGGCTTCATCCCCAGGATTACTCTGTAAAACAACCAGAGCGTCCCAAGGAGAAAAATTCCCCCCAAGATACTGGGGTCAACGAACAGTCCATAAAAGACTGCTGCGACCCCGATTAGCCACAACCAATTTTTGGGCTTGCTAAGCCCACTGGCCGTAGCTGCTCCCAACCCCCGAAAAATCTCGGGAATTAAGAGCCCCACTACTGTCGCGCCAAGAATTAGCGCAATAGCGTGGGAAATCTTTCCTTGCATCGGCTCTACCAGCCCCAGAAGGGCTAGTAAAACCGTAAAACTCCATCCTGCCACCAACGCCCATAAAGGCGCGTTGATGGTCAGCTGGCCCTGTCCCCTTGGACGAAGGGCCAACCTGGTTATTACACCTGCCCCGAGGGGCAGAAGGAGTGATAATAACATATCATCTCCTCCTTTCTCCCCTTTTTGCCGGGGCGGGCATATTTTAAAAGAACAACTGCTTCATAAAATTATTTTAAAAATAATTTCACAAAGCAACGTTCCTTTAACAAAAACAGCCAAGAAATCTATTGTCTTTTATAAGAAGAGATCTCTTGGCTGTTTTATTATGCCAAATATTTGTAAAGACAATTTATTATAATTGTACTTTTCAAACAACTCTCTTCTCACAAAAGTTATTTATTATTTAGTTTTAAAGAACTACTCTTACTCTTCAACTATATTATATACTACTTTCAAAAATATGTCAAGAGCTGTTCCCTGCTTTTCAAGCCACCTTTTTTTTCTTAAAGATAACCTGAAAAACATTTTTCACAATATTCTCTGGAGATATAAATCATTGGATCCGGATTCGTTACTATCCCTCCTTTCTTTCTTTCTTTATTTCAATCCCAGGAGTCGGCCTCTAGATTATACCGATGAAAGAAAAGTGTGAGAAGAGAGATTTGTTCCCTTGCGGGTAAAAATCTTTCTTTCATCAGATTAGAGACCGATTCATGAGACTGAAAGTGTATTATAATGAAAATTATTTAAATTTCCAGAAGACAGCCTTTATTTAAAAGAAAAATGAGAAGAGAGATTTAAAAAAATAGATTTTCTCATAAGATAAAGACCGTTTCCTGAAAATTAAATATTGCAAAAGATTCTTATACTTAGTATAAATAACTAACATGCCTAAAATTAATCTTATTCAATTCCATGAAATTATTGCTTCGCCTGATTTTCAAGAAATCTTAGAAATCATTACTTCTTTTGAAAACAAAGAAGAAGTGTCATATTTTTTTGAGGCGGCATTTTCAGAAAAGGAAATAGAAAACTTTAAAAATCGTTGGCAAGCTGTAAAATGGATTGGACAAGAAGATTTAACTTATCGCGAAATTATCAAAAGAACTGGGTTATCATCAACAATACTACAACGTGCAAGAAACCGCCTTTTTGATCCAAGTTACGAGTGGGATTTTTTCCTCAAAAAATCAAAAGGATTAAATGTTGACCCGCTTCAAGAACTCTTTGAAATTCTTTCTTTAATTAATAACAAAAAAGAAATAGAGTTCTTTTTTAGCAACGCTCTAACAAGAACAGAAGTTTATCACTTTAGTAAAAGGTGGCAAGTTGTAAAAATGATTAGAGATGAAATACCATATCGCACTATCTCTAAAGAAACCGATGTTGCCCTCTCAACAGTGCATTTAATTGCTAAATCATTGAAAGAAAACACTGGATGGAATCTTGCTCTAGAAAATCTTAATAAAGAATAAGATAATTTTCTAAACAATTCTTTTATTAAATTGTCAATGTACTGCTACATCGATACAACCTCCCCACAGAAATTGATTTCTCTTTTTCTGGAAAAGGTTTCTCGAACTCTCTTCTCAATTAATTTTTAATCGAGAAACTTATATTTTATGTTTATAAAACACATTGTTTCGCGATTAAATATCCAATCTCCCACACTAATCCACCAATATAAGTTAATAAACTAGTGTAGGAGGGGAAGATCTAAAATCATCTTCCCTTAAACCCTCCCTATGGAGACGGCTTACCATCCGCCTCCTTTTTTCATTTTTTTGCGGGTCATAAGGATTTCACCTCCTTTGCCCGCTATTACTCTAAGTCTTTTACAGTGGCAATGATTATCTATTTATAAAAACAAATAATCAAGCGAGCTTCCACCGACCGTTTTTATAGAAGTCGGAACTTCTTTTAAATATTTTTGCCAGGGAGACCACTCCCTACCCTCGGCCAAGAGGGCGAGATCTGGTTTTTTAGTGTTTTTGTAGTAGTGCAATCTATTGGCTAAATAGATATTCCTAATACAATTACCAGAAGGCCACAGACCACGGGAATCGAACCCGTCTCAGGCAAAAATAGAGGAAACTTCCCCCTTCTTAATTTTCTTATACGAAAAACTAAGAAGGAGAAAGTAACTATTTTTTAAATATTTCTAAAGAACAACTTTTCTCACTTTTCAAACTACCTTTACTATAAAGATAAGCTGAAAAATAAAGAGGGATTTTAAACTGGGCTCCCTCAAAGCCCTTTTCTCGTTTTTGTTATCTCTTCGATAACACGGTACGAGACCCAACCGGGAGACTTTACCGCCTTTTCTCACTGCTTATATTTTTTTCTCCTAACTCACTTCTGAAGAAAAAAAATTTCACAGGAATCACGATTTATCGACGAATCTCCTTCGCCGCACCCCAGGATTTTCTGCTAACCGCAGAACTCCCAAGGTGTTTCCTTGTCAGGATTTCCCTGGCAATGTTGCCAGGGTTCCCCCGACCCACAACTACAGAGTCGAGAGACTTTTTTGGTTTCCTCCTCCTTGTCAGGACAAGGAGAAGAAAATCCAAAACATTCATCGGCTCCGCAGAACCGACAAATCCCACTCTCTTGGTTAAAAACGTGAAACATTTCGCTTCCCTCCTTTCTTGCCCAAAATTTACAGAAAAATATTCTGCAAGGGCATTTTTGAAGCGAAAATGAAACACTCTTTAAATAAAAGTACTTTAGTTTCGCTTCAAAAATTTAATTTAAAAGAACAGCTGTTTCGCTCTTTTGAGCTCATCAGCACAGACACACATCTGTGAACAGATGCAAGTTTTTTGGCGAGAAACTTGCAAAACTCACCCATTTCTCGATGCCGCTAACCTTATAGGGTTATCCATCTCACCCACTTCAGTCATGCGCCCCTCTAAAAGAGGGATTTCGCCTTTCATCCTCGAGAGGAGGACTTATCCGTAACTCAATCAACCTAACCATAGCGGTTAATTGTTTTTAGCACGGAGTTCTATGCCGGCCACCCTATCGGTTCATAGGATGTTTTCATCAGAAGAGGAATTTTTTACTCCTTTATCTTCCGAGTCTACCGGCTCCCGCCTACAAACACTGAAAGCGTTTGACGCCGACGATACGACCATCGGCATCACGCACGGCGCTCTCAGGACCGGTATCCGGCCCGAAAACATCATTGCGTTTTCCTTTCAGTGCCTGTAAAACCAGCATTGACACAATATAAATTGTGCCTTCTGCCGGTTCAGGCAGCCCGGTCACAGAACCGAAAGTGGACTTAACCACTTCGATTCCATTCACCTCTCCCACCACTTCGGTGGCAGAGGTTGCCCGGGCCACCTCCCCCGAAGGGGGTAGGCGGAAATCACCCTCCTCAGAGATTATATTAATCTCATGAGGAGTGATATTTACTAATTTTGCCATCCTTTTCCCTCCTTTCTGGGTAGAGCGGGCTCAAGTCCCGAATACCCCAGGAAAAATGGCTCGACCGTAAGTGGTAATAACGGCTAGTTCTTAAATAAAGAACAATCACCTTCCACTTATAAGCTCCCGTCGTCAGAGCAATTTTACCGATTTCCGGTACACAACTCTCCATTTTATGAAAAACTGTGTGCCGGAAACCGGCTCTATACTATATTAAATTGAAAAGAACTTCTTTCATAAAAACATTCCTGAGGGTAAAGGAGGGTTAGGCCTTCTCCCCCAGCCGATGTTTTTACAAACACGGTTGATTGGAGTATTTTTCGAAGGAACTACATCGCCTTTTTTAAAAGCAACTTTGTCACTCTTCTACTTAACACTACATAGAAGTTTTTAGGCTGTCGTCCAAAAACTTTTATGTTTAAACCAATCGAATTGACAACTTGAGATAATAACAATCGTCTACCTCTCTTCTCAAGATCAAACGATTATCATCAATCCCTTATAAAAATTTAAAGAACTACTTTCTCAATTTTTACTCTCTTCTCACAAAAAGTTAATTGAGAAAGGAATAAAGAAAATTTATTTTCTTCACTCCCCTCTCATCTAACAAAAACAGCCAAGAAATCTATTGTCTTTTATAAGAAGAGATCTCTTGGCTGTTTTATTATGCCAAATATTTGTAAAGACAATTTATTATAATTGTACTTTTCAAATAACTCTCTTCTCACAAAAGTTATTTATTATTTAGTTTTAAAGAACTCCTCTTACTCTTCAACTGTATTATATACTACTTTCAAAAATATGTCAAGTGCTTTCCCTTTCTTTCTTTTTCTATCCTACACTTACATTATACACTATTCTATTTTTTTGTCAAGGGATTTTCCTTATCTCTATCCCTCTGCTCTTTTCATTCTACGTTTACATTATATACTATTTTTAAAATCTTGTCAACACCTTTCTCTGTTTTTTTAGCTTCACAAACATATTATAGCAGATTATAGAAATATGTCAACCCCATTCCTTATTTTCTAAAATATAAAAATTTACTTATCATACTTATCACAACGACAAATAGTCCAAAGGCAATAAACGAAAGGTTAAATCCAAAAGTGCCAATTAAAACTCCTGCTATTAATGACCCAAAGGCAATTCCGAGAGCTGGCAATATTGTATCAATCACTCCCCCTTCTTCCGGACAATCTTTCAGCTTCTGAGTAACCATTCCGCTTCGGGCAGAGTTTGATGTCATAACTCCAACAGACTTTCCAAAAAATATCATTAAAGTCATAAAGAAATTTAAAAGTGGAGCTAAAACTCCAAACAAAGCCATAAAAATTCCGCCGATAACTCCTCCTTGAAAAATATTTTCTGATGTTGATCTTTCACCCAGTCTCTTGATAATCCAAAGTGAAATAGGTGTAAAAAGAAAAGAAGATAAAGCCATAAAAATGAGAATTAAGTTTTCTGTCCAGTAAAGTTCTTCTTTTAGAAATAATACAAAAAATGCTCCATAAAATCCGCTCAGAAGAATAATTGAAAATGATGGCAATAGCAAAAGAACATTTCCCTTTTCTTTTAGTGCATTTAAAGAGAATAAAACGTTTTCTTTAAGATGAGAAAAATTGAAACCAAAGTCAATCAATGTTTTTGCGGGAGCATTAAGCCGAATAAGACAAAAGATTGCATTTAAAATATGGATAATCAAGCTAAGTATAAAAACACCAATAAATCCAAAATACCAAATAACAAATGCCCCTACCACCGGAGCTGTAGCAGAAGCGTAAAACGGAGCAGAATAAAACCAACCAAAAGATCTGTCAGGTTTTTTAAGAGGAAATCCCATCAAAATTCCTCGAAAAGAGGTAAAAAATAGCGAAGCTGATATTCCTAAAATGACCTGCCATAAGTAAAATAAATAAACTCCCCATAAACCATCTTGAGGAGAAATCAATATCATTCCCAAAGAATATATCCCATAGCCAAGAATACCAAAAAAAGCTAAAAGCGCTGGGTTAATTTTATGGTTAAGATATCCAACTATCGGTGAAAAAATAGCTATCGGCAGATAAATCAAAAGATAAGCATATCCTACTTGATGAATTGATAAATTGTTTGCGACAAGGAATAAAGGGAAAAACAAGGAAAACAGCTTGTATCCAAACATTAAAAAAAAGTGAACAACCGTTACATCCCAAGTAACTTTTTCAATTTTTGGCAAGAAAGATAGATTAAATATCAGCATTTAAATTATAAAATTTCTCTTGGTTGTAAAAGAACACCAAAAAAAGATACTAATGCCATAAAACTCATAATAATAAAAAGAGTGGTAAATCCAAAATTTACGACCACTAATCCTCCAATCACTGTTGCCACCGCAATTACACCATTTTCAACTAATTTCCAACTAGAATATTCTTTTATCTGTTTCCCCTTATCAAGGTGCTGAGCAAATATTGCATTGAAAGATGGGCTTCCAAGAGCCTCTCCTAACCCAAGTAGTATTTGAACTAAAATAAGGTGAAAAATGGTGCCTACTAAGATTAATAAAAGCCAAGAAACAGAACGAATCAGAAATCCAGCCATCAAAAGGTACTCTTTTTCTTTTATACCATCTCCTCTTTTAGAGACAATAAAAGTGAAAAAAGTTGCTGATGCTAAAAAAACAGCCCAAGTAATACTGATTGATAAAACGTTTTTATCAATAGATTCTACATATAGAGCGTAAAGAGGACCAAGGAGTGTTGCTGCAAAAACAAAAATCCCATTAAAGAGAAATAATATCTTAAGTGAACGATTAATCATTGCTGTATTATAACATAAAAAAAATAGAGAGAGGAAAAACCTCTCTCTATTCAATAACAACAAATGCTCTTTACCACTCTGCTCTTATCTCTCTGCGTGTTATCTCTAATCTCTTAACTAAAGTAATAAAATGCTTTTTAAAAAGAATAAATATTAACAGCGTTAAGATAAAAGGAAGAACAACATAATCAACCACATTATTGCCGGTAATTCCAGTTGGAACCACAGTTGGGGGTTCTATTGGCTGATCTCTTTTAATATGAACAATTGCTGTATCAGTTGCTCTGTCGTTTTCTGATGTTACAACCGCAGTATTTGTAAATGAGGTTGTTCCAACCACAAAGTTATCTCTTGAGGCAATTCTTACGTCAAAGGTTACTGTTTTAGATTCTCCCTCAAGAACATCTCCAATGCTAATACCTTGTTCAATATTTCCAGCAACTCTTATCCCATCAACTCTTAAATTTCCTACGTGTGTAAGACGTGTAGGTGAAAAAGAGTCTTTGACAACAACGTCTTTAGCAACTCCATCTTTTGCCGTAACCTTAATAGAGTAACTTATAAGCTCACCCGGTATAGCATCAAAAGAATTTACATAACTGCTACTTCTTTCTAAGCTTTTAACTGTTTTTGAAACTACTAGTCTTCCCTCATCATCATAACCAGTACTACAAGTTACTCTTGCAAGTTGTGTAGAATATGAGCTGGTTCCGTTTCTTAAATAATAAGTATAAGAAGTGTCAGTAGATAATCCTGTGTCACGGTAAGTTCCTGATCTTGATCCAGATCCTAAGATAGTTAATCTCGAACTTCCTCTAAATATTGAAGCGCTGTTTGCGTCATAAGTGTTGTAGGAAAGTGTAATTGAGTTTTCTGCTGAGGTGTGACAACTTAAGTCAGCTTCTGGAGTTTCGTCATAACCAGTACTACAAGTTACTCTTGCAAGTTGTGTAGAATATGAGCTGGTTCCGTTTCTTAAATAATAAGTATAAGAAGTGTCAGTAGATAATCCTGTGTCACGGTAAGTTCCTGATCTTGATCCAGATCCTAAGATAGTTAATCTCGAACTTCCTCTAAATATTGAAGCG
>CAZJEE010000005.1:23620-42865 GCA_964544985.1 uncultured Candidatus Saccharibacteria bacterium
TCTTGATCCAGATCCTAAGATAGTTAATCTCGAACTTCCTCTAAATATTGAAGCGTTGTTTGCGTCATAAGTGTTGTAAGAAAGTGTAATTGAGTCTTCTGTTGAAGTATGACAACTTAAGTCTGCTGAAGGATCAGAATCATCTGATGTTAGCGTCGCATCAAAAACAACATGTCCTTGATATTCCCAGCAACCTTGGATATTACCAATATTGACCTCCACACTACATGGGCCAACCTGATTTACAGAAAGATTTGTAGCTACAGTTCCTTGGTTGGGATACCATTTAGCAATACTATTAACAACTAATTTTTGAGGAGTTCCACTAACATCTATCCTTGCAGTATCAGAAACTGTTGTCGCATTATTAGCCATAATATAGGCAGTAGGAATAATTGTTGAGTTAGCACTACATGGATAATCTAGTCTAACCCTAGTGTTTGTTGCAGTACTCCCTACAATATCGTTGTGGTAGTAAACATCAAACGAAACTGCATCACCCGGACTAGCAGATATAGGAGTAGTCCACGCAGGTGTTCCCGTTGTTCTATTCTTCAATCTGAGCGTTTTATGATCGTTTGCGTGATTATTAAATTCTGGTGTCTGAGCATGAGCATTTCCGAAAGAAAAAACAAACGCTAAAACAACCAAAGAAAAGATAATAAATATATTTTTTTGTTTTAACATATTTTTATATTTTTATTATTAATTCGCCTTTAATAAAAACTTTTTTAGTAAAAATTTTTATTAAAAGAGAGGGAATCTACTTTGCACGTAGCAAAGAGATTCCCTTTTCAGGGAGAAAAGCTATCAATCAGGATCAGGTCCCGGTCCGCCCGAAGGTGGACAGGGTTCTCCTTCTCCATCAGGATCAGGTCCTGGATTTCCTTCCGGATCACAATGAGGCGGAGGAGGCGGAGGTCCTGGAGGCGGAGTTGAAGGAGGTGGTGTTACCACGATTATTGGATCGGGTATTACCACCACTTTTTTCTGTGGAAGAACTCTTATGGGGTTGCCACAAGAAACTAATATCGCTGGCTCTCCCCTTTTGTTGTGAAGAACTAATCTGTCCTTTTTCAACACTTCCTCCACGAAAATTATTTTATCGCCCCTGTAGTAACTGTTCACTATTCTTGTGCCTTTTTTCAAGGTATAGATAGTATTATAGTCACCACTCTCAGCCATTTCTGCCAATTCTTCCCAAGAAATAGCAGAACGCTGGATAAAGAGGGCTTCCTTATACGCCGTCCATTCCAATGCTGTAACGTATGCGTCTTGCCATGTTACAGCCCCTCCAGAAAGTATTGGATATCGCCCCGGAGGATCAGAAGCAAGAATTTCTTCTCGACTTATTTCCCCCTCTGTTCCCTCAGTTTCTTTTACTTCTTCTATCTCCTCTGCTACAGCAGTAGGAGAAAAGTTTTCGAAGGCAAAAATTGCCAGGAAAACTCCCACTGCCACAGCAATTACTATCAAACAAAAAATTCCAAACCATCTCATCTATATCACCCTTTCTTTTTTTTATTTCAATGTGCTTTTCTCCTGTGCTTTATTTTATAGTATATTTTTGGAAATAAGTCAAGGGGTAAAATGGGAAACAAAAAATGGAGACCTTTTCTCCACTTTTTTAATTATTTTACAACCGCCCTCACTCCTATCCTACTTTCACTGCTTCCTGGTGGCCAACAACTCATTAATACCGCCTCTTTTTTCCCTTCAATTTCATTGTAAAGAGGAGGAACATCGTCACCAACCTGATAAATGCTTTTTCCTATTTCTTCGTCAATCACAGTATAAACTGTAAGTTTGTTGTTATAGCAAATTTCAATTTCATCTCCTTCTTTCAAGTTATTAATATCAGTAAAAACCCAGTCATGTTTTATTTTCGGCCAACCAGGTGGTGCTGAGTGTCCAAGCAAAACAGTCATCCCATTTTCACCGGGATAAGAAGTCCCTGGGAAATGAACTACTCCTCTGTCTAATGCTTCTCTGTATTCTTTTTCAGTTGTTCCTCCCGTCTCTACGACCGAAGCTGTAACGTCGAGAGATAAAATTGTTATTCTATTCTCATCACAATATATTGTTAGATCAATTTCTTCAACCACCTCTTCTTCGATCTCTTTTTTTTCTTCTGTTCTTTTCTCTCTTCGTGTCAAAACAATTTCCTGGAATTTTTGTTTGAGAAGTTCAGGAGCGGTATTTAAATTTAAAAACCAAGATATATCATTCCAATTTAAAACCAAGACAGAAAGGAAAAAAACAAAAAATAGGACCTTGAAAAGAATCTTATCTCTTTCTGTAAAAAATTTTACTTCACTCATAATAGTTATAAGATACTATAGAAATAGATAATTATCAAAAAAAACTAAATAACATCTTCCATCATCCTTATTTCCTCGCTTTTTATAACATAAAAGTTTTTCCTTCCAATTGTTTTACCATCACTGGTTTTTATATTGACTCTCCATAACCCCTGATAAACCATATAATATGTGTACCACCTGTAGCCCACATCCCTTCCACCAACAACAGAAAACGGAATATTGGTAATAGTTTCCCATTTTTTCTTGTCGCCATCAAACTTTTGCCATTCGTGGATCACATCGAGTTTCATACCTCCAGGGGCATAAATCGCACTAAAGAGATACATTTTTTTCCTATCTGTAGAGATGTGCCTTTTATCATGATAAAAAAGGCATCTTAGCCAACTTCCACAACTTTCTCCCATTACCTCATATTTATTACCAACACGCTTAATTTCATGGTATACACCGACATTTTGGATAGATAATGGAATCGGAGGAATAAGGTTCAGGAAATAAAAAAGATTCATAATAGAAAAAATAATTCCAACTGAGATAAAGAGAGTCTTCTTTTTCTTCCTAACTTCTGGCACATAAGAAGAAAGAACTATGATAAAGCAAAGTATTATCGTCAAGCTAATAACCCCACTACCTAAAAATATTTTTGTCCCAAGACTCTTAAGTATATTTGGGAAAAGTAGATTTAAGTAAGAAAAAAGTGCAAAAAAATATACACTAATTTGACTCGTCGGACGAATATTATAAGTTCTAAAAATCTCGTTTCCAATCATTAAAAAAATAATGACAATAATAAACGGCCAACTAGCAAAAAAAGATCCACTATATGAATAGAAAATTAAAAAGGCACTAAACAGATTACCAAAAGAATATTGTAAAAAAAGAGGCGCCAAAACTCTCCAGTATGAAAAAAACTTACCAGTTATTTTCTTTGCTTCGTAGAAATTAATTACTCCGATATTTATTCCAATAAACAAAAGATGTAAAAAAAGAAGAATCATCGCAGAAGTAAAGTTGATGAGGTGGAATGTTAAAACATCCGTAACAAAACCAAAAATCAAAGCACCGGGAATAAGGTACCTTTCGTAGCGATTATAGAACTGTTTTAGTTTTCTTAACCCCTTCATCTTATTTTACTGCGTTTTCTCCCGCGACATAACCCGTACTCCAACAAAGCTGTAAGTTAAATCCCCCCGTTGGTCCGTCAATATTGATTATTTCGCCGGCAAAAAACAAATTGTTAATTTTTTTTGACTTCATCGTTTTATTGTCAATTTCTTCTAGAGAAACTCCTCCATAATTTGTAATCGCTAAATCAAATCCCATTAAACTATCAACCGTCATTTCTAGTTTTTTAAGCAAGTTCAACAACACCCTTCTTTCTTCCTTTGTTATCTCGTTTATCTTTTTCTTTTCCTCTATACTTGTCATCTTAACAACAACCGGTATCATCTTTGCCGGAAGAAGATCATCAAGCCCGTTTTTAAATAATTTATTACTATACTTTTGAAAATCTCTTTGTAGTCTTTCATCAAGCTTTTTATAATCTAACGCAGGTTTCAAATCTAAAAAAATCTTTACTTCTTCTTTTTTTAGCATCTCCCCTACCTCTTTACTTGCATCTAGAATTATCGGCCCGGTTACTCCGTAGTGTGTAAAAAGAAGCTCTCCAAATCTCTTTATCTTCTTTTTCTTAGAAACTACCTCTATCTCTACATTTTTAAGTCCCAATCCCTGTAACTCTTTTACCCACGTCTCTTTTATTTTTAACGGAACAAGAACCGGTCTTTCTTCTTCAGTTTTATGACCAACCGCCTTCATCCATCTTATGCCATCTCCCGTTGATCCTGTTATCGGATACGCAAATCCTCCAGTAGCAATAATATAATTCTTAGCAAAAATTTCTTTCTTGTTGTTAAGAATTATTTTTTTTATTTTATTATCTTTCACAGAAAAACGGTGAACCTTAGAATCACACAAGACAACCACCTCGCCTCTTCTCAAGCTTCTTAAGAAAACATTAAGAACACTCTCCGCCTTATTTGATTTCGGAAAAACCCTCTTACCTCTCTCTATTTTTGTTTTCAATTTTTCTCTTTCAAAAAAATCTATTACATCTTTTGGACCAAACTTAGAAAATAGTGGAAAAAGAAATTTCCCGCTCTTTCCATAATGAGAAACTAGATCCTTCAAGTCAAAATCAGCGTTCGTAATATTGCATCTTCCATTGCCAGTTAAAAGAAGCTTCCTGCCAAGTTTTTTGTTTTTCTCAAGAAGAATTACTTTAGCACCAAGTTCTGATGCTCTCACAGCGGCCATCATTCCGCCTGGCCCTCCACCAATTACTGCAACATCAAAAATATTTTCTTTTTCCATATTTATTAGTTTATCAAAAAATTCATCATCTGGCGAGAAAAAATGCCCTTATGGGGCATTAATATTTTTCTTTCTTGTTAATATTAAATTTCCAGAATTTAGAATAAAAACAAGTTCGTACAAAACTTTTTCTCCATAATCCGTCATACTCGGTACATCAAACGTCATTGCAAACTCTCTTTCAATACAATTTCCTTCAATCCTATAAAAATAATGTATACAACATATAGCGTGGCCACCCTTCTTTTCAACCGCCGGTGAAACACAAACCGTAATATAATAAACATCATTCTCAATATCATTAATCTCAATCTCTGCTAATTCCGTCTCCCAATACATTTTGGGTAGATCTTCTTCATCGCAATCTTCCAAACAATAGAATCCTGATTCTAGATCAACCATTATCTCTAATATTTCCTTAACGGTCTCTAATTTTTCTCTATAATCATTGTTTTGATCGATCACCTTAAATCCCTCCTCTGATTTAATGTACTGTCTCAACAATATCACAAATAACAACTCTTTTCAAGAAAAAAACCAAAAGATTAATCTTTTGGTTGTAATAAATCAAGAAGAAAATCACCCGAACGAAGAAGATATTTTCTTATTATTTTCTGCTCCTTTTCACTATAAGAATTAATATCTTTACCTCTTTCGTAATGTAAATCTTCTTTCAATATTTTTTTCATTCTTTCTTCTGCAAGTTTTTGTATCTCTCTATCTCCGGATTTTTTAGCGATTTCGAAAATTATTTCGGGCATTACATGAATCATTTTTTTCTTCAGAAAAAACACTATCCATCATCTCCTTTTTTTCGCTCATTATAACGATCTGTTTGTAGTTTTAGCAAACCATATATCATGCCCACAAATCCGATTGACAACAACAAACCGGCCAGATGAGATACAAATTCTTGCATCAAAAATCCCTCCTTTTTAAAAATTATGCTATATTATAACCCGGAAGATAAAATAAATCAAATTATATGTTAAAACACAACGAAATAAGAAAAGGGAAAATTATTCTTTTGGGAGATGACCCTTATGAGGTCACAAAATATTCTCATGTAGTAAAGGGTCGTGGAAAATCAATAGTCCAAACTCAGCTAAAAAATCTTAGGACCGGTAACGTTTTACAAAAAACTTTCCATCCTGGAGAAACCGCAGAAGAAGCAGATCTCGAAAAGGAAAACGCCGTTTTTGTTTACACTCATCATAAAAAATATGTTTTTCATAAAGAAAAAGATCCTTCTGCGAGATTCGAACTCGCCAAGGAACAACTTAATGAAAAAGCAGATTATTTAAAAGAAAAAACAGTAATTACTACAATATTTTTAAACGAAAGAATTATCGGAATTTCTCTTCCGGTAAAAATGTCTTTTAGTGTAAAAGAGGCACCTCCTGGAGTAAAAGGAAACAGAGCAGAAGGAGGAACAAAAATAGTTACTTTAGAAACAGGTAAAAAACTAGATGTTCCCCTTTTCGTAAATGAGAAAGATGTTGTTGAGGTAAATACTGAAACAGGAGAATATGTGAGAAGGGTTAATGATTAAAATAGTGTTGTTGCTTTTTTTTCGTTATCAAGAGTTTCATTAACCATTTTATCAGCATCTTTGTTTTTATTACGAGAAATCGCTCTAATTTTTATTTTCTTAAAATCTAAAAAAAGATTCCATAATTTCAAAAAGAGTGGTTGTAGTTTTTCGTTTTCAATTTTATACTTCCCAATCATTTGTTTTACTAAGAGTTCTGAATCACAACAAAGCTCAACCTCCGCTTCTTTAGCAAGTCTTTTCCCAAACTGCGCTTTAAACTTTTCTAGACCAAAAATAGCCGCCATGTACTCAGCTTCGTTGTTCGTTAAATTGTCTCCCAAATATTTTCCATACTCGTTCACCTTTTCTCCTTTTTCATTATAAAAAACAGCACCTGCAGCAGCTTGTCCAGGATTACCTCTTGATCCGCCGTCTGTGTAAATTGTTATTTTTTTCATTTCTTAAGATTATTAATTTTTAAAATATTTTACAAGACAACCTTTAAAGTTTTCAATATTTTTTTCTTCTAACATAAATCCCGCTGCGACAGCATGACCACCAAAAGACTGAAGATATTTTTTACAAGAACTCATTGCTTCTACAGAATCTTGTCCAGCAAGAACACGAACTGAGCCACATACTCCATCTTTGTCTTTCGCGTATAAAAAAACGGGCTTTTTATACTTTCTAATTACTCTTGAAGCAAGTGATCCTGCTAAATATGAAGGGAAATCACCTTCTTCAAAGACAATAACATCATCTTCTTTTATTCTACCGAAAAGTCTTTTTTGTTCAGTTTCCATTCTCTTTTTTCTTTTCTCGTGATCCTCTTCCATTTCTTTTAAAATCTTCTTTGCAAATTCTTCTTTTTTTGTTTTTAAGAAAAGATAAGTTTTATTTACTTTTCCTTTGTCCCTTGAAACATTTAAAAGTGATACGGCTTTATCTAAAAACTCTTTTTTTAGTTTCTTTTTTAAAATACAAAGCGCTTTGTTTTGAGGATTCTCTAATAATTTTAATCCTTCGTCTATAATCTTTTTATTATCTTCTTCTTTGGGAACCATGTCTGCAATAGTTGCTAAAGAAACAATTTCTAAAAAATCATTCTTTTTCTCTAAAAAATTATCTTTTAATATCTCTTCTGAAAGTTTATAAACAACTCCCGCATTGGCCATTTTTTTGAAAGGATATTTATCGCCTTTTTGCATCGGATCAAGTATAATTTTTGCCAGTGGTAAGTGCCCAAGTGTTTTGTGGTGATCAATTATAATAAGTTCTAGTTTTTGCTTTTTTGCTTCTTTTGCTCCATCAAAATTACTAATTCCACAGTCAAGAGAAATGAGCAATGCAGGAGATTCTTTTTTCATATAGAGAACTGCTTTTTTACTTAGTCCATATCCCCACTTTTCCCGATTAGAAACATAAATAGAAACTTTTCCTTTTATTTTTTTAATTGTTTCTTCTAAAACTATTGCTGAAACGACTCCGTCCAGATCAGCATCACAATAAAGAACAATTTTTTCGTTGTTCTTTACTGCTTCCTTTATTCTTTTTGAAACTTTTTTAAGATTCTTCATTGTTCTAATGCTTCAATCCCAGGCATTGGACCTTTACTGATATAGGTTAACATCGCACCACCACCGTACGATACAAAATCTACTTTTTTGAGAAGATTGAACCTTGAGAACGCCTTGATAGTATCCCCTCCTCCGATGATTGTAAGAGCACTTTTATTATCCACCATATATTTACCAACTTCTTTTGTCCCGTTTTCAAATGCTTTTTTTTCTGAAAAACCAAGAGGTCCTGTCCAAATTATTGTTTTTGCCTCTTTGATAATTTCGCCATAAAGTCTTATCGTTTCTTTTCCAATATCAAAGATATCTTCTTCTTTACCAACTTTTCCTGGACCGGTTTCTCGTGTTTCGTTTTCCCCTGTATTATCTAAAGAAGCAATAACATCAACTGGGATGTGCAATTTAGAAGAAGTGTATTCAATCTGTTCAACAGTTTTAACCATTTCTTCATCTGGCCAGGGCAAATTTGTTGCTATTTCTCGCACGATAAGCACCATATTTGCTATCTTTCCTCCCAAAAGAACATGGTCGGCATTTTCCAGAAAGTAGTTTACTGCCAATATTTTTGAATCTACTTTAGCACCACCAATAATAGCAACGACTGGTTTTTTGAGGTTCTTTGTTGCTTTATCTAGTGTTGTTATTTCTCTTCCCATTAAAAATCCTGAAGCAGAGGGGAGAAAAAGAGGAGGTTTTGTAATTGAAGCATGATCACGGTGTGAAACGGAAAAAGCATCGTTAATAAAAACATCGGCGAGCATTGATAATCTTTTTCCAAATTCTATAGAGTTATCTTTTTCTCCTTCATACATTCTTACATTTTCAAGAAGAAGAACTTCTCCTTCTTTCATTTCTTCTATTTTTTTTTGAACTTTTTCTCCTACACAGTCATCAACGAAACTCACTTTTTTCTTTAGTAACTTAGAAAGAACCTCTTTGACCGGAAATATACTTTCTTCCTTTTTTCTAAAATGACTAAGCAAAATAACTTTTGCTTTTTTCCTAAGAAGATACTTTATTGTTGGTAATACTTGCCTAATGCGTAAATCACTAGAAATACTTCCGTCTTCTTCTAATGAAACGTTGAGATCGCAACGCACCAAAACACGTTTCTTCTTAACATCTACTTCCTTAATCGTTTTTCTTTTTAAAGGCATCACGAAGTGCTTCTTTTAAACTACTAGTATTTTTTTCTTCTTTGGCTTCCTCTAGTGCTTCTTTCAATGATGGTTCTTTTTTTTCTTTTTCCATTTCTTTTTCTTCTTTTTTCTGTTTCAGGTTTTTCCGACATGTTTTGCAGAAAGTTGGTCGCGATCCGTCTGGAGCAAAAGGAACTTTTGTTTTTTTACCACACTTCGAACACTCCGCATCATACAAATTCCCTCCACTTTGTATATTTTTTTGTACTGCTGCTTCTTGAAACTCTCCAAGCCAACGTGACAACTTCTCTTCTACTTTTTTTCTACTCGTTCCATATCTTTCTCCCGAAATACGAATAATTTTTTCTCTGATACTTTTTTCTTGTTTTTCAATTGGTGGTAATGTCTCGGCAGAAAAAGGCCTTCCAGATATTCCATCTATCATCAGTTTCGTATAAATATTATATTTTGGAAGATTAATCAGGTCTTCTATAAAAATACTCGGAGTAAACTCTTTTTCTAGAAATTCTGCATCTTCAGCACCAAGCCTAAAAGTAACAATTGTTCCTACGTTTCCAAAAATTGCATCCCGTAGATGATGCCCTTTTTCTTCGTCATCAAGTTGCCCAATATACTGGTGACCTAATATAAGTGCCAATCTGTACTTCCTCGCTTCAGAAAGAATATTTACAAAAGAACGTGTAGCGAAGTTTTGAAACTCATCGATATAAAGATAGAAGTCTTTTCTTTCTTCTTCTTCAATATTCACTCTCTCCATAGCAGCAAGTTGCAATTTGGTAATGAGCAAGGCACCAAGAAGCATCGAGTTATCTTCTCCAATTCTTCCTTTAGAAAGATTAGCAATAAATATCTTCTTGTTATTCATAATATCTCTCATGTCAATTGTTGAATTTACCTGTCCGATAATATTCCTTACTAAAGGAACCGAGGTGAACTGCCCCACTTTATTTTGAATGGCGGCTACGGCCTCTATGGCATATTGCTGACTCCAAGAAGAAAATTCTTTTGTCCAAAAAGATTTTACAACCGGGTCGGTCACTTGTTCAATTACTTTTTTACGAAATTCAGCATCGGCCAGCATACGATTAATGCCAAGAAGTGTCGAATTAGGATAATCCAAGAGAGAAAGAATCGTATTATTTAAGATATACTCCATTCTCGCTGACCAAACATCTGGCCATATTTTTTTAAAAACCCCCATCAACCCAGAAGCAACAAGGTAACGATGGTCTTGATCAACTTTCTCCATTACATTAAATCCAATTGCTCTTTCCATGTTTGCAGGATTAAAATAGATAACATCATTAATTCTATCTTCCGGAATATAACTTAGAAGGTTCTCTGCTGCTTCGCCGTGAGGATCAATAAATCCAATTCCTTCACCGTTTTGAATATCTTGAACAGCCATATTTTCTACAAGAGCAGTCTTCCCCATTCCGGTTTTCCCAATAATATAAAAATGGCGCCGGCGATCGTCTCGTTTAATACCGAACTTTTTCTTTTCATTTCGGAAATTAGTATTCGCAAAAAATATAATATTATTTTCATTCATATTATTCTACAGGCAAATTATGTGGAGCCTCTTTCTTTCTTGATTCAACTCTTGGAATAACAGAAGAAGGAGAGGTCGTTCTTGAAGGAAAATGATACATGGTAGCAACTTCTGATGTACTTAAAACAAATGTTTCTTGCTTTTTACTCAAAGGATAAGAAGATGGAAGTCTTCGACAGTAACTACGAAACATCTTTCTTTTTTTTACATAAAGTCGTTTATCGAGCATCCAAAACCAATCATACCAGTTCTGTTTTACTTTAGTGATAGCCGATGTAAGCGGTATCATAAAGCCCCTTCCCGGATTATTGAATTGGTTAAAATAACTCATCGGTATTTTAATACGTTTTGAAACAGAGAATTTATCTTTTCTTGCTACATAAACATAACGAACGAGAGCGATAAAGACATTTTCTTTTCTCTTTTTTTCAATCCCTTCTAAGGTTTCTCTTTCTCCTGGAGTTAATTTCATTTCTGCGGGGTAAATCTCTTCTTTTCCTTTCTCTTCGCTTATTTTAGGATATCCTGTTAATGTAGACAGTATCTGTTTCCACAACGCTGGAGGTGGTCCATTTTCCTTCCTTCCAGCAAGCTTCTCATAGATTTTCTTTGACCTATCTATAAAATCATGTGTATCAACAGTAACAGGAGTAAGCTTGATTGATATCCACATTTGTTCGCCCGCTTCAAGTCTACTAAGTCCTTCCATTAAAGAAGCCATCGGATCAATACGTTTTTCTTCAAGAACCTCTTTTTCTGTTTCAAAGTCACGATATGTTTTCAATGGATAAGAGTCGTCCTTCGGCATTGTATAATCAGTTCCCCAAATATCCCATCTTTCATTGGGAATATTTTTTGGTACAAGTTTTGTATAATCTTCTACCTGAAAAATCTCCGCTTCAGGATACTGTCCATAAATATGTTGTTCAAACATCACTCTTTGCTTCTCTGGAATGCGTATTAAAAAATGAGGAACTCCATCAATTGTTGCTATTTCAAGTGAGAAAGAAAGATCATACTGTCCGTTCCACCATTTTTCAAACCAGTTAGGAGGACCATAGAGTTGCCAAACGCCAGAAAGGAGTACATCCATCGCTCGCATCGGCTTAATTACTTCTCCTGGAATACGGACCTCAAGAAGAATTTGTTTGTTGTTAACATCATCCCAGATACCATTTCTCCAAAAAAGCCACTGCTCTTTTGCAATCGGTAACAAAAAAAAGGGTAGAACAATCCACCCCCACGCCCAAAAAAATCTCCATAAATCTTCTAAAACAGGCCCTATTCCATGAAACAGCCTGAGCTGATATAAAAATACTTCATTAAGCGACAGTATATTTTCCATCAGGAGTTCTTATAAAATACTTTTTGTTGCTTAAATTTTGGATGATTGTATTTTTTTTCACTATCCTCTGCTCTTCCACTCGAATAATAATATCGTTTTTATGTAAAGCTCCTTCTTTTATTAAAATTTCACGAATTACTTCTTTAACTTCACCAGGAACATATCCCCACTCAGAAAGAGCGTAAACTCCTCTTCCGACAAGGACAAACCTTGAATCTTTGATCAGCTCATTGTGGGTTGTTTGAGGATTTGCTCTTTCTCCAAGCATTCTAGCAACATCTCTAAAATGAAGAGGTTTTCCTGCCTTCTTTAAGACAAGGTAAGCCCTGTCTTTTATTCCTTTTGGATTTATCTCTGGCCAGCTATAAAGACCATAAAGTCCATCTTCATTGCAAATCACACGCTTTGATATTTCCAAGTAAGACATAAAAACAATTTCTGTTAAGTCTTTTTTAGTTTTTAATTCCGAAAGATTTTTTAATTTTCTTTCTTTTTTCAACTCGGTAAATACTTCATCAATCGTCTCTTCTGCAATACTTAGAGTTTCTTTGTCTTTTGTCCATAAAGCATAAGTTTCGTCACTTTCCGAAAATCTCATAATTCCATCACTCACGTTTAAAAGAAAAACCACGCAGTTTTTACAATCGCCATTTTGTAGAAAGTTATTAACAAAACTCTCTTCTTTTTTAACTCCTCCAAAGCGTCTTAGCTCTTCTTCAAAAAAAGAAAAGACATCTTTATAACCTCCCACTCTTTTTTTTATTTGTTTTAGTCCATCTCTTTCAACCTGACGAACACGCTCACGTGTAACACCATGTTCTTTCCCAATAAATTCAAGAGTTTCTTTTTCATTATCAAAAAGACCAAAACGTCTTGTAACGATCATCTTTGTTCTTTCGGGCAAAGATTCTAAGAGTTCTTTGCAAATTTTGTTATACTCAAACATATTTTTATTTTTTCTTAAAACTGTTTAGAAAATAGTCTTCGTTACTAATTTATACTTTATTTATCCCTCTTCGTCAAACTGTTCCAGTCTAAAACAAGCGAACCAGCAAGGAAAATAGATGAGTATGTACCGATGATAATTCCTAAAATAAGAGCTAAGACAAAGTAATATAAATTTGCTCCGGTTAAAAACAATAGCGTAAACAAAACGAAGAGTGTTGTTACTGACGTTCCTAATGACCTACCAAGAGTTTCATTAAGACTGTTATTTACTATTTTTTCTAAACTATCTCTTCCACTCCTATTTTTTCGTAAGTTCTCTCTAATACGATCAAAAATAACTACCGTATCATTGATTGAATAACCAAGAGTAGTAAGTAGCGCTACGGCAATAGGGATTGTTACTTGAACTCCATAAAAATGTCCCAACACCGCAAAAATCCCTAAAACAATAAGTACATCGTGCAAAAACGCGATACCTGTTGCAATTACTCCGTATTTTGCAGAACTAACAGAACCGTCTTCTTCCTTGAAACTTATCGCGATATAAATAATGATTAAAAACGAAGCAATTAAAATTGCAAAAAAAGACATATTTTTTAATTCTTCTCCAACAGTAGGTCCGATTGACTCAAACTGTTTTTCTTCTGCGCCAACCAGTGCACTCATAATATTTCGATGCATCTCTTCGTCAGAGCTACCAGTTCTTATCAAATAACCACTAACTCCGAGTGACTGAATATTAAACTCTCCCAAATTAAGTTCAGACAGACTCTTATTAATCTCTGATAGTGATGGTCTTTCTTTTTCGTATTCAACTTCAAGAACGCTTCCTCCTACAAATTCTATCCCTGGAGTAATGCCAAGAATAAAGATCGCGAGTAAACTTGCACAAGCAAAAAATAGGGACACTCCATAAAAAAACTTTCTATATTTTGTAAATTCAAATTTCATAATTTATTTATAACCACAAATCTTTTATTTTTGAAATTTTTCCCTCTTCAAAAAAAGATAATAATAAGCGATTAATAATCATTGCAGAAAAAAGACTGACTAAAATCCCTAAGATAAGAGTAATAGCAAATCCCCGAACAAAGCTGGTAGTAATAAAGAAAAGAATAATTGCAACCATCAAGGTTGTTATATTCCCGTCTCGAATTGAAGACCATGCTCTTTTATAACCTTCTTCAATTGATTTTAAAACACTCTTTCCTTCTTTCATCTCTTCCCTCATTCTTGCGATAATAAGAATATTCGCATCAATTGCCATCCCAATTGACAAAATCACTCCAGCAATCCCAGAAAGTGTCAGTGTTACCGGAATAATTTTAAAAAGAAAAACAACAAAAAGTATATACGTTGAAAGTGAAAAAACAGAAATAACTCCTGGTAAACGATAAGCAAAAATCATAAAAACAGCAACAAGAAGCATTCCTAACATTCCAGCTCGCAAAGAAACTGCTAATGAATCTTCCCCAAGTGCTGGTCCAATACTTTGCTGAGAAACAAGTTCAATCGGAACAGGAAGAGCGCCGATACGTAGATCTCTTGCTACATTATACGCCTCTTCTATCGAAAATCCCCCTGTAATTTGTGCTTCTCCTCCTGATATTTTTTCTTGTACCGTTGCTTCTTGTAAAATAACACCATCAAGAAATGTTGCCAGTGGTTTACTTACATTACGCGCGGTAATCTCTTCAAAAAGTCGTGACCCTTCTTTATTAAAAGTAAGCAAGATTATCGGGTCTTGAGTAACAGGGTGCATAGAAACTCTTGCGTTCTCCAAATGTCTTCCGGTAAGTTTTGTTTCTTTATATGGTTCTTCAAAAATTATTTCCCAGTTATCTATACCGCTGTCTTCAAGGTTAAATAAGTCTTGAACTGTTATATCACTAACTTCTTTCCCAAGGTATCCTGCTACTTCTTCTAACTTTTTCTCTTGCATCTCTGCAATTTCAGGAGAAATTTCTCTAAAATCTAAAAACGGGGTCTCACCAATAATATCAATCGCCCTGTCAAGATCGTGAGCTCCAGGAATTTCTACAACGAGTCTTTCCCCTCTTATTTGTACAGAAGATTCTGCAATTCCATAAAGATTAATTCTACGTTCTATAAGATTACGTAACCCTTCCATTCTTTGGAGTCTTTCACCCGCAGGAACGCCCTCAAAATCTGCTTGATAAAGTAAGTAGGCACCACCCTGCAAATCAAGTCCAAAGATAAAACTCTTCTCTTCTATATAAGGAAGAGAAAAGGGAGTTTTTTCATTTACAAATTCTATTTTTTTATTAAAACCAACTGGAAAAACGATAATATAGCAAAAAAATATTAAAAATAGGAATAAAATTAATGTAATATATTTTGTTTTCATGTTCGATAATATGACACTTTTTTTCTTTTTTGTCAATCGTTATTAATTCGTTCTATGTTTTATTATAAAATAAAACAGTATCTTCCGGATTTTTAGCAAAATTACTTTCCATGACACTTTTTAAACTTTTTTCCACTTCCACAATAACAAGGGTCATTTCTACCAACATTTTTATTTTCAGCACTCTTTTCGTTTACATCCACGTTTCTTCTTATAATTATTCTCGAGGTAGATGGTTTTTGCTTAACTACATTTACTTTTAAAATCCTTTCAATAATCTCTGCTTCTATATTGGTCATCAACTCCCGAAAAGCACCATGACCTTCCCTTTTATACTCTGTAAGAGGGTCTTTTTGCCCGTAAGCTCTTAATTTAACAGCTTCTCTTAGCTCATCCATCATTGTTAGATGATCTTTCCAAAGAAAATCCATTGTTCTTAAAATCACAAACCTCTCAATTCTGTTCATCTCTGCTGTTTCAATCTCTCCTTCTTTTTTTAGATATTCGGCATCATCCCTATCGTGCTTTTTAAAAAGACTAAGAATATAGAATCGTAATCCTTCTTCACTATCTCTGTTTTCTATCTCCGCTCTTTTTAGAACATCGTTTCTTAAATCATAAAACTTTTCTCTATGTTTGAAAAGAACCTCATCATACTGTAAAACATGTCTTCTGGCATCAAAATGATGTCCTTCTACCCTTTTTTGAGCTGATTCAATAATTCCTGAAACATACTTTGCATCAATAGGCATGTCGTCGGGAAGATTAAAGCGTTCCATAAGAGCTTTAATTCTGTCTGCTCCAAAAATTCTCATTAAATCATCTTCCAGTGAAACGAAAAACTGGCTCTCTCCGGGATCTCCTTGACGTCCACATCTTCCGCGAAGCTGATCATCGATTCTTCTTGCTTCATGCCGTTCCGTCCCCAAAACAAAGAGCCCTCCTAAATTACAAACAGCTTCACCCTCGTCTTTTTTTGGCGGATTACCTCCTAAAATTATATCAACTCCTCTTCCTGCCATATTGGTTGCTACTGTAACCGATCCCTTCCTTCCAGCTTGTGCAATAATCTCTGCTTCTTTTTCATGATTTTTAGCATTTAAAACTTCATGCGAGACTCCTTCGCGTTTCAACATTTTCGATAATATCTCGTTTTTCTCAATAGAAACTGTACCAATCAAAACAGGTTGTCCTTTTTCATTTCTTTTTTTTATCTCCTCTATTGTCGCAAGAAATTTTGCCTTTTCCGTTTTATAAACTAAGTCTACTAATGATTTCCTGATAAGCTCTCTATGAGTTGGAATAACTGTAACCTCCATTCCGTACACTTTAAAAAGCTCTTCAGCAGATGTCATCGCTGTCCCTGTCATACCAGCAATCTTTTTATACATCCTAAAAAGATTTTGAAAAGTTACACTTGCCATTGTACTCGATTCCGGCTTAACTCCAACCCCTTCTTTTGCTTCTATCGCCTGATGTAGCCCCCCCGACCATCTCCTCCCGGGCATAAGACGACCCGTGAAATCATCAACGATAATAATTTCCCCATCTTTAATAACATAATTAACATCTCTTTCGTATAACGGTTTTTTTGTTTCAGGATGTTTTGCTTGAGCACGTAACGCTTGCTCTAGATAATAAACAGAGTTCATCCCTTTATCGTCGTAAATATTTTCCACTCCAAGAATTTTCTCTACTTTTTCTATCCCTTCTTCAGTAAGTGTCACCGCCTTCTCTCTTTCATGAACCTCATAATCAGTTCCTGCATTTAGCTTCGGAACAATACTTGCAAACTCTTTATACATCTCCATCTTGTTCTCAAACTCTTCTCCCTCTTCAGGAACTGAGATAATCAGCGGTGTTCGTGCTTCATCAATTAAAATAGAATCAACCTCATCTACAATCGCATAATGAAACTCTCTTTGCACTTTATCATTTAATCCAAGAATCATGTTATCACGCAGATAATCAAATCCAAATTGATTGTTTGTTCCGTAAGTAATATCAGCAAGATATGCTTCTTTCCTACTGCATGGTTTTAGGAAATCTTCTTCAACGTAAAAAGATCCTAGCGTGTCCCTCGTATCATCTTTTTCTTCATCTCCCAATTTATAATAAGGATCATAAACAAAGGACTGTCGATCATTAATACAACCGACAGAAATCCCTAAAAAATGATATACCTGCCCCATCCAAACCGTATCTCTTCGTGCAAGATAATCATTTACAGTAACAATATGAACACCTTTCTTAGTCAAAGCATTGAGATAAGCCGGTAGTGTTGCAGCAAGAGTTTTCCCCTCCCCGGTTTTCATCTCGGCCGTTCTTCCCTGATGTAATACAATTCCTCCTAAAACCTGTACGTCATAATGTCTTTGATCTAATGTCCTTTTTGCCGCTTCACGAACCAAAGAAAACGCCCCTATCAAAAGGTCGTCTAACGATTCACTTTGCGCTCTTTCCTCTAGTTTTTTTGATCTTTCTTTGATTTCTTCTTCGCTAAGATTTTCAACTTCTTTTTCAAAATCATTAATCTCAGAAATAAGAGGATAGATTGTTTTTAGATATTTTTCATTGGGATCACCAAATATGTTCTTTAAAAAAGACACGGTAATATATCAGTTATTTATTTTCTCATTTTCTTTGCTTTCTGTCCGCCCTTTCTTCTCGCTGTTTCTATTTTTTCCTTATATTCTTTTATTTGTCTTTGAAGTTCGTGCTTCACTTCATCAATTGATGCTTTAACGGTTTCAGACACATCTTCTGCTTTAATCACTCTGCCGGGAAGAATCATCTGTGCTTCTGTTCTAAATATTTTTCCTGTTTCTTCTCCCGTAACTTTTTCAATCTCTACTTCCAAAACAATTCTCCCAACTTCTCTCCCCACCTGCTCTTTATCTTCAATTTCTTTCTCTAAAAGGGCCGGGATAAAACGAGAAGCAGAAAGAAGTTTCTTTCTTGCATAATCTTTTAAATGAGGAGTAAGTTCGATGTTTTTTGCTCTGATATTAACTTCCATATCTCTATTTAATTAATAATAATCTAAGAGTAATTTTACCAGATATTTTCCAAGAATCAAATTATCTCCACCTCTTCAAAAACATCAATGTCAAAACGTTGCTTTATTTTCACTTTCACTAAATCAATTAATTCTTTTATGTCATCACCTGTCGCGTTACCTTCGTTGATTATAAAGTTGGCGTGTTTTTCCGATATTTTTGCACCCCCTCTTTTTTCTCCTTTAAGTCCGCATTCTTCAATTAAAAATTTTATTGGAACAAATCCCATTTTTTTAAACTTTTCTGCTTCTTTAAACGTACCGTAAAATTCATCAGTTACAACGGGATTCTTAAAAATACTCCCAGAAGACGGTTCTTCGGGATGATTATCTTCCCGATAACATAAATATTCTTCTAGCTTTTTGTCATCTTCTTTCTTTTTCGTAAAACTCATCTCTGCCCTTAAAATGATATAGTTTTTGTTTTTTTTAAAAATACTTTCGCGATAATCAAACCGGCACTCTTCTCTATTAAAATTTTCTTTTTCCAAATTATCGGTATTAAGCGCTTCAACCCAAGAAACGCAATCCATCATAAAGTCATTGAAAGCCCCTGCATTTCCTCGTATCGCACCACCAATCGTCCCCGGAACTCCTCCGGCCCATTCTAATCCTCTCCCCATCCTTTGATTTATAAGAGTTGCTGCGTCAGAAAGTGTAACGCCCGCTTCTGCGGTTAAAATAATTTCTTCTTCTTTTTCTTTTATCTTATATTCTTCCATCGCCAACAAAATCACCAACCCCTCGTACTCTTTCGGAAATATAATATTACTACCACCTCCTATAACAAGAAATGGTACTTTGTTCTCTTTTGCATATTTTACCCCCTTAATTAAATCTTCTTCATCTTTTGCTTTCAAGAAATATCTTGCAACACTATCAATCCGCATTGTGTTATATTCTTTTAGAGAAACATTTTTTTCTAAAAAACCACTCATAATTTTTTGTAATTAAAAGGGCCGGAAGCGTTAACTCCAATTCTGTGAGTACATGCCTTCCGACCCCT
>CAZJEE010000006.1:0-42634 GCA_964544985.1 uncultured Candidatus Saccharibacteria bacterium
ATTTTACCAGTTTTTGGTAAAACAAGGGTGTTACCTATGTATCTCATCTTATTCAGCGCAAGGCCTTTGACGAAATAAGTTTATTTAATATATAATAGAAGGCAGAACATAATTAATTAAATATATGAAAAAAATTTTACCACCATTATTAATTGTTCTTTCTGTTTTTTTGGGAGTCTATTTTTTAAATCAAAAAGATATTAAAGAAGAAAAAGAAGTTCTCGCTGTTGCGAGTTTCTATCCTCTTTTCGATTTAACATCAAAGGTAGGGGGAGAAAGAATTAATGTTATAAACTTAACTCCTTATGGTGTTGACCCTCATGAATTTGAGCCATCTTTAAGAGACATATCAAATATAGAAAAAGCAGATATATTTTTATATAACGGAGCTGGACTTGATCCGTGGGCAGAAAAAAAAGGAAAAGAACTTGGAGAAAAAGGAGTTATTGTTTTAAATATGTCTTCATACTTTAATCTTCTAGAAGGAAATAATCAGCATCACGAAGACGAAGAAGATAATCATCATCACAAAGAAGATCCTCATATTTGGCTTGATCCCCTAATAATGAAAGAAATGATAAACATTATTTTGGATAATTTAATTGAAATTGATCCTTCTGGTGAAAAATATTATAGAAAGAACGCTGAAGAAATAATCATTCTTTTTGAAGAATTAGATCAAGAATACCAAAATGAGCTTAGTAACTGTCGCCTAGGCGGTATCGTTATCTCTCACGCATCAATTGGCTACTTGGCTAAAAGATATAATTTTGAAATGATTGCAATCTCTGGCATCTCCCCCATTGAAGAACCATCCGCAAAAAAAATGGCTGAAATTACCGACATAGTAAAAGAAGAAAAAATAAATCATATCTTTTTTGAAACAACCATTCCTTCTAATCTTGCCGAAATTATTGCAAAAGAAACAGGTGCAGAAGTACTTGTCTTCAATCCTGTTGCTAGTCTTACCAAAAAAGAGATAGAAGAAGGAAAAGATTATTTTTCTGTAATGAAAGACAATTTAACAAAACTCGAAACAGCTCTTGATTGTGAATAAAATGGAAAAACTACAAATAGAAGTCAAAGAACTCTCCTTTTCTTATAACAGTCAAATCGTGCTTAATAATATTTCTTTTACTGTTGCAAAAGGAGATTATCTTGGAATCATCGGTCCAAACGGAGGAGGAAAAACAACTCTCGTTAAAGTTCTCTTGGGTCTTCTTCATCCTAAAAAAGGAACTGTTATTGTTCGTGGAACATGTGGTTATGTCCCACAAAAAGCTGCACAAGAGATTTCCGGGCTCCCAGCGACGGTTAGAGAAATCATAGAAAGTGGAGAGAAAAAAAACGAAGAAAGAATAAAAGAGGTAATGAATATTACTGATGTAGAAGATTATCAAAACAAATTAATATCAGAACTTTCTGGTGGTGAAAGACAAAAAGTTTTCATTGCACGTGCTCTGGTTAAAAACCCTGACATTTTGTTTCTTGACGAACCAAGTACGGGAGTAGATGTTGCTTCACAAGGAAAATTTTATTCTTTTTTAAAAGAATTAAACAAAAAAGGGATCACTATTATTTTCGTTTCCCACGACATAAATGTAGTCGCCAGAGAAGCAAAAAACGTTCTCTGTGTGGGGGGTAAGAATCTCTGTTTTGGATCACCACAAGAAACGCTTACAGAAAAGAATATTGAAAATTTATACGGAAGAAAAATTAAGTTTTTCCTTCATAATCATTAACTATGGAAATATTTAATTATGACTTTATGGTTAGGGCGTTTATCGCGGGCATTGCCATTGCAATAACCGCTCCTCTTATTGGCACTTACCTTGTTGTTCGTCGTTACTCGTTGATGGCCGACACATTAGCTCATATCTCGCTACTTGGAATAACAATCGGCTTTTTCCTAAACATTTATCCACTCTTTTCTGCAGTTATTGTTTCTGTTTTTTCCGCTATCGTTATTGAAAAAATACGTTCTTTAAAAAAAATCCCTGGAGATGCACTTCTCGCTATATTTATTTCCGGAAGCTTGGCACTAACAGTTATTATTTTTAGTGTTATGGGAGGGGCAGGAATGAATCTTTTTGCTTTTCTCTTCGGTAGTGTTGCAACTGTTTCTTCGAGCGATCTTTACATCATCCTCTTTCTCTCTTTTTCTATTATCTTCTTCTTGCATTATTTCCGCAGAGAACTTTTTCTCTCTTCTTTAGACGAAGAAATCGCCAAGGTTGATGGCGTAAAAGTATCTTTACTAAACTACGTTCTGGTTGTTTTAACCGCTGCTTGTGTTTCTTTGTCGATTAAGATTATTGGAACCCTCCTTGTGGGAGCACTCATCGTAATACCTGTTATGACAGCAATCAACTTCAAAAAAGGTTTCTATATTACAAGAAACATCGCACTCTTTATATCCCTTTTTAGTGTTACTTCTGGCCTCTTCTTCTCCTATTATCTGGGAGTCCCTAGTGGAGGAGCGGTGGTTGCCGTCCTTCTCATCTTCTTCTCTTTTAGTTTTCTAAAGAATTCTTAGAAATTTTAGTTTTCCTTTTTGGAGAACATCTCCTGATTTCAAATCATAATCTACGCTTTTTATCACCTTTTCATTAACCTTAACGCCATCCTGCAATAAAACTCTTCTCGCTTCTCCTTTTGAAGAAGTGAGTTTGCTTTCAAAAAGAACTTCTATAACATTGTAGTCCTTTGGTTTAAACTCAGGCATTTCGCTCGGAGTTTCTTTTTTAGAAAATGTCTTAATAAAATAATCTTCAGCATCAACCGCCTTCTTCTCTGAATGATACATTCTAACAATTTCCTTGGCGAGCTTTATTTTAACGTCTCTTGGATTTAATCCTCCTTCAATTGCCTTTTCATATTCTTTTATTTCTTTCATATCCACCCTCGTTAGTAACGTAAAGTAACGGATAATAAGTTCATCGTTAAGAGACATCACTTTTCCAAACATATCATTCGGCGTATCGGCAAGATTAATAGTGTTCCCCATACTCGAGCTCATTTTTTTTCCGTCTAGTCCCTCAATTAGAGGGTTAGTAATAATATCTTGTGGATTCTGTTTGTAGTACTTTTGCAAACTTCTTCCTGTCAGAAGATTGAATCTTTGGTCTGTCCCACCAACTTCTACGTCAGCTTTTACCATCACCGAATCATAACCTTGCATAAGAGGATAAAGCAGTTCACGAAGTGATATTCTTTTCCCTTCCTTCAATCTTTTACTAATATTCTCTCGTGAAATAAATTCATTAAGAGAAAAAATGTTTGCCTGAAGACTTATCTCCATATAATTTAACTTCCCTAGCCACTCACTGTTGTGATAAATCTCGGCTTCGTCAAGATCAATGATCTTTCCGGCTTGCTCCTTATAATCCTTTAGGTTTTTTTGAATCTGTGCTTCTGTAAGCATCGGACGTTCACTGTCCTTATCTGATGTATCTCCGATAACCCCGGTAAAATCTCCGATAATAAATACTATTTTGTGCCCTAGTTTTTGGAAGTCTCGTAATTTCAAAAGAGGAATAGACCTCCCAAGATGAAGATTCGGACTTGTAGGGTCAATCCCCAATTTAAGGCGCAACTTTTTCTTTCCTTTTAATTTTTTCTCAAGGTTTTTTTTATCAATCACCTCATCTACGCCTCTCTCTAATAACTCTTTTATTTTTTGATCCATACTTTTAAGATATTACTTTCTACTATAATATCACGAGACTTTTATTTTCTCAATGAAAAAAGGAGAGAAGGAAAACTTTTATTTTCAGCGAGGTGCTTACTATAAAAGTTCCTATCTCTCCTTTATGGAGACGGATTCTTTCCTAATTGAAGAGAATCACGTTGTTTTCGGAGGAGAAAGAGGGTGTTTTTAGGTTCTTATTCGCTAATCTTTTGCTCTGCTTGTTTAAAGCAAACAGAGGAAGTATTTAGCATTACCCTAAAAGTCCTTAGTCTTTCTCCTCTTTTTTGGTGGATTAGCTGTTCTCGCGCAAGACCTTGACAGCATCTTCGTACATATCAAGAAGTTCTTTACGCAGTAGTTCATCCTTCTCGATTCCAACTTTTTTCAAAGATGACCCGTATTTACGGATACCATCCTGAATGTTTTCTTCAAGAGAATAAACAATAACAGCTACCAGCAGTTGACGGTGATTAAATCCCGTCATTTTTCTCACCTCCCTCCCTGGCAAGAATAAATAAGAAGAGGAAGAATGGAGAAATTGGAAAGAACTACTCTAGAAAATTTGGAGAAATCCTTCCCCTTCCTGTTTTTATAATAATATTTTAATGGACTGTTGTCAAGTCAAATTTCGTATAAATAGAGAGCGGAACTTTTCTCTGCTTTATCCACCTTAAGTGGAGTCCATCCTTCTATTGGCCAAACGAAAACAACAACCCTCGCTCCTTTTTTCATTTCCTTTTTTAATTTCTCTTTAATTTTTGGGTATACTGCGGGTAAAAGAAAGAAATAAACGACGTCAGCATCGAAAAGATTGGCATTCATTATATCGCTGTACAATATTTTGATATTCTTTCTCTCTTTTTCAAAAATCTTTAAAAAATTAGCGAGAAGAAAAGGAAAGAGAGCTATTTCAAAGCCCTCAGCCACTGCTCCCCTTTGGGCAGATGCAAAAATTATTCTACCGTCTCCACAACCTAAATCATAAATCTTCTCTCCCTTCTTAATGTCCGCTAACTTTAAAAATCTTTCTACTGTCTTTTTATCAGTTGGAATCCACGGCGCTCCTTTTATCCCCGCATAAGCACCGGTTAGGCAAAAAAGAAATATTATAAATAGCAATACTTCAAGCATTATGTTACCCAATATCTTTTTTTGGTCATTTCATCACGCTTCGTTTCTACTTTTTCAATTTCTTGCTTTGCAGCATCTGCTTCTTTTTCAATCTCTTCAGGGCTTAACTTCTTTATTTTCTCTACTTCTTCCATTAAAACTTTTTTTTCGTTTAATTCTGGATTATTAATAACTTTTAGAAGGATAATACTTAAAACATCTCCAATTATTGGGCCGGGAGAAGTGCTCATTATCTCCATTACGTCGTTTCCGGTAATTTTTAACATGTTTGTGCTAACTGCGTCTTGCGAAACTTTTTCTATAAGATACCTCATGTGTCGCAATCTGTACGGCTCTGCTTTTGGAACGCCAGACCCTATCCTATCGGCCATTCTTACCTCTAGAAGTTCTTCAATATTTTCTTTCCCTACTTTTCGCAAAAGTCTTCTTATTGAACTTTCTGAAACCTCCCCAACGTTATAATAAAAAAGATGATAGCGAACAAGAAGAGTTATCTTTTCTCTATCCTCTTTTTTAAATTTCAATCTGTTTAAGATGTTACGCGTCATCTTTGCTCCAATAACTTCGTGATTATGAAAAGTTGCCTCTTCTCCTTCTCCATGTTTTGATTTTGGTTTTCCGACATCATGAAGTAACGCCGCAATGCGAACATGAAAACTGAATTCTTTTTTAACCGCGTATCTTAGAGAATATATCGCATGCTTATAGCAATCATAAATATGATGTTTGCTTTGCGCTACTCCGTATCCCTCGACAAGCTCAGGAAGAAACTGCTCTAAAAGATTTAATTTTCTTAACTCTTCTATCCCCTCTGACGCACGAGGTGTCATTATTATCTTTACAAACTCATCTCTAATTCTTTCGCTCGATATATTTTTTAAAAGCTCTGCATTTTCTTTAATAGCTTCTTTTGTTCTCTTTTCAATTTCAAAATTTAAGGAACAAGCAAATCTTACCGCTCTCATCATTCTTAGCGCATCTTCGGAAAATCTTTCTTCTGGACTACCAACAGCCCTAATTATTTTTTTTTCTAGGTCTTCTTTCCCAAAAAAAGGATCTATTAGTTCTTTTGAAAGAGAAACAGCCATCGCGTTGATCGTAAAGTCTCTTCTTTTTAAATCCTCCTTAATATCTTTTACAAAGATAATTTTTTCGGGGTGCCTTTGATCGCAATAATCGTCTTCTTCTCGATAGGTAGTAACTTCTATTTCTCTCAATCTTTCTTCTTTAGAATTCGTAAAAACAGTTACTGTTCCAAATTTATTATTATAAAGACTCTTTTTGAATATTTTTTCTACTTCTTTTGGGTCAGCGTTTGTTGCAACATCAAAATCTTTTGGTTCAACCCCTCGTAAAGTATCTCTAACACACCCTCCAACGAGAAAGGCTTCATATCCTTCTTCTTCTATTTTTCTTATTATGTTTTCTACTTCTTTTGGAAAATTCATATTTTTTAATTCTATTCTATTCGTCTTTCTTTTTCAAATAGATTGACACAAGTAATTTCTCTGGTATTGTAAAAATAACGCTTGCCCCGGTGGCTCAATTGGATAGAGCAACAGTCTTCGGAACTGTGGATTGGGGGTTCGAATCCCTCCCGGGGCACTTTGACTTTCCATTTTTTCAAAAAAAAGCTATAATTATTAACATGAAAAAGAGAATAATATCTGTCACTTTATTTTTTCTACTGATAGTAATCCCTCTTTTTACAAGTGCTCAAGGACTAGTCCCTTGTGGTCCTGGAACAGGAAAAGAGGTGTGTCAGTTATGTGATCTTTTTCAGCTTTTTGCCAATATTGTACAATTTTTGCTGGTAGTAATCGTTCCTCCGGTAGCTGCTCTTTTCTTTGTTTGGGGAGGAATACTTTTTTATACCGCAATGGGAGATTCTAGTAAGATTACAGCTGCAAGAAACGTATTAACAAGTGTAATTATCGGTATCGCAATAGTTTATGGTGCACACTTTTTGGTTTCAATGATTCTTAATGCTCTAGGAGTAGTAGATGTTCAGTGGCCAAACATAAATATTTCTTGCTAGCCTCTAAATATACACGCCCCTGTAGCTCAGTCTGGCAGAGCAGCGGCCTCTTAAGCCGAGTGTCGTAGGTTCAAATCCTACCGGGGGCACCCTTCGCTTTAAAAATTTAAATTAATAACAAATATCATGTTAACAAAAGAAGAAGAAAAAGAGATTATAAAAGACAATAAAGATACGGGTGGTGTTGAATCACAGGTAACATTGCTTTCAGAACAAATCAAAAAACTTTTTGTCCATCTTAAAGAAAATCATAAAGACATCCATTCAAAAAGAGGACTTTTAGGAATGGTTAACAAAAGAAAAAAACTTTTACTTTATCTTAAAAAACAGGACGAAAAAAGATACCAAGATCTTATCAAAAAGATAGGACTTAAAAAATAAGATATGATTAACAAACACAAAGGACAACGCGTTGCCGTTTTTCTTGATGTTCAAAACCTCTATCACTCTGCAAAAAATCTTTACAACGCTCGAGTAGATTTTAGTAAAGTAGTGGAAACCGCCGTAAGCAAGAGAAATCTCATCCGCGCTTTCGCCTACGTAATCAAAACAAAAACAGGAGAAGAAAAATCATTCTTTGAAGCTCTCATCAATCTCGGCATCGAAATCAGAGTTAAAGATCTCCAAGAGTTTTATGGTGGATTTAAAAAAGGAGACTGGGATGTCGGTCTTGCGGTTGATGCAATTCGTATGTCTCCAGCAATGGATGCTATTGTACTTGTTACGGGAGATGGAGATTTTGTCCCTCTCGTTGAATACTTAAAAAATAGAGGAAAGCGTGTAGAGGTGCTTGCTTTCGAACGTTCTGCTTCGTTAAAATTAAAAGAAGCTGCCGATGAGTTTATAAACCTCGAAGAAAATAGTAAAAGGTTTTTGTTAACATCAACGCCTCAAAAAAGAACTACAAGAAATAAAAAAAAATACAATGAAAAAGTTTAGTTTAAACATTGGAGGAAGAGAGCTTTCTATGTCTTCGGAGAATTTAGCAGAAAAAGCAAACGGACAAGTATTGGTCCGCTACAACGATACTGTTGTTTTTGCTACCGCAGTAATGACTGATGAGGACGTAGATAAAGGATTTTTTCCTCTTTCGGTAAACTATGAAGAAAAGTTTTATGCAGCAGGAAAAATAAGTGGTTCTAGATACACAAGAAGAGAAGGAAAACCGTCAGATAGAGCGACGCTTATCTCTCGAATGATTGACAGAGCAATTCGCCCTAAGTTTCCAAAAGAGATGAAAAGAGAAGTTCAAATTATCGTTACTTGTCTTTCTTGGGATGAAGAAAATGATCCTGGAGTACTGGGAATGATCGCCGCCTCTCTTGCACTTCATGTGTCTGATATTCCTTGGAACGGGCCTCTGGGTGCGGTACGTATTGGTAGAAACAATGACCATATTTTAAATCCAAATTATCAAGAAAGAGGAGAAGGTAAAACAGATATCATTATCAGTGGTTTTTTTGACGAAGAAAAAGAATTTATTGTAAATATGATCGAAGGTACCTTTAAAGAAGAAACCGAATCATCTATTATGGACGCCTTTCTCTTTTCTCAAGAACCAGTCAAAAAGCTTTGTGACTTTCAAGATGAAATTAGGAAAGAAATTGGTAAAGAAAAAATAGAACTTCCTCTTTCTTTTTCAAATAAAGAAATTAAAGGTGTTATTAAAGAAAAAACGGAAAACCAATTATCCAAAATATTCAAAAAAGACAACAAGGAAGAAGAGGTTAAAAAATTAAAAGAAGAAGTTAAGGCTTTTATCAAAGAAACTTACAAGGAAGAAGAAGAAATTAAATATGCATTTTCTTGTCTTGAAGAAGTTATCGAAAAAGAAATAAGAGACAATATTCTAAAAAAAGGAGAAAGAATAGACGGGAGAAAACTCGATGAACTAAGAAAAATAAAATGTTCTGTTGGCATTCTTCCTCGAACTCACGGATCAGCACTATTTGAAAGAGGAGAAACAAAAGCTCTTTCTATTATTACTCTCGGTGCACCAGGGGAACAGCAACTAATGGATGAAATGGAGTTTTCAGGAAAAAAACGTTTCATGCATCATTATAATTTTCCTCCCTACTCCGTTGGAGAAGTAAAACCGGTACGGGGTCCCGGAAGAAGAGAAATTGGCCACGGAATGATCGGTGAAAACGGCATACTTCCTCTAATCCCTGAAACCGAAATCTTCCCCTATACAATTCGCAGTGTTTCTGAAATTGTTTCTTCGAACGGATCAACTTCAATGGCTTCAGTTTGTGGAACAACGCTCGCCTTAATGGACGCCGGCGTACCAATTAAAAGACCAGTCGCAGGAATCTCTATCGGCCTTGTAAAAGAAGGTAAAGATTTCAAGCTTCTTACAGATATTCAAGGGTTAGAGGATCATTACGGTGACATGGATTTCAAAGTTGCCGGTACAGAAGAAGGGGTGACAGTTATTCAGATGGACGTAAAAATAGAGGGAATTACACTAGAAATAACAGAAAAAGCACTAGAGGCGGCAAAAAAGACCCGTCTCTGTCTACTCGAAGAAATCAAAAAAACAATTTCTGAGCCTCGTAAAAATTTATCTCCATACGCTCCAAAAATAGTTACTTTAAAAATCAATCCAGAGAAAATTGGGGAGGTTATCGGTCCTAAGGGAAAAATTATTAACGAAATAATTGAAAAAACAAAAGTAGCAATTGATATAGAAGACACCGGACTTATTTCGATTACCTCGGAAGATGAAAAAGCCATAGAAACCGCCGTTACGTGGATTAAAAATATTACAAGAGAAATTAAAGAGGGTGAAATATTTGACGGCCGAGTTATCAAAATTCTGGGATTCGGTGCTGTTGTAGAAATTCTTCCTGGACAAGAAGGGCTGTTACACATCTCTGAGATTGCGGACAGAAGAATCGAAAAAGTAGAAGACGAACTTAGTATTGATCAAATTGTTCACGTAAAAGTTATTAAAAGAGAGGCAAACGGAAAAACTAGTCTTTCGATAAAACAGGCAAAGAAAGACTAAATTCTATTAAGAATTTACATCACCTTTTTATTTTGGTGTTTGAAAGGAACAAAAATGTTTTTTCCCTTTGCTTTTGTAAAATTTTACTCTATAATGAAAGAACACTTTTATACAAAATATTTTTGCTAAATAAATAATAAATATGTCCGAAAAAAGTCAAAAAGGAGGGATCCGGACAATGAAAGGAGATATCGCCCGTATTCAAAGAGGTGGCCAAGAAGAAAAAAACAAACCATCAATAGATCTCTTGCTTAAAAAGGCAAGGGCAAAATCTGCTCAAAGTTTTGATAATCAAAATCAACTCTCCAACGTTCATCAAAAAGACCAAATCGCCTCTCAAATAAAGAGAGAAAAAGATGCTCTTGCAGAAAAAAAGATCATTGAGGAAATAAAGAAAAGAGCAAAAGAACAGGCAAAAGAAGAAAATAAACAACCATTACAAGAAGATACTGTTGAAGAAGAAGTAAACCCTATAAAAGAAGATGTCACTGAAGAAAAAAAAGAGACTACAGAAAAAAGTTTTGAAGAGATAGAAATAGAACGACAAAGAGAGATAATAAAAGAAAAGGAAGAACAAACAAAAAAAGAAAAAGAGAATATTGAGGAAGAAAAAAATAATGAAAGAGGAAGAATTGAAAAAGACATCGAGAGAATAAAAGAAAAAAAACAAGAGATAGAAGGAAAACTAATTTCCGCAGTAGAAAAAAAGAGAGAAAGTGAAACAACAGAAGAAGAAATTAATAAAAATCTTTCTGATCTCGAAAACAAATATCCGACTACCATAACCGAAGATATTACTCTTCAAGAAAGAGAAGTTCTTTGGGATCAAGAAAAAGAAATCAATCAACTAAAAGAAGAGCTTTATCATCTCTATTTTACTCGCTTCTCAATTGGTCTTGAAGAAAAGATTTTACAAGAAGAATTGTCTTTAATCAAAAAAGAAGAGGTCCTTCTTTCCCTATCTTTATTGTTGTTAGAGATTGAAAAGAAAATTAATCTTCTCGAAAAAGATTTTGATTTTTTTGAAAAAACAGAAAAAATAGTCTCGACAATAAAAGAGAAGCTTGAAAAAATTGTTTCCAAAGCAGAAGATGAAAAAAGGGCATACTGGGAAGAAACTCTCAAAAAAGAGATAGATACTTCTAGTGAAAGAAAAAACTTGCAAGAAAAAACCAGAGAAGATATCTCTTCCTTAAAAGAAGAACTACGCACAAAATTAGAAGAAGTAGAAGAAAAGAAAAAAGAAATTATTTCTCT
This sequence comes from uncultured Candidatus Saccharibacteria bacterium, assembly GCA_964544985.1. GTDB lineage: Bacteria > Patescibacteriota > Minisyncoccia > Minisyncoccales > PWPS01 > PWHW01. Next base: position 11,128 of record CAZJEE010000006.1, read on the forward strand.
GGGAACTGATTTAGAAAAAATAAGAGAAGAAGGAAAGGAAGAAAAAAGAAAAAAAGAGGAAGCTTTAAAGAGATCTACTGAAGAAGTAGAAGAAGAAATTGAAAGAATAAAAAGAGAAAGAGAGGAAGCTCGTCAAAAAGAGAAAAAAAGACTTTTGGCAGAGAACGAAAGAAAAGAAGAGGAGATAAGGAGAGAAGAACGAAAGAAAGAAGAAGAGGAGATAAAAAAAGAAGAAAATCTTTTGCGTGAAAAGTGGGAAGAAGAAATGAGAACAAAAATAGAGGAATTCTCTGCCAAGTTTTATAACCAGCAAGAAGAGAAACAAAGAGACGTAGAGGAAAAAGAAGAACATAAAAGAAAAATTGAAGAAGCCCTGCAAAGCACGATCCAGTACAAAGAAAGTGTAGAAATAAAGAAAAATCAATCCAGAAAAAATATTATCTCCCTTGAAGAGAACAGAGAAGATGCAATAAAAAGAGGAGAAGATGTTGAAAAGAAAGAATTAGAAATTCAACAAGTACAAAGAGCAACTCAAAATCCAGAAAAACAAAAAGAGATTGAAGATAAGAGATGGGAGATAGAAGACGAGAGAAAAAAAATAGAGAAAGAGAGGTGGGCCTGGGAGGAAAAAATAGAACTAGCAAAAAGCGACGATCAGCGTCTCTCTAATGAATACTTTTCTGTACAAGCAGAAGAAAAAATACAACGCGAAAGACTCGATGTGATAGAAAAAGAAGAAGGTGTACTTAATTTACGTCTTACTACTATTAACCTTCATTCTAAAATTCAAACAATACAAACCGAAAAAGATTTTTTAAGCAAAATCTTAGAACAACTCTTTAGTAAAGAAAGAAGAACAAAAGAAAAACTAGAAATTCTTTCGAAGGTTAAAAAGATTGTTGAGGTAAGAGAAAACGACATTGAAGAAAGAAAGCGATCATCAAAAGATACTTTTGAAAGAAAGTTTTTGGAAGAAGAGAGGTGGCACCTTGAAGAACGTAGAAAATGTATTGAAGAAGAATCAAGAGATTGGATAGCTTATCTGCAAGAAATAAAAGAACGAACGACTGATCAAAAAAGAGCCTTTGTTACTTTAGAAAATCAAATTACTGAACTAGAAAAAGAACTTCGTGAAGTAGAAGAAAAAATAACCGAGGAAGAAAAAAATATTAATCGCAGAAGAAAAGACTTAGAGAGGGCAAGAAAAAAAGAAACAGAAAGAAAGAGAATGGTGGAAGAAGAAGAAAAAGCCAAAGAAGAAAAGAATAAGAAGCTTGAAGAAATAAGAAGAAAGGAAAAAGAAGAGCAGGCGAAAGAAGATGAAGAGAGAAGAAAGAGAGAAGAAAGAGAGAAGAAGAAGAAGAAAGAAGAAGAAGAAAGGAAAAGAGAAGAAGAAGAAAGGAAAAAAAGAATGGAAGAGAAGAAGAAGGAAAAGGAAAAACTTTTCCGAGAGTTTGTTTCCGAAGAAAAACCGGTTCTTCTCTCACAAAGAGAAACACTTGAAGAAAGAGAGCAACTTCTTGAAGAAAAACTGTCACTTGTTTTGAAAAAAGAAACTTCTTTAAAAGACAATATAAAAATAATTATTGCCAAAGAAAAAGTACAAAACTCTACTCAAAAGGAAGAAGAACTTAAAAACAAAAGATGGCAACTTGAAGATAAAAGAAGGCTCTGTGAAAAGAAAAAATGGAAACTTGAAGAAAAAATAAAAGCAACAAAAGAAAGAAGAGAACAAATTGTCCGGATTCTCAAAAAAGAAGATGGATTAAGAGAAGAGGTCAAGAGATTAGCAGAAGTCTTGGGGCAAAAATTAGAAATACCCCAGGGCAAAGAAGCCACCTTTTTTGAAGACGAGACAACCAGACTTCCCTTAATACAAGAGAAGAAGATTTCGTTAATAGATAAAAAAACCCTTTTAGACGAAAAAAACAAAGAACTACAAAGAAGATTAAAAGAAATCACAGAGAAAGAGTATCTAATAGAAGAAAAAGAAAAAGAATTAGAAAACAAGAAGCTTAATACAAATAAAAATGAGGAAGAAAAAATCCTTTCTCTTTATTGGAAAATCAAAGAAGATCGCAGAGGCATTGAAGAGCAACGCTGGGAAATCGAGAAAGCGATTATCGATATACGGAGAGAAATCAAAGAAATTCTGAAATCTTTAGAAGAACTACACGGAGAAGAAGAAGAAATAAAAATCAACAAAATCAAAAATGACCTGATAAAAAACAGTTTGTTTTTGAGAGAAAAAATAGTCCTTTATAAAGAAGAATTTAGGAAAATAAAGGAAGAAGAAAGATCTCTCCGTGAAATGAATAAAGATCTTCATGATAAAAAAGAAGAGCTTGACAACAACTTTAGAAGAGCTCTTAGTGAAGAAAAAACCCTGAAAGAAAAAGAAAAATTGGCTGAAGAAGAAGCCTCTACCGCCGAAACATCGACTCGTAGAATATCCGCAGAAAAAAGAAGATGGTGGGCCGAAGAAGAGAGGAGGGAAAAAGAAAAAACAATTCTTTTTATTAAAAAAGAAATTTCTCTTCTTTCGAAAAAAATAGAAGAATTAAAATTAAAAATAAATGACAACGCAAGAAAAAAGAATGAACTTCTTTTTAAAAAAGGACGTTTACTAGAAGAAAAAACCCTCCACTTCATCAAAAAAGAAAAAATAAGATTAAGAGAAGAAATAAGAGAGGTAAAAGAAAGAAAAAGACTTATTGAAAAAAAAGAAGAAGACGCTCAGAAGAAAATCGTTCTTTTAGAGGATAAGAAACAAATAATACTTTCAAAAGAAAGAAAAATAGATGAAGAAAAGAAGAGGCTAGAACTCGAAGCATCAAGAGAAAAAAGCTTTAAAAAGAGAATGGAAATAAAAAAACGTAGATGGGAGGTAGAAGAAGATAGAAGACTTATTGAGAGTCAAAAATGGACTATTGAAGAAAATATAGAACAGCTAAAAAAAGAAGAGCTGATACTCAAAAGCAAAGAAAATGCGCTTGTCTCAAGAAAAAGCAAACTTTATATAAATTATAAATTGAAAGGCCTCTCCCCTTTACGTAAAAGAATAGCTTCTTCCTTAAACAGGCTCTCTTTTGAAAGAGGAAAAACGAAAAAAGAGCTTTCTTCTATCCTTTTGAAAGAGGAAAAACTTATAGCAAAGATTGAAGAATACAAAAATAAAAAATCGGAAGAAGGAAAGATAGCCGAAGAAAAAAGATGGCTCTTAGAAGAGAAAAGAAGAAAGATAGAAGAGAAAAAATGGAACATACAAGAAAAATTAAAAAACTGTGAGTTGGAAATAAAAATCTCTGAGAAAAAAATAGAAAATATCGATAAACAAGAAAAAGAATGGAGAGAAAAATTAAAATAAATCACAGATTATTTGCATTATTTGCTAAATAAAAATAAAATTGGAATATGAATGATTCCGAGATCAAAAATTCTATTCAAGAAATAGAAGAAAAAATAAAAAATCTCAACCATAGGAAAGAGGAAATAGAAAGAAAACTCGAGGAGGTTGATTTTTTCATTGCAAGAAGTAATGAAAAAGAATCTCAAGTAAAAGAAAGTATCGATTCTCTCAGAGAACAAATGAAATCTCTTGATGAAGAAGAAAGAAAAATAACGGAAGAAACGAGAATTTTAGCAGGTGATGACGTAGAGAAAGAAAGAGAACTTGGAAAAAGAAGATGGGTTGTTGAAGATAAAAGAAAAGACATAGAAAAAGAACTCTGGAAGTGGGAAAATGAAGCGAAGAAGATTGAAGAGACTTCCCTTCTCTCCGAAAAAAATAATGAAAGAATTTCTTTTTTTGAAGAAAGAAAAGAAGTTGAAAAAGAACTTTTATCATTAGGAGAACGAAAAGAAGAAGTTGAAAAAGACCTCATCTTGACAGAACTAAAAACTAAAAAAGAAGAGTTTTCTCTTGCTCTGAAGAAAGAAGAGTTTTTAGAAGAGAAAAAGAGAAAGTGGGAAGACCGTCTTGAAAAAATAATTGAAAAAGAAAAATTAATAGAGGAAGAAGAAAAATTAATAGAGGAAGAAGAAGAATCCACAGAAGAAAGTGGTTTAGATAGTCGAAGAGATATAAAAAAAAGACGTTGGGATGCGGGAGATAGAAGAAAAGAAATAGAAGCGAAAAGATGGGAGACAGAAGAAGAGCTCTCAAAGATAGAAGGTGAAATCGAAAAAGAAAAAAGACTTCTAAGAAAACTTAAAAACGATATTGACGAAAGAAAAGAAATGATAGCAGATACGGAAGAAGATCTAAGTGAAGAAGATGAGATCGAAAAAGACATCCTAGAAGAACAAAAGACTTCAGAAAAAGCTCCTCTAGGAAATATGGAGGAAATCACTGCTGGAGAAAAAGAAGCTTTATCCGCAGAAAAAGAAGAGTTTATCGCAAAAATATCACGCGTTAAAGATAAGCTGGATTTAGTTTTGAAAAAAGAAAGAGAAATTGAAGAAAGCATCATAAAAATAAATAGAGAGAAAAAGTTATCAAAAGACACAGAGAAAGAGAAAGATTTTGCTGAAAAGTCGTGGCAGATGGAAGAAGAAAGAAGAGTTGTAGAACAAGAACGCTGGCCCCTTGAAAGAGAGATAAAAGAAATGGAAGAAAAAGTGTGCGACATAGAAAAAAGAGAAAAAAATATATTAAGAAGAGAAGAAAAATCTTTAGAAAAAGAAAAAGAAACGGAAAGAGGAAAAGAACTAAGAGAAAGAGAAGAAAAGATAAAAGAACTAAGTAAGAAAAGAAGAGAAGAGGAAAAAAGCACCTCACAAGAGGAAATAAAGATAAAAGAAGAAGAGATTGGTGAAGAACAAAAAACAAGAGAACTGCATCTCGAAAAAATTAGTATTGTTAGGGAAAAGCTCGACGAAGAACTATTTGACATACTAAAGCAAAAAAAGATCCTTGAACTCGAAATAGACAAGTGCAAAAGAGAAGAAGATCGAATCGGAAAAGATTTACACGTCGTCAAGCAAGAAGAAAGAGATTTAAGGGAAAAGAAAAAAAACATTGAAGCAAGAGAAAGTATCACATACAGCGTTGAAGAAAAGGAAGAAATTGAAAGAAAAAGATGGGAAATAGAAGAAGAAATAAAAGAGATAGAGAAAAAAATATGGACTGTAAAAGAGCGGCTTAACGGCCCTAAAAACAAAAAGAGAGAAATAGAAATCAAATACCGTCATCTTGTAAACAGAGAAGAATCAATTAAAAATAAAAAAGAAAGTGTTGCGCGCAAGGAAGAAAAAATAAGAATTGATGAGGAGCGTGACAGAATAAAACTAAGAAAATTTTTCTTAAATGAAGAAAAGAAAGAATTAGGATTGAAAAGAGTCCGTATAAAAGAAAAAGAAAGACATATTCAGGAGAAACTAGATGTTATTTTATCAAGAGAAAATGAAGTAGAAGAATTAGAAAAAGAAATTGAAAAAAAGAAAGAAAACACAGAAGACTCAACCGAAAAGAGAGAAATAGGAAAGGAACACTGGAAAATAGAAGAAAAAAGAAGAGAAATTGAAAAAGAAAAGTGGGAAATACAAGAAAAGATGGATGAAGTGAAAAAACGAGCAGAAAATGTAGAACTTCACTTTCAACAACTTCTAAATGAAGAAGAGAGATTGGATTCTCGTGACGGTAAACTCGAAAAGAAAAGAAAGACCATAGGATTAAGGCAGAGAAAGAAAGGAAAGGAGAAAGAGCTTGACCGCGTTCAAGAGATAAGAGGAGCTTTAGAAGGAAAACGAGAAGATCTCTTGTTAAAGAAAGGAAAGGAGAAAGAGCTTTTCGAAGAAATCTATAGTAAAGAAGAAGATGCTAAAACTAGTGAAAGAAAACTTGAAGAAGAAGAACAGTTTGTCGAAAGCCAAATTGAAAAAAGAGAGATAGAAAAAAAGAGATGGGAGGCAGAATCTGAAAGAAGAGTCCTCGAGAGAGAACGTTGGGAAATCGAAGAAAGGATGAAAGAAATAGAAAAAGAATTAAAGGAAGTTGATTTGATAATAGAAAGAGAAGAAAATATTATTAAAGAACTGGACGAAATAAATTTTGCTCTAGAGCAAGAAGGAGAAGATGCTCCAAAAAAAGACTATGTAAAAAAATATCAAGAGAAACCACGTCCCCTCCCCAAAAAAGAAGAGGCTCCTCCACCACCAAAAGAAGAAACTCTCCCGTCAAAAGAAGAAGAAGTTTTATTTGACTTAGACTTTTCTATGCCAGATGAAGAAGTTTTAAAAGAAGAAACTCCCCCAGCTCCACTAGAAAAAAAAGAAGAGCTTTCTGATTTAGATTTTTCTCTCCCAAAAAAAGAAGAAAATAATTCAGAAGAAGCTCCTACTGAAAGTAGTCCTAAGAAAAAAGAAGAACTTTCTGATTTAGATTTCCGTTTTTAAAAATTAGAATACAAAATTATGCAAGTTGTGGAATCAATTAAAAAAGCACGAGAAAAAGGAATCAGCGATCAACTGATTTTAAATGAAATAAGGAAACAAAATCCTGGAAAAGAGCCCTTTTTAAAAAAGGCTGAAGAGAGAGGTGCTTCATCTACCGATATACTAAATGAAATCATTAAACAAAATTCTCCCCAAGAAAATAGCATTACTCCTACAAATATTCCCTTTGTCAAAAAAGAAATTCCTTTTGTTGTTCCAGAGAAAAAAGATACCCCTTCTTCTTCACCAAAAGAAACTCAATCTAAAGAAGGAAAAACAATTCTAACAAAAGAAGCCCAAAAAAGAGAAGAAGAAATGAGAAATCAATTTCTAAAGAGAATTGAAGCAAAGGAGCGGGGAGAAGGAATGGGTGATAATAGTTTCTTCTCTTCTTCCTCACAGAAAATAGAAAGCTCTGGAGAGGAAATGATTACAAATGTCTCGCCGCCCACCTTATCAAAAATGCCGACCTCTTTAATAGTTGTTGTTGGAATACTTTTTTTGGGTGCCTTTATTCTTTTAGCATTAAACTTCTTATAACCTATGAATTTTGCAGAATCAATCAAAAAAGCCAGAGAGCGAGGCATGCAGGACGAACAGATACTTGAGGCAATAAAAAAACAAAATCCCCACAAGGAAGATTTTTTTAATAGAGAAAAAAATAGAGGATTAACTTCTGCTAACATCTTAGATAATATTATTAATGAAGAAAAGATTCCCAAAAAAATACCCTTAGAAGAACCCACTATCCCCCCCGAGATAAAAGAACATATTCCGCCAAAACCTACAGAAGAAACAAAACTTTGGATGAGAATTTTTATTACTCTTGTCTTGATATCTATCGCAGCAACTTCAATAACAATGTTCTATCGTGCATTTTTTGTCCCAAAACTAAAGCCAATAAATCCAGAAATAATTGTTCATGAAATACAAATACCAAGAGCAACTCCTCCTTCAATAAGGCTCTATCCCGAAAAAGATAGTATTGACAGGTTTGCAATTACGGCAAACGAGGAATACCTTCTTTATTTAAAAAAAATTGTTCGCGATAATAAAGATGGAGAGTTGATACGCATAATTATTGATGATCAAAGAGATGGTGCAAAAAATATTCGCTCCTCTAATCTTGAAGATTTCTTTAACATTTTTCAAATTAAATTTCCTGAAAATATCTTTACAAAAATAGAAAAAGATTTTAATCTTTTTGTCTACACAAAAGAAATAACTGGAAGAATCGCACTCTCTGTCAAATTTGACAAAAGTGTTCGTGATGATGTAGAGTGGACCCTAATGCGTCCTTGGGAAGAAACGATGGCTGAAGATTTCCGTTTTTTCTTTGCTGAATGGGACCAACAGATTTCTTCTGTTGGAGAGTTTTTAACTACAACCCACAAGGGAGATTTACCTGTTTCTTTTTCCATTCGTTATAAAGAAGGTAGTGGCGGTGCGGGGATATATTATGCCATCACAGAAGACCGACTTCTGTTTGCAACATCACTTGAGAGTATTAAAAATATTATTGAAAGATATTATTATCTAGGAAGATAAAATGGACAAAAAACAATTAGAAGGCTTAAAGAGAAAACTAGAAGAAAGCAGATCTTCACTTGAAGAATCCCTTCTTCGTTTTGCCAAAAAAGATGGGCTTGGTCAAGATAATTGGGATACGGTTTTTCCAAAAGTAGAAGGAAGTAGTATGGAAGAAAAAGCCGATGAGGTAGAAGAGTATTCTTCCCTTCTCCCGGTAGAGCATGCTTTGGAGTTGAAGTTAAGAAACGTTAATGATGCTCTAGAAAAGATAAAGAAAAATAATTATGGAAAATGTGAGGCTTGTGAGAAAGAGATACCTTTTAACAGATTATCTATAACTCCTGAAATTAAAAAATGTAAAAATTGCTCTTAATAAAAACTTTTTTCAATCACAAAACCGGAGACTGTCTCCGGTTTTTTCTTATGGTCTTGCTCCTGTAGGAAGATGAGCGAAAGGATTTCTAATTTTCAAAGAGAGAACATCAAAGTGAAGATGACACCCGGTTCTTCCGATGGTTCTTCCAGTGTTTCCAACAGCCCCAATTTGCTTCCCTTGTGAAACATAGTCTCCCGTAGAAACATGTATATTTTGCATGTGAGCATACAATATAACAACCGATCCGTGATCAATTTTTACAAAATTTCCTGCCGGCCAACTTCCCCATCCGGTTTGAGTAACTCTGCCCGCCGCCGCCGCAACTATTGGGGTTCCACAATGATTATAAATGTCTACCGCGTTATAAGAATGAACTCTTTGTGATATCCTCCCTCCTGGAACAGGATTGATAAAAGAAGACCACGCAATTCTTGTTGTTGGAGTTGTTCTTATTACTGGTGGTGGAGGAGGAGTTCCTCCGGGAATAATCAATCTATCACCAGCAATAATCTTTTTTTCTTCGATATTATTAAAACTAAGAATATCCTCCGTCTTGGCCTTATGAATTTTTGCAATTTCACTTAATGTATCTCCTTTTTCGACATAATACATAACTCCGGTTGTAGGAAGTATCAAAAGCTCTTCACCCTCTTTAATGGTATTTCCTTTAACATCATTGGCCCATCTTATTGTATCTGAAGAAATCCCAAACTTATCAGCGATAATAGAGATGTTCTCTCCATCCTCTACCTTATAAGATATAAAACTTTCTCTTGATTCACTTGTCTCCATTCCAAAAACTTGATTTTCTATAAAACAAGGAGAAGACTCTGCTAAAATAAAGTTTTCATATACAAAAGAAATATCTTCTAGGTTTTCAGCTATTGACTCTTCACAAGTAAGAAAAAGATCATCTCCATTTACTTTTTTGCCGTCATCGTTTTTCTCTGCAAAAAGTATTTCAGTTGCTGTAAAATAAAAAAATGAACTAAAAAAGAATAAAACAAAAAGAAGAAGGAGGTTTCCTTCTTTTGTTCTTTTCCTTTTATTAATTTTAATTATTGTATGAATGTTTTTTTTACACTTTAGAGGTACCCTTTCTACGGGGCTCCAAAAGAGGGTTTAAATTTACAATAATTACTCTATAATAGTAATAATAAAGAGCCAAAAAGTCAATGACTGAACTTACAAATACGCAAAAACTAAAATTACTACTTGAAAGACACTCTCTCTTTCTTTCAAAAAAAATGGGGCAGATTTTCCTCATTGATAAGTCTGCTTTAGAAAAAATAGTTGCCGCAGGAAATCTTTCAAAAGAAGATATCGTTATTGAAGTTGGCGCTGGGATAGGAACGCTTACTTTGGAGTTGTCCAAAAATGCCAAAAGAGTAATTGCAATAGAAAAAGATAAAAATCTTATCCCCTTACTAAAAGAAACTGTCGGGAAATTAAAAAATGTAGAAGTAATAAATGAAGACATTCTTTCTTATAAAATAAATGAGGTAGATTACAAGGTGGTGGCCAACGTTCCCTACTATATAACTTCAGCAATCATTCGAAAATTCTTAGAAGAAAAAAACCCACCAAAACTTCTCGTCTTAACGATTCAAAAAGAGGTAGCAAAAAGAATAACCGCAAAACCTCCAAAAATGAATCTTTTGGCGGTGTCTGTACAGTTTTTTGCGACACCAAAAATAATTTCATATCTCTCTCCATGTTCCTTCTATCCTCAACCAAAAGTAACTTCTTCCATTTTAAGCATTATTCCTTATAATAAAGAATATAAAGACTTACAAAAAAACTTCTTTCTCCTTGCTAAAGCAGGTTTTTCACATCCTCGAAAACAGCTCGTAACAAACTTCCATCTTTTTAATGGTAAAGGAAAAGAAAAATTAATTCTTGCGTTAGAGAAAATGGAAAGTATTAGCATTGATAAAAAAAGAAGAGCTGAAACATTAAGTATAGAAGAGTGGATTATCTTATCTAAAAAAATAAATGAAGTCTGAAGATAAAAAAACACTTTATATCAGCATCGCTATGATTATCTTTTTAGCGACTGTTTCTTTTTGGAGATTCAAGAGAATTGGTAACGCTGATTTTAATTTTTCTCTCTCCTCCTATAAAGAGATTGGGGTTCCTAATTTTGATGATATTTTTTCTGAGGAAAATTTAGAAGAAATTGCAAAAAAAATTGATTTTGGAAAAGAAGAAGAAGAGAAAAACATTATTTACGCAAGGCAGGTTATTAAAGATAGGGTAAGATTTGATTATCCATCTTCTTGGGCAATATCAAGTGAAGAGAACTTAAAAGACTTAAATGTTTTGTTTGTTGCTTATGCGGATAAAGTAGTTTATCCTTCCGTTATTGCTGTTATTGAAATGGAAACGGACAATCCAGAGACTGCAGTAGAAATGTTTAAGGAAGAGATAGAAAAAGAAGGGAAGATTTTAGATGCTTCATTCCAAGAAATATCTGAAAATGAATATTTTTCAACTATTTCTGTTGATTATTCTAAAGAATTAAAGGGGAGCTACACAACTAAAGTATTTTTAATTGACGATAAGTGCTATTTATTTTCTGTCACCTTTTTTGGTGAAAAACTATCTACGTCGCAAATTATCATCGATTATATTATTTCTTCTATTCAAATAATCAATTAGCTGTGATAGAATTCAAAAATAAATATGTGTTTATCTAAAAAACTTATACTTATATTTTTTCTTGCCGTTTTTCTGATATTCCCAATAATTATTTACGGAACAGAAATTAACTGGCCATCAGCTCCACTAACAGGAGTCTCTCTTTCGGATGATTCTGAATTTCACGATCTCATCGCTTACACTTATGGGTGGGGAATTGGATTAGGTGGGCTTCTAACGTTTGCAATGTTTGTCGTCGCTGGCATTGAGTGGATGACATCCGGTGGTAACCCAAGCAAACAAGCAAAGGCAAAAGCAAGAATAACGTCAGTTCTTCTTGGACTAAGTCTTCTTTTGTCTTCTTGGCTGATACTAAATACAATCAATCCTCAACTAACTGTCCTCACGCCTCTTCCATCACTCTGGGACGACAACATGTATGAAGATGAAGAACTTCTATATGATGAAAAAGATTTGCCTTGTGAGTTTGTTGTTTTTTATGAAAAATCTGATTTTTCTGGAACAACGAGCGGTCCCATTTATCCTCAAGAACAAGGCTATACAAACATTAATCTTTTGATGGATTATCAGTCTGGTAAGGCGTTCCGCCAAATGACCGAAGAAGAAAAAGAAATAGTGGAAAAATTTGGCCCAGATTTTTTCCACAGGAGAGAAATTTATAACAACAACTATATTGAACCCGGTCCGTGTATAATTACAATATATGAAGAAAAAAAGGAAGGACTTTTTAAAAAGAATGCTTGTGGAAAAATTATAGGAACAATCACTTTCCCTAATAAAAACTTTGCACATGCTTTATTTGGAGAAGTTGAGAAAAAAATAACTTGCTTCGTTGTAGAAGATGTTAATTGATAAAAAAAAATTGTTTTCGTTATCTACAAAAATAATCTTTTTTATTTTTCTTTTTGTATTAGTTCCAATTGCCGTAGATGGTTTTGCTCTTGACGCAGGAATGATGGCCCTTGATGCTATTTCAGAAAAAACAGGTCCTCTAATGACGTTATTTATGGGATCTTACTTTTTCTTTGCAATTAGTCTTATGGGTTTATGGATTAGCACAACCCTTCTCCAGGCAGTAATTGATATTAGTCCAGAGGCTCTAACTGTAATGGGGGGAAATGCATCAGCAATGGTCCAAGCCGGATGGAGCTTTACTGTTGGAATAGGGAATATGCTCCTTCTTATCGCCTTCGTAGTTATTGCATTAGCAACCATTTTAGGATACGAAAATTATCATCTGAAAAAACTTCTTCCCCGATTAGTTGTCGTCGCCTTCTTAATGAACTTTACTCTACTTTTTGTTGGACTGGGAATTGATGTCTCTAACTTTCTTTTTAATTCAGTTGCAAAACAATTTTCAGAAGACGGAGGAAATATACTTTATAATGCCATAAAACCTCTTCTTACTTTGGGTGGAGAAATTAATTTAAAAATTTTTGGTCTTTTTACCAGTATTGTTGTTGCTCTTCTAGTTCCCTATTTAAATGTTGCAATTCAAGTGGGATGGATACTCTTTTTCCCTACACAGATTTTACCAATTATAATACAGCTTCTTGTTTACGGAATGATTATGTTTTTGATGACAGGGACTTTCTTATTTTATTTCGTTGTTTTTGTCGCACGCATATTTATTATCCAAATACTGGCGATTCTTGGTCCTTTGGCCTTCTTTTCTTTAATCTTCTCTGAAACACAAAAATGGTGGAAAAAATGGTTGGAATACCTTATCCAGTGGCTTTCTGTCGGAGTAATTTTTATTTTTTTAATGTATGTCGGTCTTGCTCTTGCTCCATTAACAAGTTCTTTAATTGAACCAGCTGCAGAAGATGCTCCTGCTTTTATTTCAAAGCTTCTAAGTAGCAATCTCATAGCTCACCTTATTCTTCTTATCTATTTTATGGTTATTCTTAGTGTCGTTAAAAGCTTTATCCCTGATCTCGCAAAAGCAATTGTCGCTCAAGGAACAGCACTTATTAAAGCAGCTGTCCCTTATGCGGGAGCAATTGGAAGCGGTGGTAAAAAATATTATCAACATCAAATGTCAGAAAGCAAGCCCTTCCAAGATATGATGTCTGATTGGTCTAAGTCTATCCCCACAACTCCAGGAGGAGGAAATGTTTGGGAAAGAGCTAAAAGTTTTGCTTTGAGAAGAATTGGCACAAGGTTGGGTCCAGAAATAAGAGAAGCTGAAAAGAAATCCGCTAATGAATTTGCAGATAAATTAAAGGGAGCTTCTCCAGAAAAAATGGCAAATGCTTACAGAAGTGCTATGGGAGGAACAGCGGGAGTAGAAAAATTAGGAGCAATTCTTGCCGCCAAAGAGGCTGGTGTTGTGACGGAATTTTTAGAAGGTCTTAAAGACGTTTTAACTAGTAATGAATTTGATCAAATTTATAAAAAGGCTGAATCTTCTGGTCTAAAGAGTGACCTTAAAAGAGCTCTCCCTGTTCATTTTATAGAACATGAAACAAGAGGCCTTTCGGGTGCTAATAAAGAACAAAAAATTAAAGAACTTGTATTGGGAAATCTTAAGGGAGATAAAATGGAAAAAGCAGCACCTCAAATCGTTGACGCAATAAATAAAGGAACCACAGAACAGCAGAGTCTTGGTCATCAATTTATGAAAGCAATTATGGAGTCTCAAGACACCTCTTATTTAAAGAACTTCATCAAGGGGTCTAGTGGTGTCAGTGGTGTTAAAGTAGCAGATGAATATCTTGGTGCGTGGGCTGCAGCAGCAGGAAGAAATCCAAACAACCCGGAACATCTCTATAATGCACTAAAAGAAATTAATCCTCAGATGGCAAAAGAGATAAGAACTAGACCTGGTAATATTCTTCTTAATGTAAAACCTCCAACACCATAATAAAAAATATAGAAATCATGCTTAAAAAATACACGCAAAAAGAATATCATGATTTGTACGAATCTCTCCCTAAAAAAATGCAACATCTTTTTTGGGAAGATGATATATCAAATCGTATTGAAAAGATATCTGAAAGATTTGAATTAACTAATAAAGAAATATGGCGAATTACTGAAATTATTGCTCATCTTTTTTTGGGAATTCTTCCTCCCGAGCACATCAGCTCAGTGATTCAAAAAGAAATTATCTTAAAAGAAGATTTTTCCAAGAAACTTGCGACCGAAGTTATCCGCTTTATAGTTTATCCAACTCAACATCTTTTGAAAGAGGTTTATAGTGCCGAAGACTTTCAAAATATTGGAACAGAAAAAATCAATGAAGCAAAAAAGTTTAATAATAGAAAAGAAGAAGATCTTTATAGAGAACCCATAGATTAAAAATGTCCTTGACAATAGGGCTATTAAAATAATAAACTGAAGGGAGATGATAAAAAAAATAAAAGAAAAAAAGATAATTCTCGGAGTTCTCTTGGTTTTAATGATTGTCTCTCTCCCTCTTTTCTTCGCTGACGGAATCACAAATATTGGAGAGCTAACCGCCAGTGCAATTACTGGAGTGTTTCTCCTTACTACAGCTACTATTTCTTTCGTTTTTTCTACATTTGCAGATTGGTTTTTAAGAATAACTCTTAGTCCAGAATTTATTAATGTTCCTTATACTCCTGGAGGGGCAGGAGGAGGAAATGAATTTGTCTTCTATGGATGGAGTATTGTGAGAGATTTTGTTAACATGTTCTTTATTTTAATTTTAATAATCATCGGACTTTCTACATCATTACAGTTTGAAACTTACAAGTGGCAAAAAACACTGCCTCGTCTTGTTCTTGTTGCGCTCCTTGTAAACTTTACTCCCGTCATCTTGGGAGTGTTTATCGATTTTACTAACTCGATGATGAACTACTTTGTCGCATCTATTGCCGATGAATCATTTTTTATCGCCAGAATAGGTAGGCTTTACGAAACCATGGCTTCGAATTTAGCGATTGCCAAATGGACAAGTTATACTGGAGAAATAATCACTCCAGTAGCAATGATGGTTATCTTTACTTTGTTCAATCTTTTTACCGGAATTATCTATTCTCTTTACGGAGCTTTATTTGCCTTACGCTATGTCGCTATCTGGCTTCTTGTTATTATCTCTCCTTTTGGTCTTTTCTGTTATATCCTTCCTGCAACACAACCATTTTTTAAAACATGGCTCAGATGGTTTGTTGGGTGGTGTATTGTAGGAATTACGGGAGCATTCTTTCTCTATCTTGGAGAAATAATGTTTCAGGCAAGTGCTAGTAATATAACTGAAGAAGTAATGATGCCATCAGTTACTAAGTATCATGAAATGGATATCGGAGCGTTCATTGAAGTTTTCCCACTCCTCATACCCCTTTTCTTTATCTTCTTTGGTTTTTTAGTTTCTCTATCTATTGCGTCCCTAGGATCAAAAGGAATTATTGAAACCTTTCAAAGGGCATCCGGCTCTGCAAGAAAAGCAGCTTCTCAACTGCCCGGATCTACTTTTAAAGAAAAAACAATGGCCGCTTCTGCTGCTGTTAAAAATGCTTTTAGCCCTGGACCCATGTCTTCTCCGCTCTCTTCGGGAAAATCTTCAGATAAACCTTCTTTTGGTTCTGCAAAAAGTGGAATGCTCCATAAGCGTGATATATCAGCTGGTACCTCTAATTCAGGTATAGGAATGAGAATGCCAATAACTGAAACAGCATCTATAGCAAGCGGAGGAATGGAAAATGCAACAAAAAATATTGCCGCTGAATTTAGTGAAAAAGCAAAACAAAAGCCAGATTCATTAAAGATTGACTCTGCTGGAAAACAACAAAATCAAGCCGACAAAAAATGTAGTGGTTGTGGAGCAACTGTTAGTGGTGACGCCACATTTTGCCCTCTCTGTAGAAAAAATGTATTACCACAAAAAGAATAAACATGAATAAAGAAATAGACATTATTAACTTACAAGAAGAATATCCGGAATTTTTTGAAGCATTCTCTTCAGAGATTATTGAATTTGTCCTAAGCAAAAAAACTTCACAAAAAATTGCCAATATCTGTATTGAAAATAAAATTACCGAAAAAGATTTGGTAGAAGGCATTGCTTTTCGCATCACCTATGTAATTTTTGGAAAACTTCCTAAAGAAAATCTTATAATAACCCTTAGAGACGGGCTAGAAATAAGTGAAGAAAAAGCAAAAAAGATATCAGAAAGTGTTGATAAAATAATTTTTTCCGAACTAGAAAGAATAAAGAATAAAAAAGATAAAGATATTGAAAAAAAAACCATTAAAAATGAAGAATCAGCTAAAATTGTAAAAGATGATTTTAAGAAAGACGCCTATCGAGAGCCGATAGGATAACTATAATGCAATATAAAGTACCAAGACACGTAGATTATAAAGCCAAGATTGTTGGCCCAGCAACTTTTTCACAACTGTTATATATCGGCGCAGCTGGTCTTGTCGTTCTTTTTTTATATTTCATTATGGGAGGATCTCCTTTTTTCCTTCCTATTGCAATTATCTTGGGAGCAGGAGGAGTATCGCTCGCTTTTCTTCAAGTTGCAGGACAACCCCTTCCGGAATATGTTAGAAAAATGATTCTTTTTAGCATCTCTTCAAGAGAATACATCTGGGAGAAAAAAATTATTCCTCTAGAAGAAGCTTTTCCAAAAAGAATGAAAATTGTTCCCGAAGAAACAAAAGAAGAAGGCGGTCCTAAGTCAAAGAAAAGAGGAAGTCTTGGAGATATCGCTAGCAAGATAGAAACATTTTAATTTTTTCTTCTAACTAAAATATTATGGCGCCAAAAAGTGCACAAGATTTTATCCCCATCAAGCAAGTAAGAGATGGTATTATAATCCTTAAAAACAAGGGACTTAGATCAATTCTAATGGTTTCTTCTATTAATATTGCTCTTAAATCAAGAGACGAACAAGAAGCCATTCTTTATCAATTCCAATCCTTTCTAAATTCTCTTGATTTCCCCTGCCAGATTGTAGTGCAATCAAGAAAAACAAACATCACCGGCTATATCGAAAAGATAAAAAAATTAGAAGAAGAGCAGAAAAATGAACTTTTAAAACAGCAAACTGCTGGTTACAGAGAATTTTTGGAAGAATTTGTTACTAGAGAGTCTATTTATACTAAAAACTTTTTTGTTGTTGTGCCTTATTCTGTTCCCGCAATAGGAGGTTCAAAAAAAACCACAAAAGGAACCATTAATTTAAATGAAGATAGTTTTCAGAGAGGAAAAGATCAACTTTACCAAAGAATGGAATTTGTTGCTCTTGGTCTTCGTCGTTGTGGTTTACACTGTGCTCCTCTAACGACAATTGAAGTTATCGAGCTTTTCTGGTCACTCTTCCATCCGAAAAGTGCGGAGAGTGGATATTATCCAGAGTTTCCTGAAGAGTTAACATCATAAAAATATGGGATTATTAGAAGATTTTAAAACATTAATTGGAAAAGGAGAAAACAGTTCTTCTTCTGAAGAAAAAACAAACTCGCTGAGAATCGTGGATGTTATTGCTCCTTCTTCAATTCAAGAACTCCAAGGACAACTCCGCGTAGAAGAAAAGTTTTCAAGATCGTTTTTTGTTTTTTCTTATCCTCACTACATTACCGCTGGATGGGTTTCTCCAGTTATCAATCTTAATGTCCAACTAGATATATCTTTCTTTATTCATCCAGCAAGTACGGAAGATATTTTAAAGAAACTTCGTAAAAGATTAACAGAAGTACAGGCAGAAATAATGGACACTGAAGAAAAAGGGCTGGTAAGAAACCCCATGCTCGAGACTGCTTATCAAGACATGGAAGAGTTAAGAGATCGCCTACAATCCGCGCAAGAGAGAATGTTTTACTTTGGTCTTTACATCACAATCTATGGAGATTCTGAAAAAGAGATAGAAGAAACAGAAAGCGTATTAAGGTCTATCTTTGAATCAAAGGTTATTTATGTCCGTCCTGCTCTCTTCCAACAAGCGGCTGCTTTTACCAGTACATCCCCTTATGGAATGGATCTTTTACAAACTCATACTCCGATGAACACCGAACCACTTTCTAGTATCTTTCCTTTTATCTCTTTTGATCTAACGTCTTCTGATGGAATCCTTTACGGAGTAAATAAGCACAACCGCTCTCTTGTTCTCTTTGATCGCTTCTCTTTAGAGAACGCGAACGCAGTAATCTTTGGTACTTCTGGTGCTGGAAAATCTTATCTTGTTAAGCTCGATGTGCTTCGTTCTTTAATGAGTGGAATAGAAGTTATTATTGTCGACCCTGAAAACGAATACCGGACTCTTGCCGAGTCTGTCGGAGGTGCTTTCTTTAATATATCTCTTGGTTCATCACACCAAATTAATCCTTTTGATATTCCTATTCCAGGAGAAGGAGAAAGCGCTGCAGAAGTTTTAAGAACAAACACAATCAATCTTGTTGGACTCTTGCGTATTATGTTGAAAGGTCTCGGTCCTGAAGAAGATGCTCTCATCGATCAAGCAATTACCGAAACTTATGCTGCAAGAGATATCACCCCCGAGAGTGATCCTAATACTTGGGCGGATAAAGTTCCTTTACTTTCTGATTTAGAACAAATTTTAGAGTCTATGGAGGGAACAAGGCCACTTGTATTGCGCCTGAGAAGATTTACTCAAGGAACATACTCTAACTTTTTTAATCATCACACTAATATTTCGGTTGAGAACAATCTTACGGTTTTTGGTATTAGAGATCTTGAAGACGAAATGAGACCTATCGCAATGTTTATTATCATGCGCTATATCTGGAAAACGGTCTCCTCTTCTCTGAAAAAAAGATTATTTGTGATTGATGAGGCTTGGCTGATGATGCAGAATGAAGATGGAGCATCTTTCCTTTTCGGTCTTGTAAAGAGAGCCAGAAAATACTGGCTTGGAGTTACTACAATTACTCAAGATGTTTCTGACTTTATGCAATCTGGTTACGGAAAACCAATTGTTACTAACTCAGCGCTAAAAATACTTTTAAAACAGTCTTCAGCAGTAATCGATATGATCCAAAAAGTTTTTAATCTTACAGAAGAAGAAAAATTCATTCTTCTTGAAGGAGAAGTAGGAGAGGGAATTTTCTTTGCTGGACAAAAGCACGTAGCAATCAAGATAACCGCGTCTTACACAGAAGATCAGATTATTACCTCTTCGCCGGAAGAAATAGAAAAAATGAAAAAAGCAAAAGCTCGGTTTTAATTTTTAAATTTTGTATTATAATAAATAAATTACTATATAAAGCTAAATCTATGAAAAAACTTCTTTTTTTGTCGCTATTAATTGCTATTTTTGTTGTTACGCCGTTTTTTGCTTTTTCACAGGAAATAATTTACCCAAGTATTCCTGGCGTTGCCGCTCCACAAGAATTTTTAAAAGAAGTTCAGTCACAGGAAGAGATTCTTCCTCTTTTTATGACCTATTTTTTCCACCTGTTTTTAGTAGTTTCAATTGCTGTCGCCGTCAGCATCATGCTTTACGGTGGCTTTATTTACATTATTTCCTCTGGTGATCCAGAAAAAAGAAAACATGGAAAAAGTTGGATGCTTAGTGCGCTTCATGGATCTTTGATAGTTTTTGCTTCTTATTCTCTTTTATTTACTCTCGACTCTCAACTTGTTCTTTTTCAACAAAGAGAGATAGATAAGACGGGAACTGAAGGGAAGGTGGATTTAAAATGGGAAATAAAGAATGTTTATTATCAAATACCTTTTGGACTTTTAATTGAAGACGCTATATTAAACGAAACCGCACAAAGCAAGCTTTACGATGTACTTAATGCAACATACAAAGCAGAAGATACTTCAAACGCAATAGAGCAAGGAAGTAAACAACTTTTAGAAATTATAGAGAAGTGCCCTGATAAAGAACCATGTTGTGGAGAAGGTGGAGACATTAACTCTCCTCCTATAAATAAAAAAGTAACTCCAAAGGAAGAAAAAAAAGCTCCTTTGTGGGTACTTGAAATAAATAAATTATTTGAAAAAACCGGCATCACAGATTGGGAAAAGCCAGAAAACGAAGTAATACTCACTTCTGAAAAAATTGATAAATCTCTTTTTAGTGAAGATTATGTTCAGATTAATCAACCAAATCTATTTAAGATAGCAGGCGTGGTGCCTCCTCTTGTCGATGGCAACGGAAAGCCAATCGGTTCTATTACATTTTCTTTTGGAGAAGAGTACACTGGGGGATTACACCGAGGAACGGATATCTCGGCGCCTCTTGGTAGCACAATTCAATCTACAACCGAGGGCTTTGTAATTTATGCAGGCGACATGGGAGGTACGGCAGGAGGTGCTGTCTCTATTCTTTATCACGACGAAAAAACCGATACGCATTTTATTATTCATTATGTACATCTTGACATCAATAGTATCACACCTACGGCTGGAAAAAAAATATCCCAAGGGCAAAAGATAGGGGAAATAGGGACATCTGGAAGGGTTTTTATATCAGACAAGGATAAGGGACTTCTTCATTACGAGGTAATACTTCTTGATAAAGACACTGACATTGGGCCAATAATAAGAGGAGAGTGTCTTTATACTTGCGGAAAAGCAATCGATCCCGTAAAAAATGGGTTTCTTAAAATAAATACGGATAAAACAAGTTATCAAAATATCTTTTTTGCCTCTCTCTTTACCGCTTTTAATCCAACAACATCTCTTCTAACTTTGTCTTTTGTGATTCTTATCCTTCTTGCTTTCTTATTTTTATCTATCAAAGTAACTGCTCTACAGAAAAAAGTTCCTTTCACAAGAATTAGAAAAAGAAGTTTTACTTCTATTGTTTCTATTGTTCTTGTGCTTTCTCTCGCCCTTTCATCTCTTCCAATTAGTTATCTTCAAAAATCACCTTCCCTTGTTCTAAAAGAAAGTATTAAAATGCAAAATCAAACAGAGCTTTCATTTAGTCATCTAAATTTTAATATTGTTTTTGCAGAAAATAACGAAGGAAATTCATACTGGCAACACGTTTGGAAAGAAACAAAAGAAGGTGCTGTGTTGGGTGGAGCGACAGGAGCCACGGTTGGAGGTTTAGCTCTAGGTTATTTAGGGGCAGTTTTTGGAGCAGGAGGAGGAGGAGTACTGGGATTCGGAGTGGGTGCTATTCCTGGAGCAATATTAGGAGGAGCTCTTGGAACAGCAGTTGGCGGAGCAGGAGGTGCAATATTGGGAGGAGTAGCAGGAGGGCTTGTAAGAGGAGGATGGGCTCTTTTCACTTATGAAGAAGCAGAAGAAAAGTGTCCTGACAATAGTTCTCCTCAAATAGATCCTTGTGGAGAAGGCCAAACTGAAGTAGAACAAATAACAGATCCTGATACCGGGAAAACCATTTATTGTTGTGAGGAGGAAGAAGAGGAAGAAGATACTTTTACAGAAAACTGTGAGTTTTATAAAGACGAATGTCCAGACGGCTGTAATCTCGGAAATGACTCAACTGATTGTGGAGGAAATACTCCTTCACCATCTCACCTGTGTTGTTGTTGTGAAGAAGAAGAAGAAGAAAAATGTGGCAAAGAAGGAGAAGAATGTGATAATGAGAATCTATGTTGTGAAGAACTAAAATGTGAAGATGGAAAATGTATTGAAAAAGAGGAAGGAGAATGTTCCGATGGCCTTGAAAAAGAAAGTGAAACTACTTGTAACCAAAAACAACTAGAAAGAGGATGTGAACCAGAGACTGTAAATGGGAAAGATATTTGTTGCTGTAAAGAAGAAATAGACTGTTCTCAGTTGTTTGGAGAAGATTATAGTCTTACCGATGAACCATCATGTTCTGAAGGACAAGCTAAACATGGCTGTGAAGAAATTCAAGATGAAGAAGGAAATGCCATAGGTTGTTGTTGTCCAGAAGAACCATTTTGTCTAGAAGACGGATGTGATGTCGCAGAAAAATGTCCTGAAGGAACTCTTAAAACCGATGAATTAGATGGAATGCTTTGTTGTTGTGAAGAGGAAGAAGAAGAGGAAGAAGAATGCCCTAAATGTCCTGATATTGCTTCTGCTGTACAAGCTAAAATAGGAGAAATAGAAGGACACATGACACAGCTTGCAAAAGACTTAGAAGCTCTTCTTTTAACAAAAGAACCTATTAAAGAAGACCTATATCAATTATACAAAGTAGTGATGCTTAAAAGTTTAGGATATAAACAGGTTTTTGGATATAACTCTTTACTCCTTGAGAAAAGATACTATGAAAGAGGAGAGGTGGTTATTGATACCGATAGAGAAGTATCACAAATTGGAAAATACACCTGGGATTGGAGCCGCTGGATTAACAACATCCTTTATCGCATTGAATTAGGAGGAAGAGTAATCGAAGAAAATGATTCAGCAACTTTCTATCTAAGAATGCCTGAGTCAAAGAAGATTGTAGAAGATGCACTAAGATTGGCTAAAGAAGCAAAAGCTAATGATATTCAAAAGATAGGAAAAGATATTAGTGTAAAGAAGCCACAATCTCAGAACATATTCCAAAAAGTTTTCTCTTTGGTAACTGGAATATTCTCTGATCTTGGATCAAAAGAAACTCTTGCTCAAACTGACATGAAAAAACTTCAAGATTATTTAGATGAACACAAAATAGATCCTGCAAAAATATCAGCTACTGAGTTTAACGAAATTGTGAAGAAGCTAGGAATAAGTACAGACCAAGGCCAAACACTAAGTGTCTTACAAAGAATGTCCCCTAGTGAATTTTTAGAATGTAATATGGAAATACCAATAGGAGAGGCTTTCGAACTAACATGGGCACATCTAATCGAGTTATTAGACACAATAGATAAATATGTTGAAGAAGGAAAGAAGCTTATCGAACAACAAGCAAAGATGAATGAACTTGCTCGTCCTTGTGATTGTCCTTGTGAGGGAGACGAAAAGTGCCCTAATACTTGCGGGGCATGTAAACTAACCTGTGATTTAAATGCAATAAAAGCTGCTCATCAAGAAGTTCTAAAAACAAGAGAAAAGATGAAAGAAATTGCCGCACACATTGTACTTCTTACTGATGGTCACTTTAATACCCCTACTGAAAATCTCTGTGACTCTCTAAATGAAGATGTAAGGGATGACGCAGAGAAGGTTTTGTGTGCCGGTGGAGGAAAAAAACTTATCAGCAAACATGAATTAATTACTAGAAAGCTTAACTACTCTAGATTTAGTTTCGATGAATGTATCACTCGTCCAGAACACTTAGAGGATGTGTTGGGGGGAAAAAGAGCAGGAAAGCTTCCTTTCTTTGGGCCACTTGTTGAAGAAAAGGGAATCCCAAGATATACGAAGACAATAGTAAGCGGTTCTCGTGTCAACACAAGCGACTTTAATTGGTTCTGTTGTTCCGATTCAAAATTAGAAGATAAATAAACCATATATGAAAAAAAAGATTCTACTTCTATGCCTCTTTTTCTTCCTTTTGCTCATTGTGTTTTTTGCCACCGATTCTTTTGTTTTCTCCCAAGGATTAGAAGTTGAATATCCTTCAATTGATAATTATCGTCCAGTAGCTGGTGGGTCAGAAGAGCTTCCTAATTACTTAAAATACATCATTCGCTTTCTTACACTTAGTGCCGGAATTGTTGTTTTTGGATCCCTTGTTTACGGAGGTTTTTTATGGATGACATCAGAAGGAGAACCATTAAAAGTTCAAAAAAGTAAAAAACAGATACTTTCTTCGTTTGTCGGTCTTCTGATTATCATCTCTTCTTTTGTTCTTCTTAATTCTATAAATCCTACCCTTGTTGAGTTGAAAAAAATAGAGATTATTGAAGTAGAAAATGTAAATTCACCAGGAGTTTACCTTTCTTTAAGTGGATCTTTCCATGAAAGCAACTTCGAAGAAATGCAAAAAAATGTAAGGAAAATTACTTCTCCTGAAGGAGGGCTGGGAAACTTAAAAGGAAGAATAAAGGCTATCCGAATCGTTAACCCTCTAGATGAAAATAATCAGCTAACCTATCGTTATATCGTTGTTTTACATGGCAAAGAAAACTTCAGAGGGCCGTGCGAGTTTATCTTAACCAACAATTCAGAACACAACTTTACAAACATTAGTGGTGATATTTTAGCAAATACCTTTTCTATTACTGTCTTTAGGGCTGAACGCTACGGACAGTCTCCGTACGGAAGAGTTGTTGTTTATAACAAGCCTGACTTTGAAGATAAATTTGGATCAGAAAGATTACTTACAACAACAACCGATAACTTCACTCCTTTAGCCGCCGGGACTCAGCCATGGTCAATAGAAATCGAAGGAGATTACGCAATTATTTTAGCTTCTGGATCAAGCTGGGATCAGATAAATGACGAATGTGTTGTCTTTGCCTCATCAAAGCCCATCCCTAATCTCACTAGTCATTACATGAACACCTGTAATCCGTTTCTCCTTTCCCACTTCTTCTCGGTCTATGACTCATGTGCAACTCACTATGCACTTTTTCCTCTCTTTAGAAGATAAGTTTTAAGTTGTTTTTCTCTTTTTTTGCGATATAATTTTTAAATGAAATTATTTTCATTCATAGTAATTTTTCTTTTACTTTTTTCCTTTATTGTCTCTGCTCAAACAGAGGTTATTTATCCGTCTCTTCCAGGAGTTCTCTCTCCTCAAGAAATTGCCAATCAAGTCCAGTCACAACAAGAGATCTTCCCTCTTTTTATGGCTTACCTTTTTCGCCTCCTTGTTGTTATTTCTGTCTCAGTTTGTTTGTCTATTATCCTTTATGGAGGACTTCTTTATCTTTTTTCCTCGGGAAATTCCGAAAAAAAACAAAATGCAAAAAGCTGGATATTAAGCGCCCTACATGGCGCTCTTATTATTTTTATCTCTTACTCCCTTCTTCTGGCTCTTGATTCTCGACTGATTCTCTTTAATCTCAATGAATTAAAAAAGGGAAATGAGATAGAAAAAATTCACCTAGAGTGGATTATAAAACAAATTTATTTTCAGATACCGTTTGGTCTTTTAGTTGAGGAAGCAGCAACCAATGAAAATGCTCGCGATAGATTTTATGATATATTAGATGCGCTCTACGATGCAGAAGACACCGCAGATGCAATAATCTGGGGAGGAAAAGATCTTTTAGGGATAATAGATGTCTGCCCAATAGGAATGGAATGTTGTGATGATTTTCCTTTTTGTGAGTGGCCACCGATACCCTTTGCAATACTTCAGCGGGAAAAAGAACCACGTCCTAATTTAAATTGTTTTTGGAACAGCATGGCAAAAAGATCTGGAGTTCCTACAATATTAACACGTCCTCCTGTAAAACCACTTCCTTTGGATGCAGTAGATAACTTTCTTGATATAGTAGATACAAAGCATCATATCAAAATCACAATAAATGAACTTGAAGAAGTAGTAGAAAGTTTTTTTGATCCTCGTATAGAAAAAGGAGATCCTCTTTGGCCTCTTAGAGAATCTTTACTGGAAATTATCCGCGAAGTAGATGAAATACTTGCTCATCAAAAAACTGGATTTGATTTAGTAATAGAAGTAAGAAAAATAACAAGAAAAATAGATTCTCTTATTAATGAATATCCTCTTTTAAAGGAGTCTCCTTTTTGGAATGTTTTAGAAAAAATGTCAGGAGATTGGCTATTAGGAAAAGAGTCATTTGCAAAAGGAGAATCTGGTTATCGAGATATTCCCTATATTGAACAAGACGATCTTCGATGGAGACATATTAGATATAATTACGATACCCTTTACTCTTCCGGTTGTCTTTTGGCTTCTACCACAATGGCTCTCAAAAGTTTTGGAATTGATGTGGACATTATCGAAGCATTACGTTTTTCAAAAGCAAATGGACACACAGGTATTATGGGTGGAACTCTTTTTCCTTTTACTTGTCATTTTGCACAAACACACGGTTTAAATTGCAAAAGAATAACCAACCCTAGTCCTTCTCATTTCCCAGAAATGATTAGCTGGCTTGAAAATAAGGGGCCGATTGTAATTGGAGGAATCGGCCATCCTTGGAGTATGGGAGGAGGACACGCCATTCTTTTAACTGGAGTAGATAGGAATAAAAGAGTAGTATATCTTAACGATCCATCAAGAGCTTTCTTGCATTCAGTAACTTTCGGAGAAGTTTTAAGTAACATGCCTTTTGAACTCGGCTATATTTCAAAGAAAGAAATTGCAGAGGCTCCTCTTTTTATTGAAGATTCTTTACTATGTGAATCAACGCCTAACAAGATCCTTGGGAGTCATGGTGGAGGAGATGGCGATTGCCCTGAAATATCTTGTGCTATCCAAATAAAAATCAACGAAATACAGCTTTACATGTTTAAACACCAAAGAGACCTGTGGGTTATATTTTTTGCAAAGGATCTTAAAAAAGAAGGTCTTTATCAACTTTATAAAGCACTGATGCTAAAAAGTTTAGGCATAGAACATCTTCTAAGCTATACAGATCTTCTGTTAGAAAAAAGTTATTATAATGAAAAAGAAGAAGTGGTAATTACAACAGACAGTGATTTTACAAAAATACATAGATACAATACTTCTGGAGAAAACCCCTATATTTGGAACTGGCAAAAATGGATTAATAATATTGTTTATAAAAAAGATATTGACTGTCACGTTACAATCGCCAACGATCCTGCAACTTTTTATTTAAGAAAACCTAGTGCAGACGAGATTATAAAAAACGCCTTAATAGAGCTTGCCTATCGCAGAAAACAAGCAGATATTCAATACTTGGAAATAGAAAAATTAATTAAAAGAGACACCACCCTTATCGGTAAAGTAGAGGGTGTTGTTGAAGAAATCTTTAGTGACCCTTATCTAAATATCTTTTTTTCTTCTCCTTTCATCAAAAAAGAAATAGGATCTCTTGGTATCTCTCCAGAAATAATTTGGTACTATCAACGTTTTTTAAAACAGTCTTCTCCCTTAGTAACTGCTTCGCTTTCTCCAAACTACAATGCTATTTTAGCTCTCAATAATTATTTTTTAGAAAACAACATCGACCCACAACTAATTTCTGAAGAAGAACTCCTCAAAATATTAAAGTTACTAGATATAAGTCCAGAAGAAATATCAATTTCAGAGATCAGAAACACTGACATTGCACATCCCAGCGAATACCTTTCTTGTGGAATGGAAATTCCCGTTGGAGAAACATTTGAGCTAATATGGGATCATTTTATAGATCTTTTGTTTGTTATGGACGGTTATATTGTGGAAGGGTTATATCTCTTAGAACTTCAAGAATATATGAATTATTTAGCTTCGTTTTGCTCCTGTCCGTGCGTTGATCCATGCTGTGAGTGTGATCCTCCATATTCTGGAGCATGCACTCTATTTTGTGACAAAGCTACAATTGCCGGTCTTTACTACGGAGAAATTATTCCAACAAGAATGAGAATGCTAAGTATTGCGGAATATATTAAACACTTAACTCAGGGATTTTTTAACAATCCTTCAGAAAATATTTGTATTTTAATTAATGAGGATATAAGAGACAACGAAGAAAAAATACTTTGCAATTCTGGTGGAAAAAAGTTTATCACAAAACATGAACTAATTACTAGAAAATTAAATTATTCAAGACATGCTCTTGATGAATGCATAACTCGTCCCGAACAAGTGGGTGATATTTTAGACGCAACAAACGTAGGAAAAGTCACCGTGTTTGGCCCATTTGCTGAAAAAGAAAATCTTCAAAGATATACTAAAACAAAGATAGATAACGTAATGATAAATACTCATGAGTTTAATTGGTTCTGTTGCTCTGATACACGACTGGAAAAATAGATTTTTTATCGATCTTTTCCTTTTAAAAAGCAAAACTAAAAATATTTTATTATCTTAAATCTTTTTATAAAAATGTAATACGGAAATGATAATGTCATAGTAGAGGGAAATAGAAATGTCATAGTAATAGATAAATAATAAATTAAAATGTTAATGTCAATTATTAGTAAATAATTAACACTAGCATATGAAATATCTAACTATGACTAAAAAAGAAGTTAATCGACATGCCATTATCAAAAAACTAATCAATAAAGAAATCAATGGAACTCATGCTTCAGAACTTCTTAATCTATCAATTCGTCAGATTAAAAGATTAAAGATAAAAGTAAATGGAAATGGTCCAGAAGCATTGACTCATGGTAATAGAGGAAAGCCTGGTAATCGTAGGATACCAAACAAGGGAAGAGAAAAGATAATAGAATTACTCCATAAACATTATCCAGACTTTAAACCAGGCTTTGCTTCAGAGAAACTAGATGAGATACACAATATCCAAAGAGATCCCAAGACCATCAGACAGATTATGATTAACGAAGAACTATGGAAACCTAAGATTAAGAAAAAGAAAGAATATCATTCCTGGCGTCAAAGAAAGGCTTGTTATGGAGAAATGCAACAGTTTGATGGCTCATATGAACACTGGTTTTTGAAGATAGAGGCCCCTATTGTTGCCTCTTAGCTTCGATAGACGATGCTACTAGCATTCCTACTAAAGCTAAGTTTGTTTCTGATGAAGGAGTATTTCCAGTCTTTGACTTCTGGAAAGAGTATTTAGAAGAATATGGTAAACCATATTCAATATATGTGGATAAATTCAGTACCTACAAGATGTCTCAAAAAGTAGTTTTAGCAAATCACGATACCCTAACCCAATTCCAAAGAGCTATGAAAGAATTAAACATAGAACCCATAAGTGCTCATAGTGCTCAAGCTGAAGGAAGAATAGAGAGACTATTCAATACCCTTCAAGATAGATTGATCAAAGAGATGCGTTTAGCTAACATTTCAACCATAGAACAGGGCAATAGATTCTTAAAAGAAGTCTTCTTACCTCAATACCGAGCCAAGTATAGTGTTGAACCAAGAAGTAAAGCTAATCTCCATAGAGCTTTGAATCAAAAAGAGAGAATTGAATTAGATTCAATCTTTTCCAGACAATATGTTCGTGTTATCAAGAATGACTTTACTATTAGTTTTAACAAACAATGGTATCAACTCTTAAAGAATCAACCAGTCACTATTTGCAAAAAAGACACCATCATTGTTGAAGAACATTTAGATAATACTATTCAATTTAGGATCAGAGGAAAACATCTCAATCATCAGATTATCCCTAAAAGACCCAAGAAGATAAAAGATATTCCTTGGATTATTCCAGCTAAAAGATCTGTATATATTCCTCCGGTTGACCATCCATGGAGAAGAAGCTTTAATCCTTCCTTAAAAGTTTAAAAGGTTCAGGTATGACATTTCTAAATCCTTAGAAGTATGACATTTCTATTTCCCGTTGACAAAGCGGGCTGTTGATGTTGACAAATTTTATTTTTTATTTTACAATAGAGAAACATGATCCTTTTGCTCTTTAATAATTCTCCACGCTTTTTTACAGCGTGTTTAATATAATAATATAGGAGGTAGATTATAATGAAGATAATGGTATTTTCTTTGTTTCTTTTATTGCTCTTCTCTTCCTTTGGGTGTTCTTCAACAAAAGAAGAAAACGTCAACTTTTTTGAGGAAGATGTTTTTGCAGAAGAAGAGATTGCAGAGGAAAACAAAATTCCCGATTGGGATCCTCTTTTTGATCTTCTTCAAAAAGAAGAGGGTTTTGTTTTAAGCTACTTTGATGAAACCCCCCTATCCATGGACTCCTCTCTTGTCTATTTTCAACAAAATATCATCATAGATTTTGTTGAAGAAAAGGTGGACTCTATTCGCCTTTTTGAAGGAAACAAAATCCTTGGTTTCCAAATTGAAGAAAATTTTGTTGAGAAAGATATAATTTTTTATTTTGGAAAACCAAGCAAAAAAAGTATAGAGAACGAGAGGGTCTACTTAATGTATCTCTTTCCTAAAAAAATAAAAATTTTGTTTTGGGAGGAGAAAGATGGGGGTAACCCCATGGCTGAAATAATGATGGATCATTAAAACAAAGGGGCACTACATTAACAGTAGTGCCCCTTTTTACGTGTCAAATCATTTAATATAGACACCGAAACTATCTTGTATGCATCACAGAAAATGACACCATAGAAGGAATTAATCTTTTTATACTAGGATCAACTTTTTTATAATTTTTCTCTAAATACACTGCATGAAGTTTCTTAATCTTTCTATCAATTTCTCTTTTTAACTCGGCAGGATTTAAAAACTCATAAACTTTTGTTAATTCATCTTTTGTCTCTTGGTTTACTTGATTAGATTCCATGATTCTTCGGTAGGGAGTTTTTGCTTTATCGTATTTACGATGTATTCTCCCCTTAATTCTCTCTTTCTTTATTAGCTTCACAAAAGGTTGAAAAAAGTTTTTAAATAATCTTAATTCATTTCTATACAAATCATTCATAATATCAACTTCTTCTTGTGTGTCGTATCTTAGGTATCCAAACGGCTTTCTTACATGTGTTGAATTCTTTTGTTCAACAAAACAATTATCGTTCTTCTTGTAAGGACGAGATCTTGAATATTCAAGATTTTCTTTTTGTGTATATTCGTACATATACCAATTCAAAAGATTGCTTCCGTTATCAGGATGTATCTCTATCCAAATAATAGGAAACCTTTTTCTTGAATTATCCATACCTATTAATGTCCTTTCTTGTCCCTTACCTAAAAAAGCTTCACCTTCCCACCATCCAAACAAGATATCAACTGTAGTAAGACTATTTGCATACTCTCCGCTTGCTGATGCCCCACAGTGCTCGACACAATCTAGTTGTATGTTTCCTGCGATATTTCTATCCAGATCAATACTTGTCTTTATTGGTACTTGATTTAATAATACGAAATCGCTTTTCTTTGTTGAATATTTGAAGTTTAACTTCAAGACTTCTTTTTCATGTTTAAGTTTTCTATCTATCGTAGCTGAGCTCATCCTTTTTAATTTCATTAAAACAGCTTCACTACATTCAATTTCTTTGAGTTCAATCAATCTATTTATTTCATCATTAATCAAGGGTTCTAATCTTTGTCCACATGGTCTATCAAATATATTCCAAACATCTACTAGAACTGGCTTAACTCTATTGTCATAATATTGTTTTCTTTTCTTTCTTGTTTCTTTTAATTTTACCTTGTATCTAAACTTCTTGATTGTATATTTTCTATCTTGTCCAGTGTTTTTACAATACTCATCAAGTATTTTACTTTTTATCTCCTCTTAAATATCTTTCTCTTAATGTTTCCATATATTGTTTTTTTGCTTCTATATCCATAATGATAATTTGCTTTATACTCAGACTAATAATGTCTGCAAATTACCATATTTTCGGTGTCTTTTTAAATGATTTAAGCGATGTCTCCATGGTGTCATTTTAGATGATTTGATGCGTAAAAATTGACGAATTAACTAGTTTTATGTTATAATGAAAACCATATAAAAAGGATCCGTTCTTTAACACGATGCTCCACGCTTTTAGGCGTGTTCATATACAAAAAAAAGGAGGGTAAAAAAAATGAAAATTCTTTTGGCTTCTTTACTTGTTTTGCTCTTTTTGCTTACCGGATGCCAAACAGAAATAAACGAGGAGATAGTTGAACTCCCAGAGGAAGCAGAAATAAACGAGGA
>CAZJEE010000007.1:0-41856 GCA_964544985.1 uncultured Candidatus Saccharibacteria bacterium
GTTTCACAGAAAGTGCTTATATCTCTCTCACTCGTCATCGGTATCTCTTTATTCAAACCAATCTTTGAATTTTTCCAAAATTTTGCTTCAAAGTATTTTAACTATACCTTCTATAACTATCAAAGAGTTTTAGCTGATCTTGGAAAAAGTCTGACAAGAGTTTTAGACATTGAAAAACTTTCTTCTCTAATTAACGATACGTTAGCAGACACAATGAAATTGGATAGAGCAGTTATTTTAATAAGGAACGAAAAAGAAGGGAGGTATGTTATTCAGAAAAACATTGGTTTTAAAGAAGAGAACGGAATATCTCTAGTAAAAGATAATTTTTTAACAGAATACTTAGAAAAGAAACAAAAACCCTTAGTTTATGAGGAGCTTTCTCTTATGTTGAGGGATTCTCAAGATGAAGAAGAAAAAACTAAAATAAAAGAACTACAAGAGAACATGCACCGAATTGAAGCAGCGCTTTGTTTACCACTTTTGATTGAAGATAAAATATCAGGGATGATTGTTTTGGGAAACAAGATTTCTGGTGATCCGTATTTTGAGCAAGACATAGATCTTTTGAGTGGACTCTCAAGTCAAGCATCCATCGCTTTTCAAAATGCAAAACTTTATTCTGAGGTACAAGACTTATCCCAAAATCT
The DNA here is from genome assembly GCA_964544985.1 of uncultured Candidatus Saccharibacteria bacterium. Classification (GTDB taxonomy): domain Bacteria; phylum Patescibacteriota; class Minisyncoccia; order Minisyncoccales; family PWPS01; genus PWHW01. The sequence goes on from CAZJEE010000007.1 coordinate 651, forward strand.
TGAAAAGAAGGTGGATGAACAGGTCAAAGAACTAAAGCAAGCCTATAACAAACTGCAGAAGCTAGATAAGGTAAAGACAGAGTTTATGTCGATTATCTCTCATCAACTAAGAACTCCTCTTAGTATTATCAAAGGACATCTTTCGATGATTAACGAAGGAGTTTATGATGACGATGGAAAAAGAAAGAGTGAAATATTAGATAATGTTTACGAAGCGAACGAAAGATTGATTGCTTTAGTAAACGATGTTTTAAATATTTCTCGTATTCAATCAGGAAGAGTAGAAATTAATAAAGAAAAAGTTAACTTAGTAGAGTTAACTAGAAGAACAACAGAAAGAATGATGCCTTCTGCTGATGAAAGGGGGATTAAATTAATTTTTCATAAGAATGAAGAAGATTTGCCAGAAATTAAGATTGATGTAGCGAAAATAGAAAATGTAATCATTAATCTTGTCGATAATGCTATTAAATATACAAATGAAGGAGAAGTAGTGGTTTTTGTCAAAGAGGAAGGAAAACATCTTTTAATAGAAATTAAGGACACTGGAGAAGGAATGATGAAAGGTGAACTGGAAAAACTTTTTGATACATTTTCTCGTGGAGATGCGGGAAAGAAACACTGGATACAGGGGGCGGGACTTGGACTCTATATCGCAAGACAGTTTGTTGAAATGCACGATGGTAAAGTTTGGGCAGAATCAGAAGGAGAGGGAAAGGGATCTCAATTCTATATCAAGCTACCTCTTTAGAAGTTTTGTAGTCTAGATAAAAACTGCTATAATCTAAGAAGAAGTACCCCCTAGTAACAAAAAATAGGGGGATTTTTGGACTTTATGTTTAAACTAAAAGCACAATTTAAACCAGAGGGTGATCAACCACAAGCAATTGATAAGCTAGCGGATGGATTAAAAAAGGGGTTTAGAAAACAAACCCTTCTTGGCGTTACTGGTTCTGGAAAAACATATACGATTGCCAAGGTTATTGAAAAGACTCAGAAACCCACGCTTGTTATAAGTCATAATAAAACATTAGCGGCACAGCTTTGTAATGAGTTTCGTCATTTTTTCCCCGAAAACTCGGTACATTACTTCGTTTCCTACTATGATTACTATCAACCAGAAGCATATATCAAGCAAACCGACACCTATATCCGCAAAGAGGCACTGATTAACGAAGAGATAGATAAACTGCGTCACAAAGCAACGACAGCGTTATTAACAAGAAGTGATGTGATTGTTGTTGCCTCCGTTTCTTGTATTTATGACTTGGGGCTTCCTACAGCATATAAAAGGAATCTTTTTCATTTAAAAAAAGGGGATAAAACAACAAGAGAAGAAATTGCTAAATCTTTAATTAGGATGCACCTTCAGAGGACTCCTTCGGTTTTACAGAGAGGAAGATTTCGCATTCAAGGAGATGTTTTACAAATTGCCCCGGTTAATGAAGACATCATTTATTATGTTGAGCTTCTAAACAACAAAGTAGATAAAATTTTTGCTGTTGATCCTGTCGAAGGTTTTGTTCCTGGAAAGACTCCCGAGATAAAAGAGATTGTAATTTCTCCGGTAAGACACTTTTTATCAGAAAAAGAAACAATTAAAGAGCCGATTAGAAAGATTAAAAAGGAACTGGGAAAGAGAATTACATATTTTGAAAAAAACAACATGCCTCTTGAGGCAGAGAGAATTGAGCAGATTACTAGAAACGACTTGGCAAGAATTCGTGAAACGGGATACTGTCATGGGATAGAAAACTATTCACTTCATTTGTCAGAGAGAAAGAAAGGGGAATCACCATCTTCACTTCTTGATTACTTCAGTGAAGATTTTTTGGTAGTGATAGATGAATCTCACATCACCGTTCCACAGATTGGTGCGATGTATTATGGAAACAAATCAAGAAAAGAGTCTTTGATAAGACATGGATTTCGTCTTCCTTCAGCGATAGAAAACAGACCTCTTACTTTCAGTGAATTTGAGAAGAAATCAAAACAGGTAATTTATGTTTCTGCTACTCCGGCGGAGTATGAAAAAATTAACAGCAAAAAGATAGTTGAGCAGATTATAAGGCCCACGGGACTTGTTGATCCACAGATTACCATTCTTCCTTGTCGTGGGCAGATCAGTGATCTTTTAATAAGAATTGATGAGAGGATAAAAAGAAATCACCGAGTTTTAGTTACCACACTAACAAAAAGAATGGCTGAAGACTTAACAGAATATCTAAAAGAAAGGAACATCAAAGTATCATATATTCATAGTGACGTTAAGTCACTAGATAGAATAAAGATACTAACATCTTTAAGAAAAGGTGTTTTTGATGTTGTTGTTGGAGTAAACCTTTTAAGAGAGGGGTTAGACTTACCAGAGGTATCACTCGTTGCAATTCTTGACGCTGATAAAGAAGGGTTCTTGCGTAGCGAAACGGCTCTTATCCAAACAATAGGAAGAGCGGCTAGAAACGTTGAAGGAGAGGTTCTAATCTACGCTGATAAAATAACAGGATCAATTAAAAGAGCAGTAGAAGAAACCGAAAGAAGGAGGGAGATTCAGGTTAAACACAATAAGAAGAATAAGATTACTCCCAAAACTATTATAAAAGAAATAACGGATATTATTCCTACGAAAGAAATTCTAGAAATAGAGATGAAACCACTTTTAAAATCTAAGAAAGCGATAGAAAGATTTATCAAAGAAAAAGAGTCTGAAATGAGACAAGCGGCGAAAGACCTAAACTTTGAACTTGCCACGCTTTTAAGAGATGAGATTAAGGAATTAAAGAAAAAATATGAAAGATAAAATAACAATAAAAGGGGCGAGAGAACACAACCTAAAGAACGTAAATTTAGAAATTCCTCGAAACAAGATGACGGTTTTTACGGGGATTTCTGGCTCTGGAAAATCTTCTTTAGCATTTGATACTATTTTTGCCGAAGGGCAGAGAAGATATGTAGAGTCGCTTTCTGCGTATGCAAGGCAATTTTTAAGTAAGATGGATAAACCAGAGGTGGATGAAATTGAAGGCCTTTCTCCGGCAATCTCTATTGATCAGAAAGCTCAATCACGTAATCCACGTTCAACGGTTGCTACGGTAACTGAAATCTATGATTTTTTGAGAGTCCTTTTTGCGAGAATGGGAAAGCCACGTTGTCCTAAATGTGGAGATGAAATCAGTTTTCTCACGGTAGATCAGATTGTAGACAACATATTGGATATGAAAGAAAAAGAAAAGATTACTGTTTTAGCTCCGATTGTGAAAGGAAGAAAAGGAGAGTACTATCAACTTCTTTATGATCTTTTAAACGATGGCTTTAGAAAAGCACGTATTGATGGAACTTTTTACTCTCTAAGAGGTAGGATTGTAATGCCACGTTATGAAAAGCACGATATTTCTGTTGTTGTTGATGAAGTCCCAATGAACATGAAAGATAGTGATGTAAGAATGAGATTATCAGAAGCGGTAGAAACAGCACTTAAAAAGGGAAACGGTTTTTTAGAGATAGTTTCAAAAAATGAAGAACGTCAGTTTTCCGAAAAACTTTCTTGCCCAAAAGATAATTTTTCTTATCCGGAGATTGAACCGAGACTATTTTCTTTTAACAGTCCTTATGGAGCTTGTGAAGAGTGCAACGGTCTTGGGAAAGAAAGTATGTTCTCTGAAAAACCATGTAAGGTGTGCAAAGGGAAAAGATTACGCGAAGAGGCGTTGAATGTTTTCATTCGTGGAAAGAACATTGCGGATGTTGTTTCGATGTCAATTGATAAAGGAGTGGAATTTTTTACTAATCTTGAAAAAGAATTAACTTCTTATGAAAAAGAAATTGCCAAGACTCCCCTTAGAGAAATTAAAGATAGGGCAGGATTTCTTCTCGATATCGGACTGGGCTATTTAACTTTTGATAGAGCCTCTCATACATTGTCGGCGGGAGAAGCGCAAAGGATAAGACTTGCTTCGCAGATCGGATCAAAGCTTGTTGGTACTCTCTATATTTTAGACGAACCAACAATTGGACTTCATCAAGAGGATAATCATCGTTTAATTAAAACCCTACAAAACTTACGTGATATTGGCAATACGATAATTGTTGTTGAGCATGATGAAGATACTATTCTTGCTTCCGATTATTTGGTAGACTTTGGACCAGGGGCTGGAATAAATGGGGGAGAAATTGTTGCATTTGGAGAAATGCCAAACATTCTAAAAGACAAATCAAAAAAATCATTAACACTTGATTATTTAAGAAAAGAAAAAGAGATACCGATTCCCGAAAAGTGGAGAAAGATTAAACCAACAACTCCACAATTGAAAATAAGGGGAGCAAAAGAACATAACTTGAAGAATATAAATGTTGATATTCCGTTATCGAGGTTTGTTGCAATAACCGGAATTTCTGGATCGGGAAAAAGTACTTTAGTTTATGATGTTTTATACAAGCATTTGGCTAAAAAACTTCATAATGCGAATTTAGAAGAAGGAAAATTTAATACAATAAAAGGAGTAGAGTATATAGATAAAGTAATTAGTATCAGTCAATCTCCGATAGGAAGAACACCACGCTCAACGCCGGTTACTTATGTTGGTGCTTTCACTGATATAAGGGAGCTTTTTTCCTATAACGAAGAAGCAAAAATAAGGGGATGGAGTCCAAGTAGGTTCAGTTTTAATGTCATTGGAGGAAGATGTGAGAACTGCAAGGGATACGGATATATTGCAGTGGAGATGCATTTTCTACCAACTGTTTTTGTTCCTTGTCAGGTCTGCAAGGGCAAGAGATTTAACAGAGAAACATTAGAGATTAAATATCGTGGCAAGAATATATTTGAGGTTTTAAGTATGACAGTAGATGAAGCTTTGGTGTTATTTCACGATACTCCTTGGATTGAGAAAAAGTTAAAAATATTAAAAGAAGTTGGACTTGGTTACCTTACATTAGGGCAATCAGCAACAACCTTGTCGGGGGGAGAAGCGCAAAGAATAAAGCTTTCTTCAGAACTTGCAAAGCCCGATACTCACAACACCATCTATATTTTAGACGAACCGACCGTAGGACTTCATTACGAAGACGTCAGGAAACTGATTTATGTGTTGCAGAGACTAGTTGATCGAGGAAACACAGTTGTTGTTATTGAACATAATTTAGACGTTATCAAAAATGCAGATTATGTTATAGATCTTGGACCATTGGGTGGAGAGGGCGGAGGAGAGGTAGTTGCTACTGGAGATCCAAAACAAGTTTCAAGAAAAGGAAGTAGTTTTACTGGCAAATATTTAAGAAAAATATTTTAATTATGTTAGAAGAAATAATCAAGAAAATTCCCGAAAGTCCCGGTGTTTATCTTTTTAAGTATCAAGATAGCGTTGTTTATGTTGGCAAGGCAGGAAACTTAAAAAGAAGAGTAAAGAGTTACTTTAGTACTAAAGAAAAGAGAGCTCTGGAAATAAGAGAAAAGATAGAAGATATTGATTTTATAAAAACCGATACAGTCATCGAAGCGCTCATCAAAGAGGCGGAACTTATTAAAAAATATAGACCAATACTTAATATCAAAGAGAATGATGATCGAAGTTTTCTTTATGTGGTAATTACCAAAGACAGTTATCCAAGAGTTCTTCTTTTGAGGGGGAAAGATGTTAAAAAAGAAAAGGTGAGAAAAATTTTCGGTCCGTTTGTATATGCTTCAGAAATAAGAGAAGCATTGAGGATTATAAGAAAAATTTTCGCTTACTCTACACATACCGAAAAAGAGACAGAAAAGGGTGTTTTTTGTTTTTATTACCAGATAAATCTTTGTCCGGGGAATTGTGGTAAAAAAATAGATAAAAAGGAGTATCTTAAAAACATAAAGAAAATAGAACTTTTTTTTGAAGGAGGAAAAAAGAGAATAATCTCTCTTTTAGAAAAAGAAATGGAAAAAGAAAGTAAGCTTCTAAATTTTGAAGTAGCAGATGAATTGAAAAGAAAAATTAATGCACTAAAATTTATTCAAGATACAGCGCTTATTAAGAAGAAAAAAGAAGAGAATCAGAATAATTTTCGTATTGAAGGATATGATATTTCCAATATTTCAGGGAGTTTGTCTGTAGGATCAATGGCGGTTTTTAAAAATAATGTACCAGAGAAAAAAGAATATCGTCTTTTTAAAATTAGAACAATTGAGAATCAAAACGACACTGGTGCAATAAAAGAAATTTTAAAAAGAAGATTTAAGAATAATTGGGATTTGCCAAGTTTGATACTTGTTGATGGTGGTAAAGGACAGGTTTCTGCAGTAAAAGAGGTTTTAAATGAAGAGGGGATTTTTGTTTCCGTTATTGGTATTGCCAAAGGGAAAGATCGAAAGAAAGAAGAGGTTATAGGGAAGATTCCTTCTGGTGTAAAGAAAGAGGTTCTTCTGATGCTTCAAGCGGAAGCGCACCGTTTTGCAATCAATTATCATCGTAAATTAAGGGAAAAAGAATTTTTAAAATAAAAAAATATGGAAATAAAAAATATTGTTGTTGGAGCACTTCAAACAAACTGTTACTTCCTTTATAACAAAGAGGAATTAGTTGTGGTTGATCCAGGAGGAGAGGGAGAGAGAATTTTAGAAGAGATAGAAAAGATTAATCTTCCAGTGAAGTATATTATAAACACTCATTCTCATTTTGACCACAATACTGAAAACGGTTATCTAGAAGATAAAACAAAAGCAACAATACTAAACAAATTAAAAGAAGGAGACATAATAGAGATAAGAGAAGAGCGCTTGCGAGTGATACATACGCCAGGTCACACTAAAGATTCGGTGTGTTTGCTTGGGGAGGGTTTTTTGATAGGAGGGGATGTTCTGTTTGAAAATGGATATGGTAGAACAGACTTGCCTAGTGGCTCTGAAAAAGAAATGGAAGAGACACTAAAAAGATTAAAAAACGAAGTTTCCGATAATTGTGTTGTTTATCCTGGTCACGGAAGGTCTTTTTTAATGAAAGAATGGGATTATTGAAAATATAAGTGGTTTATGGTAAAATGCGGGAGTATAAATTAACGGGTCGGTACCAAAGTGGCCAACTGGAGCAGACTGTAAATCTGCTGGCGAATGCCTTCGGGGGTTCGAGTCCCTCCCGGCCCACAATTTTGCCTGAGTAGCTCAGTGGGAGAGCATTCCCATGGTAAGGGAAAGGCCGGGAGTTCAATCCTCCCCTCAGGCTCTGTTAAATTAATTACATAAAAATATGGCAACAAAAACAAAAAGACCTTTCTTAAAAATGGAATGTGATGTTTGCAAAAAGGCAAACTATCATATTCAAATCAAAAAAGGTAAAACAATTGAAGAGAAGCTAGAGCTTAAAAAACATTGCAGATGGTGTAAAGCACACACTTTACATAAGATGAAGCTTAAATAATCCGATTTTTTTATCGGAGATGGGGGCGTGTTGAAATTGGCTATCATTGGAGTCTCCAAAACTCCCGTTTCAGGTTCGAGTCCTGGCGCCCCTGCAAATTCCCCCGAGATGTTTTCTCGGGTTTTTGTTTGTTAAAATATATAGTAGTCAGGGGGTGGGGTAGTTACATGTCCATATATTCTCTCAAATCAGGAATGCAAATATACTCATTTCTTCCTTCAAATCTGGCTCTAATGTTGCTCACAATGCTCTGCATAGGAAAGCAGTTCTTTATTTATTAGAATGCAAAAATAAGTATTTACTAAAAAGTAAGCCCTGGTATTATCAGGGCTTTTCGCTATATTGCTTGGGTGTTTTTCCGCTTTAGCGCGAGACCTGATTTTTTTACCAGCAGATTAATATTTTTTTTTGTCTCTTTTATTTAGCGTAAATTTCGAGAATTTTTCTTTTACTCTTGAAAAGAAAACCCCACCATTTTGTGGTGGGGAAGAGATATATTGTTATCTTCTATTTTTTTCCTCCTGTTTTCTTTGGTGCTGCTTTCTTTTTTGGAGCAGCTTTTTTCTTTGTAGCCATTTTTTAATTGAAAGTTTCAATTGTTTGGAATAAAATTTTGGCAGCATAATAGTCGACCAAAATATCTGCTTTGCACTATTACATTATTATAATTTAAACATTATTATCAATAACAAAAATAAGTTTTATTTCCTCATATTTTGAAGAGCTGACTTAATATGTTTTTTTGCGATAGTAGTTTTAGCATACTCTAACCATTTCTGACCAGGCTTACTTTTTTTATTAGTAATTATTTCTACAATATCTCCATTTTTCAATTCTTTATCAAGAGACATTAATTTTCCATTAACCTTTACACCGCTTGTGTGATCTCCAATTTCAGAATGAATTGCATATGCAAAATCTATTGGGCTAGAGCCAATTGGGAGATCAATAACATCACCATTGGGAGTAAAGATAAATATTCTTTGCTGGAAAAAATCATCTTTAATTTCTTCTTCAAAGCGAACTTTATTTTCGTCTTGAGATTGATAGTCAACAAGATCTTTAATCCACGCTGGGATATCATCGTAATTTATTTTTCGATTAACTTCTTCCTCACCAAAAGAAGTTTTAAAGGGTAAAAGTTTTTTAACCCAAAGAAGATTTGAACCAATTTTGTTTTGTTTATCTTCCTTGTATGAAATATGAGAAGCAACTCCATATTCTGCTTCAAGGTGCATCTTCTTTGTTTTGATTTGAATTTCAACCACGTTTCCGTATCCAGTGAAAATCGTAGTATGTAAGGCCCGATATCCGTTTGGTTTAGGGAAAGCAATATAATCTTTAATTCTTCCTGGCAACGGTCTCCAGATACCATGAATTATTCCTAAAACATGATAGCATTCATCAGTATCAGAAAGGATTATCCTTAACGCTGAAATATCATAAATTTTTTCAATATTCCAATCTTTCCTTTGCAGTTTATGATAAAGACTATAAAGGGATTTTATTCTGTAGTCGAGGGAAAAATTAGTAATTCCATTTTTAGCCAAAGATTTTTTAATTGACTTCTGAAACTTTTCTAACTTTTGTGCATCTTCTTTATTTTTTTCTCTTAAAAGATTTTTTGTTTTCTCATGTTCTTTAGGATATACAAAAGGAAAGGAAGCATCTTCTAATTGTCTGCTCAATTTTCTAATTCCTAGGCGGTAAGCGATTGGTACGTATATTTCTAAAGTTTCTTTTGCAATTCTTTGTTGCTTATATTCTGGAACGTATTCTAAGGTGTTCATGTTATGAAGTCTGTCGGCAAGTTTAATAATGATTACACGGATATCTTGGGAGACAGCAACAAAAAGTTTTCTTAAGCTTTCATTATGTCTTTCTACGCCACGATATTTTAACTTTCCAAGTTTAGTAACTCCTCTTACTAAAAAAAGCACTTCTTCTCCAAAAAGTTTTTTAATTTCTTCTTCTTCAATATTTGCATCTTCGATTGAATCATGTAGAAGTCCAGCAGCAATAGTTGTCGGACTCATTTTTAATTCTGACAAAATTTTTGCAGTTTCAAAAAGATGGATAAAGTATGGTTCTCCAGAAAATCTTTTTTCATTTTCATAAGATTTTTTTGCAAACTCAAAAGCATCAACAATTAACTGTGTCTCATTTTTCGAAAGAGGGGAGATAGCATTGATAATTTCTTTTACATTTTCCATATTTCTATTTTATTACAAAATGAAAAAAAACTCTAATGGAAAAATTTCATTTTACTATTGACAAAGATTTTAATTTTGTAAAAATGAAAGTAACAAATGCGCAAATAATTTCGGTCGGCTATTTGCATACAGAAATTTTAAAAAAAATACTTCCGAGAATAAAAATTTTCGGACAAAAAATGGTTACAAAAAAGAAAGCAGCACCAAAGAAAAAAGCTGTTAAAAAAGCAGTAGTAAAAAAGAAAGCAGCACCAAAGAAAAAAGTTGTTAAAAAAACCGTAAAGAAAGCAGCACCAAAGAGAAAAATTGTTAAAAGAACAGCGAAGAAAAAATAAACGATATTAAATATCTTTCTCCCCGTCAAACTTTGACGGGGTTTTCTTTTTATTAATCGTTGTTGTTTGTAATAAAGGTTACAGACACGGTACGAGTTGAATCTTTATGTACTTTGTATGAATCTGGGAGAACAACCCTGGTCTCAATTGGTTCATTTTTATTAATATTTTCAATACTAATTAACTCTGTAAGAAGTGAAGTAGGCGCTTCTTCTTCTGTTGGGATTAAAACCTTAATTTTATTGGGGTTTATTAATATTTCCTTTATGCTTCCGTTCGGAGTTTCATTTTCGAATTTTAATTCTATTAATATTTCATGGGTATTATATTCTTGTACATTTACTTCTATTACTCCAGGAGTAATGTTTACAACCGAAACGTTGAAGGGGTGAGTGATGTGATCTCTGTTAAGTTCTATTTCATTTATCCCTGAATTTATTTTCTCTCCAGAGATCGTGATTCGTATTGAGTCTGGAGAAAGTGTATTCAAAACACTTTGCCCACGAGCAGAAAGAGTGATGTTAACAGTTTCAGGGAAAGTGCTTTCAATTATTTTTTCTTCAGAAATATTTGTATAACTGATTGGGACGTTAAAATCTCTTTGTACAATCTCGGCTTGAAAGACTATAAAAAACCAAGCAAGACATGCGACGACGATTGATAATATTTTTTCAACGCCTCTTTCTCTAAATAAATTTCTAAAAAATGTTCGAGGTTTTTCTGGGAATTTTTCTCTATAATGTTGATTGAGATGTTTTTCTAACTCTTGAGTGTCTTTCAAGAGTTTCATTTTTCCATTTTTTGCAATAGAAATTTCTCCTCGTTCTTCAGAGACGACTATTACTAAGGCATCAGATCTTTCGGAGATTCCGATTGCTGCACTGTGGCGCGTTCCTCTTTCTCTGATTTGTTTTAGATTCTGAGAAAGAGGGAGGTGGACTCCAAATTTTAAAAGGCGATTTCTGTCTATAATTACTGCTCCGTCATGTCCGGGAGATGTAGGATCAAAAATACTCTCAAGAAGAGGAGCGGTTACAATACCGTCTAAAACATTTCCTCCGCGTGTGTGTCTTCCAATCAACTCTTGTCCTGGAATAATAATTAGAGCTCCATGTTTTTTACGCATCAGATTTGATGCTGCTTGTACGACCGAAAAAATAGTAGAAGAAAAAGAAATTAATGACTTGTTTTTCATTCTTCTTGTTCCTGTGGTAGCAATAAGTTCAAAAGATCTTTTTAGTTCATCCTGGAAAACAATAACCAAGACAATGACAAAAATACTAAAAAATGATTGCAGTATTAACGCTGTAATATAGAGGTGAAATGTTCTTGCGAGAATGTAAATTATTCCTAAAACAGAAATACCAACGAAGGCCGTTAAGGAACGGGTTTGTTTTAAGAAAAGTATTGCGATATAGGCAAAGACAGCGATAATAACTACATCTAAAAGATCGGTCAAATATACACTGCTTCCAAAATTTACATTAAAAACTTGAAAATCCATAAAGAGACGTAAACGTTTAAAACCCTTTTTATTATATAAAGGATATTTTATTTGTCAAAAAAGGTATATTTTGTTAAAATTACATCGTAAATATTTAAAAAATGGAAGAAAAAAAACTAATACGTTATGGCTCGTTCTTGCGGAAAAAGGCGAAAGATGTAAATCCGGGGCTGGAAATAGACAAATTAATAGAAGAAATGAAGAAGATTCTTCAAGAAAACGAAGGGGTTGGACTTGCAGCACCCCAGGTTGGAGTTTCACAAAGAGTTATTGTTGTTGATACAGGAGAAGAAATTTATCCTTTTTTAAATCCTAAAATACTGGTGGCAAGTGAAGAAAAGATAACCACCAAAGAGGGATGTTTAAGCTTAAAAGGGATTTGGCTTGATGTTTCTCGCTCTAAGAAAGTAAAAGTAGAGGCCGAAAGTCAAGAAGGAGAAAAAATTCTGTTTGATGCTGAAGGAATTTCGGCTGTAATATTCCAACATGAAATAGATCATCTTAATGGTAAGCTTTTTATTGACCGGGTTGGTTTTTTTGAAAAAATGAGAGCACTTTTTTCCTATTATTTTAAAAATGAAAAACCTTGCTAATTATTTAAAAGAAAAGGGGTTTTTTAAAAAAAGAGTAATTTACAATGCATTTTCTAAGATAGATCGAGCCGACTTTGTCCCGGAATTATTTAAAGAAAACTCTTATAAAGACATTCCCATTTCAATTGGTTATGGTCAAACAATCTCGCAACCACAAGTTGTTGCGTTTATGCTTGAAATTTTAAATCCAAAAAAAGGACAGAGTATTCTTGATATAGGATTTGGTTCCGGATGGAGCGTGGCGTTACTTGCAGAGATTGTAAAAGAAGGTAAAGTTATTGGGATAGAAAAAGTTCCTGAAGTATATAATTTCGGGAAAAGAAATATTGAAAAATATAATTTTTTAAAAAAGGGAGTTGTAAAACTTTTTTTAAAGGATGGTCGAAGCGGAGAAGAAAAAGAAGGTCCCTATGATCGAATACTTGTTTCTGCGGCGGATAGAGACAAAAGAATTATTAAGGAATTGGGAAAGCAATTAAAAGAAGAGGGGAGAATCGTTGTTCCAATAAATTCCTCAATCTTTCTTTTTGTCAAAAAACAGGGGAAGTTTAAATCCAAAGAATATCCGGGGTTTATATTTGTACCACTTACATGATGAAGAAAATTTTTATAACAATAATTATAATAATAACAACTCTTTTTTTATTTTTAGCTTTCTTTTTTTACTGGGGAGTCTATCTTTCTAAGGATAATAATGTAGAAGACAAGTTTTTCATTGTTAAAACGGGTGATAGTCTTTCTGTTATTGCAGAAAATCTAGAAAAGGAAGAAATTATTAAAAGCGGATACTTTTTTATTATTCACGGAGTGTTGACCGAGAAAGGGAAACAACTTAAGCCTGGGAACTATAAGTTATCTTCTTCGATGAGCGTTCAAGAAATATTAGAAAAGATATTTTCAGGAGGAGGAGAGAAAATAACAATTATTGAAGGATGGAATTTAAGAGATGTTGCTATTTTTTTAGAAGAGAAAGGATATGGGCAAAAAGAAGAATTTTATTTAGTAGCGGGAGCACCTCCACTTTATAAAAATGGAGAATTAACAGACCAGAAATCCGGTGAAGTTGTTTATTTAAAGGAACAAGAAAATTTAACTATTGAAGGATTTCTTTTCCCGGATACCTACTTTATATCTCCCGGGACTCCTATGGAAGAAATTATTTCTGCTTTTCTTTCTAACTTTGAGAACAAGATAGACAAAGAAGTAGATGATTTGATTAGAAAAAGAGGGTTGACCCTCTTTGAAACAATAATAGTTGCTTCTCTTCTTGAAAAAGAAGTTAATTCATTTGAAGACAAACAGATAGTCTCGGGAATTATTAAGAAAAGACTAGAAATGGGTATGCGTCTGCAACTTGATGCAACAGTTACATATTTAACAGGAAAGAAATCTGTACAAGTTCCAATAAATGAAACAAGGATACGATCCCCATATAATACTTATGTTTATGGAGGACTACCGATAGGTCCAATATGTAATCCAGGGATGGAAAGTATTAGAGCAACGCTTCTCCCAAAGGAAACCGAATATCTTTATTATTTATCCAAACCAACAGGAGAAGCAGTCTTTAGTCGTACATTTGAAGAGCACGTTGTCGCAAAAAATAAATATTTAAAATAATGAAGATACTTTTTTTTATTGCTCCAAAAGATTTTAGGGATGAAGAGTATTTTATTCCTCAAGAAATTTTTAAAGAAAGGGGGTTCAGAACTTTTACCGTAAGTACAACAAAAGAAATAGCGGTTGGTATACATGGCGGAGAAGTAGAGATAGATTTTTTATTTCCAGAAATAAATGTCGAAGAGTATAATGCTATTGTTTTTGTTGGTGGAAAAGGGGCCATAAAATATTTAGATAACGAAGATGCCTATAATATTATTAAAAAAATATCACAAAAAATAGTGTTAGCAGCGATATGTATCTCTCCCGTTATACTTGCAAACGCCGGAGCATTAGAGGGTAAAAAAGCAACTGTTTGGAGCTCTTCTCTTTTTAAATCTCCAGTGACCTTATTGAAAGAAAAAGGAGCTTTCTATATTAACGAAAGCGTTGTTTGTGATGGTAATATCATTACTGCAAATGGACCGGAAGTTGCAGAGCAATTTACATTAAAAATTATTGATAATTTGACAAAAAATAATATATAGATATAATTAAGACACATTTCCGCAGACAGTGGGTTTTGCAAAAAGCATATAAACTCCCACCGAGGAAGACAAGTTTTTTTAATGTCTGCGATAAAGCAGATTTTTTTTATGACCATAATTACCAAAGAAAAGAAAAAAGAAGTTGTCAATCAACTTTGTGAAAAAATCTCAAAGCAAGATGGTGTATTCTTTATTAACTTCAAGGGAGTAAAAGGAGGGGATTCGAGAGCATTACGAAGTGAATTAAAAAAAAGTGGAGCAGAAATGATTGTTGCACGTAAAACACTTGTCAAAATTGCCTTTGAAAAAGAAAAAATAGAGTTTGATCCACTTTCTTTAAATGGAGAAGCGGGATTTGTTTTTAGTTTTGAAGATGCAATAAATACTGCAAAAGTTATTCGTAAATTTGATAAAGAGGAAAAGATAGCTATTTTAGGAGGAATTTATGAAAGTAAGATTTTGACTGTGGAAGAAGTAAAAGCAATTGCTGATCTTCCTACAAAAGAAGAACTTCTTTCGAAATTCCTGGGAACGCTATCTGCTCCATTGTCTGGATTTTTGCAAGTTTTGCAAGGAAACACAAAAGGTCTTCTTTACGTATTATCAAGTATAAGTCAAAAAAAATAAAAATATGACAGAAGAAAAAAAAGTAGAAGTTCCAAAAAAGTTTGAGGAACTTGTAAAAAACATAGAAGGTCTTACAGTTTTAGAACTTTCTGAACTAGTTAAGATTTTAGAAGAAAAATTTGGAGTATCGGCAGTAGCACCAGTTGCAGCACCAGTTGCAGTAGCTCCTGCAATAGAAGAAGTTTCTGGAGAAAAAAGTGAGTATATTATTGAGCTAAAAGAAACTGGAGACAAAAAGATCGAGGTTATTAAAGCCGTAAGAACAATTACCGGACAAGGATTAAAAGAAGCTAAAGATCTTGTAGATGCGGTTGCTACAGGTCCTCAAATTGTAAAAGAAGGGGTTCCTGCGGCAGAAGCTAAGGAAGCAGAAAAACTGCTCAAAGAAGCAGGTGCAGTAGTGGACTTAAAGTAATATTATTTAAAAGCTAGTAGAGTATACCTCCTTGCCAACAAGGAGGTATATTTTTTCTCCGTCGATTGAGATGTCTTTCAGGTTGCTTAATTTTTCATTAAATATTTGCTTTATTAAATGGCCGTCTTTACTGATAATAACAATTCTTTTCTCCTTTGCGTCAAGGACAAAGATAGGGGATTCTGGAGAAGTATATATTTTTTCAGCTGAAGTGATTGCTGGGAAGATAAAGGGCTCAATTATCTCTCTTTTCTCTCCTTCATGATAACGATGTATTTTACCGTCTTCACTGAGGATAAAAATTGATCCATCAATTGCCAAAGAGAGAGGGTTTTCTACTAGTTCTTCATTCTCTTTGATCCAAGGGAGAGGGTCACTTTCTAAATAGCGAAAAATATTTCCTTGATTGTCTAGAAGATAAGGTCTTTTCAAAAAAGAAGAGAGGGCTATATATTTTTGGTTGTCATAAGCAAAATTTATCTTTGTGGCAGATATTTTTTCGTTCTCAATGGAAACCAAGGTGTCAGAGGGAGAGAAAAGTATAATTTTATTTCCGGAAGAAGAAGAAAATACTATATTATTTTCGATAGGAAGTGGATAATTTGCTTCTTCTTTTGTTAGGTTATTTAAAACAACCATTAAAGGGGATGTTGAAGAAAGAAGATATAGTCTGTTTTCTTTTGCAATAATTTGGTTGGGATTTATCTCTTTAATCTCGCCAACTAGTTCTAGCTCTTCTAACTCTTCTCTTAAAGATATACTGAGGAGCTCTTCTTTTAATTCACTGTGTAATGATAAAACCTCTTCCTTGTATTTTAATTTTTCTTCCATGAGACTTTCTAAGTCAGACAAAGCTTCTGCCATTAAGAGAAAATCTTCTTCGTTTCTTGCAGAAGATATTTTTTCTTCAATCAAAGAAATGTTTTCTTTTTCTTTGCCAAATCTTATGCTGTTTTCAATACCGATAACAATACTTCCCAGTGTAACTACTCCCAGAAGAAGCAACGGCAAAAGGAGAAATTTCTTCTTTATCGTTGGTTTTTGAAAGGAAGGAAAGCGGAAATTAACCTTAAAAGGTTTAATTTTTATAAAAGATATTAAATTGTAAAAAAGAACTTGTTTAAAAGAAAATCTTTCTTTTTTCTTTGAAATTATTTTTTTTTGGTTTTCTTTTAAAGAAACGGCATGATCTACGATAAGTGCAATGCCGACTATGTCAATGTATTTTTCTTGTTGGATGAGAGATATCTTCTCTATTGTTTTTGTGCCAAAAGACTCTTCAGCAATCTCTTTAAAGAGTTTCTCTTTTTTAAAAAAATTATATATTTCCGTAGTAAGAATAACCAGGCGATCGGACCTTTTCATTTTTCCAGAAACCATATTGCAAAAAAGATTTGAGCCAGTATTCTCTAGTTCTTCTCCGATGTCTTTTAGAGAACCGTTATTAGTTAAGAAAACTTTTGTTCTACCAATTTTCCCAAAATAAATTGCAAAGTTTTTTGATACAAACAAGACAATGTCAAGCTTGCCGTCATATTTTCTTTCTTTTATAAAATTATTAACCTCCTTTAAGGTTTCTTTTAGAGCTGTTTCGGGGGTTAATGACGTGTTTTTATAATAACTTTCTCTTGCGATATGGAAAATATTTTGCAAGAAAGGGTAGTCCGTTTTTTCTGGACTAGCAATTTCTCCTATCATATAAATTCTTCCCAATTTTCCCTCATAAGCATCTCGGGGCTTGTAATGAAAACCCTCTGAGATTCTAGTTTCGTTTTTTGGATTAAAGTAAAGCTCAAAAACTTGCATTAGTTTATTATATTTATTTTCTTAAAAATAATCAATGAAGGTCAAAAAACTCTCTTTTTTACATATTTAATTCTTGACAACAAAAGAAGAAAGAGGGAAGAGAAATCAAAATAAGGACCAAATAATTCTTTAAATAAAAAACCCCGTTTTCTGATCTGTACCCCAAAAAGTGAACACGGATAAAAACAAAATGACCCCTGTTGAATACAGAGATCATTTGTTGGCAGTAAATGCCTAAAACCGGTTTTTTTATCCGTGTCCACTAAACGGGGTACACTTCATTCACGGGGTTTTTTGTATATCACTTGTTTCGATTACCAATCTTCTTCTTCTCCTTCTGCTTCTTCTACTTCTTCTTTATCGACATCTTCGTCGTCATCCCAGTCTAAATCGTCATCGTCTAAGTCGTCATCGTCTAAATCGTCATCGTCTAAGTCCTCATCTTCTAAATCATCATCTTCTAAATCATCATCCGTTGCGAAGAATTTTTTGTTGATTTCGTTTTGATTTGAAAGAAACATAATTTTTTTGATCCTTCCTAAGATTTTAAAGAAGGAAATTAATTAATTTTAAACTAATAACACTGTAACAAAAATGTACCGACCTTTTTTACTGCTGACATTATAGTTTTAAAGAAAATGTTGTCAAGATGTTTCTTTTTCTTTTCTTTTATATTATAATTTTTCAATGTGGAAGGTAGTAGAAAAAAGAAATATATTTTCCTCTTGGATCCTGTGGCACTACGTTGTTGCCCTTAAAGAAATATATCAAAGATGGAGAGATTTTTTAAGATTTAGCTTAGATTATTTTTCAATTCCTTTTTTACTAAAGACAATTTTTTCTCCTTGGAGAAAGTATAAGGTTTCATATGGAAAAGGATTTGACATAGCAAAGATTCTAGAGGCATTTGGATTCAATGCTTTTTCTCGTCTTCTTGGGGTAGTAATTCGAACTACAGTAATATTTATTGGACTTTTGACTGAGATTTTGATTGTATTTTTCGGAATCTTTATTATTTTTTCTTGGATACTTCTTCCTTTAATAACTTTTTTGGGATTATTTTTATCCTTACAATGGTTAACTTTCAATTAAAAAAAACAGCGATATATAGAGCCCTTCTTCTTGATAAAATTATCTTTTTTAAAAGGGCGGAGATTTTTTCAAAATTATTTTTGACCATTTCTTTAATTTTTCTTTTTCTTTTTCTAACAAAAGATTTATTCCTCGAAGATAGAAATTTTTTATCTTTTAGTGCTTTCTCTTTTTCTCTTTTTTTATTTTTCTCTCAAATAGAACTGTTCTTCGAAAATTACTTGAAAAAAACTAAAAATTTGATGAGTCTCGAAGAAGCGATTAAAAGCATTGAAAAGATTAATATTGCTGATTTTTTAGATTTTGAGAGTGCAAAGATTGTTGAAAAAGCTGATAAGAGGGGAGGAGTTGATTCTTTTTTGCTTCTTTATTTTCTTTTGAAAGAATCAAAGAATATGGATTTTATTTTCTATCGTATTTTAATTGATAAAAAACAAGCGTCGCAAGATTTGGAAAATATTTTTGATAAAAGAGGAAGAGTAAAGGGGGAAGATTATTCAGAGTGTTTTTTGAAAACAATGGCGGATGCGCTTTATACCGCAAAAGAAAGAGGAGGAGAAAAGATTACCAATGAAGATATTTTTGTTTCTTTAGGAGAACACAACGATTATTTACGAGAAATATTATATAGAGCAGGGCTAAGAAGAAACGATGTTTTAGATCTTGCTCGTTGGCAACTTCAAGCAAAAGAAAACGAAAATCCGCTTTTATATAAAAACTTAATTAAAAGAGGACGGCTTGGTATAGAATGGGCTTCCGGGCACACGCCGTTTCTCGACAACTTTGCTCTTGACTGGACAAAGGCTATGAAGTTTTCTGGATTTCCGGAGACTGTAGGTCATAAAAAAGAAGCGGAATCACTAGAGAGAATTCTTTCTCGGAATGAGATGAATAGTGTTATTCTTGTTGGCGAACCCGGATCAGGAAGGAAAAGTATTATTCAAAAAGTTATTAAAAAAAGTTTTTTAGGAGAAAGCATTGAAGAAGTAAATCACAGAAGATTTTTAGAGGTTGATTTATCTTCGCTTTTAGCATATGCCGATGGTATCGAAGAAACCGAAAGAATGCTTGATGAGATTTTTAGAGAGGCCACGAGGGCGGGTAATATAATTTTAATTATTAATGATTTTCATAACTTTGTTGGTGGCGAAAAGAGACCAGGAGTAATTGATATATCTGGCGTAATTAGTCCTTATTTACATCTTCCAGATTTTAGAGTAATCGGGATAACAAGTTATTTGGGCTTTCAACAAAACATTGAAGCTAATCCTTCGATACTTTCTTTGCTTGAGAAAATAGAAGTAAAGGAAGCGACAGAAGAAGACACTCTTTTGCTGCTTCAAAGGAAAAGTCTTTTCCTTGAAAGGAAATATAAAATGCTTATTTCTTTTTCTGCGTTAAAGAAAACAATTTCTCTTTCTGCACGGTATATAAAGAACACTCCTTTTCCCGAAAAAGCATTAGATGTTTTGGAGGAAGCAGCTGTTCATGTAAATCAAAAAAAAGAACAGATTCTTCTTCCGCAACACATTGAAAAAATAGTAACTGAAAGAACCGAGATTCCGGTAGGGGAGATTGATACGAACGAAAAAGAAGTTCTTCTTAATATGGAACAGTTAATTCACGAAAGGATGGTTAATCAAGAAACCGCCGTAAAGGCCGTTTCTTACGCCCTTAGACGTTCCAGAGCTGACGTAGATACGAGAAAAGGACTTATTGGTAGTTTTCTCTTTCTAGGGCCAACTGGGGTGGGAAAAACCGAAATGGCAAGGGCGATTGCAGATGTTTACTTTGGGAATGAAAAAAAAGTTAATCGTGTTGATATGTCGGAATTTCAGAACGTTTCAGATGTTTCTCGGCTCATTGGATCATCCTCTAGCGAGGGAATTCTTACATCTGGAGTAAGAGAAGATCCTTTTTCACTTGTTCTTTTAGATGAGATTGAAAAGGCACATCCTGATATTCTTAACTTGTTTTTACAGGTTCTTGACGAAGGCCATATTACAGACGGAATGGGAAGGAAGGTTGATTTTCAAAATGCGATGCTTATCGCTACCAGTAACGCCGGGTATCAAATAATTCTTGATGCTGTAGAGAAAAAAGAAGATTGGGGAGAAGTTAAAAAGAGAATTCTGAAGAGTCTTTTTAGTCAGGGTATTTTTAGACCAGAGTTTATTAACCGTTTTGATGAGGTGGTTCTTTTTAAACCACTTTCTAAAGAGGATTTGGTTTCTATCGCTGGCTTTCAACTTGAAAAACTTGTAAAAAATCTTGAGAACAAGGAAATCAATTTTATGATAACAGAAGAACTAAAGAAAAAGATTGTTGAGATTAGCTACGATCCTGTTTTTGGAGCAAGAGAGATGCAAAGGGCAATACAAAACAACATTGGCGATGTTTTATCTTCCGCTATCTTAAGAGAAGAACTGAAAAAAGGAGATTCTTTTTCGATTAACGAAGAAGATTTTTCAATAATTATAAAATAAGGTTATGTGTGGAATTGTAGGATATATTGGAGATGACATTATTACATCTTCTGGAGATGTTATACATGATTCTAAAAAACTAATTAATACTATTTTCCGAGTTATATAGTAGTTTAAGGGTAATAAAAAAAGAGGGCAAAGAGCCCTTTTTTTGTTTGTGGAAAACAGGGGTTGACAAGTTATAGAATGTGGAATAAAATGGGGCCACTAATAAAGGATGTGGAAAAAGGTGGGGAAAACCTCCATTCTTTGGGGAAAACAACCATGTTTATCGGAGAATATACATACAAAATAGACGATAAGAAAAGACTTGCTGTTCCTTCAAAGTTTCGTGATACTTTGAAAAAGAAAGCGGTAATTACTAGGGGACTTGATCGCTGCCTTTTTCTTTTTTCAATGAAAGAATGGGAAGAGATAGCGGGGAAGATAAGTAAACTGCCTTTCGGACAACCCGACAACCGTGGTTTTTCAAGAATAATGCTCTCGGGAGCAATGGAGGTAGAGTTTGATTCTCTAGGAAGAATTCTTATTCCAGACTATCTGAAAACATATGCGTCATTAAACAAAGAAGCCGTCGTTGCCGGAATTTATAACAGAATTGAAATTTGGGATAAGAAGAGTTGGGAAGATTACAAAGAAAACACCGAAAAAGAGCTTGGTAATATCGCAGAGAGATTAAAAGAGTTTGGTGTTTAGATATGCATATCCCGGTATTAAAAGAAGAGGTTTTGCACTTTTTAAGTCCAGGGGAGAATGAGAATTTTATTGATTGTACTGCAGGCCTTGGTGGTCATTCATTTTCTATTTTAGAGAAAAACCGACCTAATGGGAAAGTTCTTGCGATGGAGTGGGACGAAGAGTTATACGATCTTTTAAAAGAAAAAGAATCAAAAAGATTTATCCCTGTTAATGAATCCTATACTCAGATTAAGAATGTTGTAGAAGAAAAAGATTTTTCTCCGGTATCAGGAATATTGTTTGATCTAGGATTTTCTAGTTTTCACGTTGATCAAAGCGGAAGAGGATTTTCTTTTATGAGAAAAGAGAAGCTGGATATGCGATATAACAAAAGCAATCCACTGACAGCTTACGAAATAGTAAATAAGTATAAAGAGAAAGACATATTGTACATTCTTCAAAAGTGGGGAGAAGAGGAATACGCGAAAGACATCACTGAGAGGATTATTAGGGAAAGAAAAGAAAAACCGATAGAAACAACAAAGGAACTTGCTGAAATTGTCGAGCAGAGTATTCCTAAGTATTACCAAAGAAAACAAAGAATTAATCCTTCGACCAAAACATTTCAAGCACTGAGAATTGCAGTAAATGGAGAGCTTTTAGGACTTACAGTCGCACTTCCAATGGCACTAGATGTTTTAGAAAAAGGAGGAAGACTTGTTGTGATTTGTTTCCATGGAGGAGAGGAAAAGATTATAAAGAATTTTTTTCGCTTAGCTAATATCTCAAATCTTACATTAAAACCAATCGTTCCAACACAAGAAGAAATAAATAATAATATTCGTTCAAGGTCGGCCAAGTTATTTGCAGTAGTTAAAAAATAAAGAAATGAAAAGTATATTTAAAGTCTCCTATATCTCTTTAATTTCGCTGGTGGTTATACTTACTTTTTCGTGTATTTCTCAAATTTCAAATATTACGAAAGAGAATTATCTTGCTCAAGAGTGTCAGAAAAAAATAAATACAATTTCCAGAGAAACTCTTTATACGCTTCAAGGAAGTGAAGAGGTTTTATCTCTAAGAGAGATTGAGGTGATGGCACGTGAAAGAAAATTCATCGACCTTGGGAAAGTAACTTATCTAAAAGTTCCTGCTACCGAGGTTGTAGTCAGATAATTTGGTTTTAAAAGCAGATGTGTGATAAGCGTTTGTGGTTTATCTTCATTTTTATAATAATTTTGACAGGCACTCTTTCATGGTGCCTTTTTCGTGTTCAAATAATACAGGGTTCTGAATGGAAAGCACAGGCTCAAGGACAACAAGTTTTCTTTGAACAGACTCAGGGAGAAAGAGGAAGCATTTATTTAAAAGGAGTGGACGAGAGTTTAGTCCCTGTTGCGATCAACAGAAGAATATATCATGTTTACATCTCTCCAAGAGAGCTTAAAGGAGAGGACAAGAATGAAATTGCATCTCTTTTTTCAGAATTACTGGAGATTGAAAAAGAGGTTGTACTTGAAAAATTAGAAAAGGATAATAGCTTTGAATTTTTAAAGAAAGATCTAAGCCCTGAAGAACTTGAAGAAGTTAAAAAAACAAAAGGGCTTCACCCTACATTAGAAATAGTTCGTAATTATCCAGAAAAAGAACTGGCTTCACATATTTTGGGATTTGTCGGCGGAGAAAAAGTAGGGCAGTATGGAATAGAACAGTATTATGAAAAATCTATATCAGGGAAAGTCGGAGTGAAAGAAGGACAAAAAAGTGGGTGGGGATCATTTATTACCAATGATTCAACCCAAAGAGGAGATGATGTAATTTTGACGATTGATTATAATATTCAACACTTTACAGAAAAAGCCCTTGAAGGTGCTATTAAAAGAGTTAGTGCAAAAAGTGGAACTGTTTTAGTCGGAGATCCTAAAACCGGTGAAATTTTAGCGCTAGCAAACTATCCTAGCTTTGATCCTAATATACCGGGTGGGAATTTTCATGTTTTTAAAAATTCAGCAATTCAAGAAACATTTGAACCGGGCTCTGTCTTTAAACCGATTACTATGGCAATTGCACTAGATATGGGGGTTGTTAGTCCTGAAGACACTTATTATGACAGTGGAGAATTTCAGGTTCGTGGAAGAGTGCTTCGTAATTACGATAAAAGGAAATATGGTTTGGTAACAATGACCAAGATACTGGAAAGATCAATTAATACTGGAATAATTTATGTTAAAGACAAGGTTGGTAATGATAATTTCTTAAGATATTTAAATTTGTTCGGTTTTTTTGAAAAAACGAACATCGATCTTCATGGTGAAGTTTTTTCTACAAACAAAAGTTTTTTAGAAGGACATGATGTTAACTTTGCGACCGCTTCCTACGGCCAAGGGATTGAAGTTACTGCCGTTCAGCTCTTTAAAGCATTTTCAGTTCTTGCCAATGGGGGAGTTCCAATTGATCCACATGTTGTAAAAAAAGAAAGCTATCTTTTAAAAGACAGGGTGATTTCTTCAACCGCAGCGTTTCTTGTTACCGAGATGATGGTTAGTACGGTTGATCATGGTTTCGGAAGCACAGCGAAGGTCCCTGGGTATCATATAGCCGGGAAAACCGGGACAGCACAGGTTACTTGGTCGAAGTTAGGCCTTCCCGGATCAGGATATTCCGACAAAATGATACAAGGATTCATTGGATATGCGCCCGCTTTTGATCCGCAGTTTATAATTTTGGTAAAGTTAGATCAACCACAAACAAAATCAGCGGAAGTTTCGGCTGCTCCTGTTTTTAAAGAAATTGCTGAGTATATTTTGGATTATAAAAAAATACCCTATGATTATGAGGTTGTAACAGAATAGTATGATCAAAGAATTATTAAAAAAGAAAAAAATAATTTTTGTTACTGGAGACGCAAAAAAGGAAGCGGGAAGTTTTATTTATTTTGTTTTGAAAGATAGTTTCAAGGTTTTTTTAATTAACAGAATACCTACGTTTTTTGACATTTTTTCTATTCTAAAGTGCGATGTAATAATTATCGAAGATAATGAGAAAGAAAGCGTAGAAAGAATAAGATCTTTTTTGGGTGATTTCTCTTGCTATTTTGTGATTACTGAGGTTAAGAAAAAAGGAAGAGTGAAAAAAATTATACATGGATTTGAAGACTTTATTTTTGTATTAGATTTTTCAATTGCCAAAAAATTAAAGAGAAACAAAGAAGGACTTACTTTCGGTATTAATAAAAAAAGCGCTGATTTTTATATCACCGATATTCATCAAAGAGAAGATGAGATAAATTTTAAAGTAAATTACGGAGGGAATACAATTCCTTTCTGGATTAAAGAAATAACGAAAAAGAAAGAAATATATGGTATTTTACCTGCTCTTTGTATTGTGAAGCTTTTTAAAATTAATTTAGCAGACGTCTCTTACAAAATAAAAGAAGAATTCTTTACCGAAAAGTAAAAATCTGCTATCCTATGGCAGTCAAATAAGGCCCCATCGTCTAGTGGCTTAGGACGTCGGATTCTCATTCCGGTAACACGGGTTCAAATCCCGTTGGGGTCACATTATGAAAACTTTATATGGCATAGCTATTCTTGCCGGGACTATAGTAGGAGCGGGACTTTTTTCTTTGCCTTACATTACTTCTGTCGTCGGTTTGGGAGTAATGACCGGATATATGGCGGTTATTGGCGGAGTTGCTATTTTAATCCATTATTTTTTAGGAGAAGTGAGTTTAAAGACTCCTGATTTTTTGCGTTTACCGGGTTTTGCGAAATATCATCTTGGGAAAAACGCACAAAAAATAGCATATGTTTCCGGGATAACCGGGATGATTGGTGCTATCTTAGCTTACCTAATACTTGGAGGAGAATTTTTGACCGCGCTTCTTTCTCCTTATTTTGGCGGAGGAACAATACATTATACGACAATTTATTTTTTAATAGCTTCGGCCTTTATTTTTTTTGGTATTAAAGCTATTTCTAAAATAGAATTTTGGGGGATTGTTATTTTCATTGTTTTGCTTTTTTTAACCTTTTTTCGTGGTTTTGAAGAGATAACGTTAAGTAAACTTCTTTTTATGAGAGAAGGGGAGTTTGATCTTTTTCTGCCCTACGGAGCACTTCTTTTCGCTCTTTGGGGAGCGGCGCTTATTCCTGAAATAGAAGAAACACTTGCTTTGGGGAAGGAAAGAAAAAAGCTATTAAAAATTATTCCTCTCGGAGTTATTATCTCCCTTTTTATTTCTTTCTTTTTTATTATTATTGTTTTAGGAATAACAGGAGAAAACACTACAAGAGAGGCACTGGTTGGTCTTGATAGTTATTTAGGGAACGGAGTAGCATCACTAATGCTTCTTTTTGGGGTTCTTGTTATTTTTACTTCGCTTATTGCAATTGGACTCACTGTGAAAAAGATTCTTTGGTATGATCTTAAAATTCCGGAAAAATCTTCTTTCGCTATTGCCTGTGTAACTCCCTTTCTTTTATATTTGATAGGAGTTAAAGATTTTATAATGGTTATTGGTATTGTCGGAGCAACAATGGTTGCCGTGGACGCGATACTTATTCTTTTTATGTACGAGAAGATAAAGTCGAAGAAAGTACGACTGATCACTTATCCTTTGATTATTATTTTTTTGTTAGGAATAATTTACGAAATTATTTATTTTCTTAAATAATGTTTTTAAATCTACTAATTTTTATTTTTTCCTGTTTTTTGATTATTTTTTCTAGTAGAAATATCATTGGTGCTTTGCAACGCCTTACATGTCGTCTGGGATGGAAAGAGTTTATTGTCGCATTTTTTGTTGCTTCATTTGGCGCTGTTTTACCAGAACTCTTTATTGGCGTGAGATCGGCACTAAAAGGAATGCCAGAGTTTGCGCTGGGAAGCATTATTGGTCAGAATATTATTCTATTTACTCTCTCTATTGCAATTTGTACTTTTATTTTAAAAGAAATAGTTGTCGAAAGCAGAACGGTGAGAGCGGGAGCAACGTTTGCTCTTATTGCGGTTACTCTTCCTTTTATCCTTCTTTGGGACGGGGTTTTAAGCAGGATAGATGGTCTGATTCTTATTGCATCTTGTCTTTTTTATATTTTTTGGTTGTTTTCTAAAGAAGATCATTTTTTAAAAAAATATGACACACCTCTTCCGAGACGTTCTCTTTGGACAGATGTTTTGATTATATTTTTTGGTTTTCTTTTTGTTGCACTGAGCGCTGAAGGAATAATTTATTCAGCAGAAAATATTAGTTATTATTTGGGAATTCCTGTTGCAATCTTTGCACTCTTTGTCGTTGGACTGGGGGTTGCACTGCCTGAGACGTTCTTTTCAATTGCCTTAGCAGGAAAGGGACATTCATGGATGATCTTAGGAGGGCTTTTGGGGGCAATTGCGCTTTCATCAACTTTAGTTTTGGGGGTGGTTTCACTGATTAGTCCAATTGAGGTTGTTGATTTTTCATCACTTCGTGTTGCACAGTTTTTTCTCCTCTCGGGAGGGTTTTTCCTTCTTTTATTTGTCAGAACAAGCAATAAAATTACGAAAAAAGAAGCGTGGTTTCTTTTAGGAGTGTATCTACTTTTCCTCTTATTTGAGTTTATAATCCTCAGATAGAGCCTTGAATTTTTTAATTTTTAATGTTATTATACTGAAGTGTTATGGAAATAATCCTTATTATCACGGTAGTTTCTGTTCTTTTCATTATTCTACTTTCTATACGTAAAGCGAATTTGGACGTGGAACGAAGACTTACAGATGTTATTACTAGAGAACTGAAAGAGATAAGAGGAAATGTTGATATTTCTTCTCGAGATATGACTGAGCAAGTATCAAGTTTTATTCGTGAAACAACGAACATCAAAGAGAAAATGAATGTCTTGCAGGGTACGGTGAAAGATATTACTTCTTTTCAAGAGTTTTTTCGCTCACCGAAGATTAGAGGACAATGGGGAGAAGCAAACTTGAAGCATCTTTTACATGAGTATTTCCCTGAAGAACTTTTTACGATTCAACATCGATTCTCTTCGGGTGAAGTTGTTGATGCGGTTTTGAAGCTACCCGATAAAAAGCTCTTGCCGATTGATTCTAAGTTTCCTTTCGATAACTTCAGGAAGATGGTTGAAAGTGAGGGAGACGAAAGAGATATTTTCAGGAAAAAATTTCTTGAAGATGTTAAGAAGAGGATTAAAGAGATATCTGAAAAGTACATTCTTCCATCGGAAGACACCGTAGATTTCGGGGTAATGTATATTCCTGCGGAGGCGGTTTACTACGAGATAAACATGGCTTCTGATCTTAACATCGCAGAGTTTGCGAGATCAAAAAAAGTTATATTATCTTCTCCAAACACTTTTTATCTAACTCTTCGTTCGGTAGAACAGTGGTTTCGAGACACACAGATTACAAGGCAAGCGCAGGACATTATGAAGCGCTTAACGAGAATTGAAAAAGACGGTAATAAACTGACTGACGATTTTCGTAAACTAGGGATTCATTTAAAAAACGCAGCCTCGGCTTATAAAAATTCTAGAAAGAGAATTGTTTTATTTGATAAAAAAGTAAAAGGTATTTTACGGAGTAATAATAAAAGATTAACCGGCCCTGAAAAATAACTTTCTGTGGCAAAAAAAATGATAGCAGTAATTCATACCGGAGGAAAACAATATTTAGTTTCTCCAGGACAAAAAATCAAAATTGAAAAACTAGAGACTGAAGTAGGGGAGAAGGTAAATTTTGAAAAAGTACTTTTTTTTGAAGATGAAAAAGGTAATTTTTCTTTAGGAACACCCTTTTTAAAAGATGTGAAGGTGGTTGGCAAGGTTTTAGAAACCGGACTTGGTGAGAAAGTAAGAGTTTTTAAATACAAACCAAAAACAAGGTATAAAATAAAAAGGGGTCACAGACAACCCTATACAGAAGTAGAGATTGAAGAGATTAAGAAAAGCTAGTTACTTTCTTCCTTTTAGAGCGTAGGAGAGAGTTTCTTCATCCGCGTACTCAAGCTCACCACCCGTTGGAAGTCCTCTTCCAAGACGGGTGGTTTTTATTTTCAGATCATTTAGAAGACGAGTGATGTAAATTGCCGTGGCTTCTCCCTCGGTGTTTTGATTAGTAGCGATAATTACTTCTTTCACTTTCGGTAGATTGAAATCTTTATGATTTTCTATTCGTTCTTTCAATTCTTTTATCCTGATGTTTTTAAAGTCTTCTTTTTTTAGTGGAGAAACCGTTCCTCCTAAGATAAAATAGATTCCATCATATTCGTGAGTACTTTCAATTGACAAAAGATCAGTTTCTTTTTCAACGATGCAGATTATATCACGACTTCTTTTTGTATCTTTACAAATCTTACAAAGTGGTTCATCGGATGTAACAGAACGAAAACAAAGGTTGCATTTTTTTACAGACTTTTTTAAATCTTTTAATGCTTCTATTAGTTCTTCAACCTCTTCGTCTTTAGCATTTAAACAGTAAAAAGCAAAGCGTGTTGCTGCGCGTGGTCCGATGGTTGGAAACCGTGAAAAAAGACGGATTAGTTTTTCAAGAGGAGAAGGAAACATTAGTGTGTTTTATCTAAGTTTCTAAAGGTAGCGGTATTTTGATCAAAGTAAAGCTCGATTTTTCCGACAGGTCCGTTACGGTGTTTGGCGATAATAATATCAGCGATGTTTCTTCTTGAAGTGTCTTGGCGGTAATAATCTTCTCTGTAGATAAACATAACAACATCGGCGTCTTGTTCGATAGCACCGGATTCACGAAGATCAGCAAGGCGGGGAATTTGTGGAGTTCTTTGTTCTACGGCTCTTGATAACTGAGAAAGTGCAAGAACGGGGACGTTTAATTCCTTAGCTAACATTTTCAGTTCACGAGATATTTCGGTCATCTGCTGGACCAGTGGATCGGAAGCAGAACGAGGACGGATTAATTGCAGGTAATCGACGATAATAAGGCCTAGTCCTTTTTCTGCCTGAAGACGTCTGGCCATTGTTCTCATCTGCATAACATTAAAAGAAATTGAGTCATCGATGTAGATAGGAAGTTTTGATAGCTCTTCAAATGATTCTCTGATACGAATAAAGTCATTGTTATCTCCTGACTTTTTTAAGTTTCCGGTACGGAGTTTCCAGAGATTAATTCCCGATATATCGGCGATAAGACGATCTACAATCTGATCAACGGACATCTCTAAACTAAATATCCCAACAGGAATGTTGTGTTTAGCAACGTTTCTTGCGATGTTTGAAGCGAGAGCACTCTTTCCCATGCTTGGACGGGCAGCGAGAACAACAAGATCTGATTTTTGAAGACCAGAGAGAATGTTGTCTATATCAGTAAAACCAGTTGGGACTCCTCTTGATTTTCCTTCGGCGGTTGAAAGATACTCGATTCTTTCAAAGGCTTCTTCTAACGTGTCTTTAATGAGGAAAAAGTTTTTTCGCGAAGATCCTTGGGCGATGCTAAATATTTTCTTTTCTGCCTCATCTAGAATAAGGTCAACTTCTCGATCTTCATTGTATGCCGATTCACTTATCTCATATCCGTAGCTGATGAGGTTTCTGAGGACTCTTTTTTTACAGACAATGTTCGCATAGTGAATAACATGACTTGCGGTAGGAACCGAGTTTACAAGAGAAGTAAGATAACTTTTTCCACCAATTTCTTTTAAAATGTTTTTTTCTTTTAAGCTTGCAGAAACCGAAAGTACATCAATGGCTTCTCTACGGTTTAAAAGACAAGTCATTGTTTCGTAGATGTCACTGTGTTGCTTTTTATAAAAGTCTTTTGCAGTTAAAAAATCAACCACTTTGAAAATAGCTTCTGGGTCAATCATCAGTGACCCGAGGAGTGATTGCTCTGCTTCGATATTTTGTGGTGGAAGCTTTTCGTTTTTACTCATATTTTTTTATTTTAAAACCTTTCTTTGTATCTTCAATTAAGTATCCTTTTTTTTCTATTATTTTTCTTATTCCATCTGCTCTCTGAAAATCTTTCTTTTTTCGTGCTTCTTCTCTTTCTTTTATTAGGTTTTTTATCTCTTCACTGATATTTTCTTCATAAGAAAGAAGAATCTCTTCCTTTTTAGCATAAATAAAATTAAAAACAGAGTCTATCTCTTTTAAGAATGTCTCAACTTCTTCTTTGTCCACTTCTTCGATTTTTAAATTTGCTTCGGTGATAAAGGAAAAGAGGGTGGCGATTGCAACAGGGGTGTTGAAGTCATCGTTTAGAGCTTCGGTGATTTTTTCTCTGTAACCTTTTGTTATTTCTTTTTTAGTTTCGTTTTCCTTTAAGTTAGCAATAAACTGGTCTATCTTTTTTAGTTCTTGTTTTGCTTGTGCTATCTTCTCTTCATCGTAATCAAAAGGGGATCGGTAGTGAGATTTTAGTATTAAAAAACGCAGGATTCTTGGAGAGTGTTTTTTAATGAAGTCTCTGATGGTGATAAAGTTCTTTAGTGACTTACTCATCTTCTCTCCTTTAATTGTTAAAAAGCCAGTGTGTACCCAGTATCTTACAAAGGGTACTTTCCTCGAGATTGCTTCCATAATGGTAATTTCTGCTTCATGATGTGGGAACATCAAATCTCTTCCTCCTCCGTGAACATCGTATTGCTCTCCAAAGAATTTTTCAGATATTGCGGTATCTTCAATATGCCAACCCGGTCTTCCTTTGCCCCAAGGACTATCCCACTCTGGCTCGTTACTTTTTGAGAACTTCCAGATACAGAAGTCTCCTTTATTCTTCTTCCTTACATTCTCATCAATCCTTGTTGTTCCATCTTCTGCCTGAGCGGTTGTTCTCCCCGAAAGCTTTCCGTAGTCTTTAAACTTTGAGATGTCGTAGTAAATGCCGTCTTCAATAATGTAAGCAAAGTCTTTTTTAAGTAGTCTTTCTGTCTGGGAGATGATCTCTTTAATGTGATCTGTTGCTCTGGCGTACTCTGTAACACTGTTTACAGAAAGAAGTTCCATGTCTTTTAGATACTCTTCTTCAAATCTTTTTGCCAGGAGAGCGGGGGATGTTTCTGCTTCATCTGCTCTTTGTATAATCTTGTCATCGATGTCGGTAATATTCTGAAGATAAAAAACATCATATGTCTTTCTTAGAAACTTTACGAAAGCATCAAAAGAGACATAAGTTCTTGCATGTCCAAGATGCGGATAGTCATAAACCGTAGGCCCACAAACAAAAAAATTGATTCTTTCTTTAACTTCAAGAGTTTCTTTTTTCTTTTTTAGCGTGTTGTATATCTTCATTGTATGCAGATTTTATCATACTAAAGAACGCAATACAAACCACCCGATTTCTTCCTTTATTTTCCAATCTAAGATATAATGACGCCGATATGTCTCCGGAAATACAAACCTTTCTAATGGCGATGACTCCTGTTTTTGAGTTAAGGGCGGCACTTCCTTTTGCACTTTTAGTCCATAAGATGGATCTTTTTTCTGCTTACTTCTTTTCAGTTCTTGGAAACATCATTCCTGTTTTTTTAATCTTAGCGTTTTTAGAGCCGGTGTCTTTGTGGTTATCGAAGCATTTTTCTTTTATGGAAAGGTTCTTCAACTTTCTTTTTGAAAGAACAAGAAGAAACTATGATGAAAGAGTAAAGAAGTACGGGTATCTTGCACTTATCATCTTTACCGCAATTCCACTTCCAATAACTGGCGCTTGGACAGCATCACTTGCCGCTTTTCTTTTTGGTCTTTCCTATGTAAAATCAATTATAGCAATTAGCTGTGGAGTTTTACTTGCTGGGGTTTTTGTTTACTTTATTGTAGAGACGGGAATAGCTATCGAGAGCTATTACGGACCACAGATTGCTTTAGGAGTAATACTTCTTGTTTTGTTAATCTATTTTATTCGCTCTAAAAAAGAAAAAAAATGTCTAATTTAGTACTATATCGTAAATACCGGCCACAGAAGTTTTCTGAGGTTGTTAGTCAAGAACATGTTACAACCACTCTTCTAAATGCCATTTCTAGCGATAAAATTGCTCATGCTTATCTTTTTTGTGGACCAAGGGGATGTGGAAAGACAACAATTGCTAGACTCCTTGCAAAGGCTGCAAACTGTGAGAAGAAAGATAGTCCAGAACCATGTGGGAAGTGTAGCTCATGTGTTGAGATAGCAGAAAACAGGTCAATGGACATTATTGAAATAGACGCCGCTTCTCATCGTGGAATAGATGAGATAAGAGAACT
This sequence comes from uncultured Candidatus Saccharibacteria bacterium, assembly GCA_964544985.1. Taxonomy (GTDB): domain Bacteria; phylum Patescibacteriota; class Minisyncoccia; order Minisyncoccales; family PWPS01; genus PWHW01. The sequence goes on from CAZJEE010000007.1 coordinate 33,139, forward strand.
GCGTGAAGGGGCTCGCTTTGGTCCGACAAAATCAAAGTACAAGGTTTTTATCCTTGATGAAGCTCATCAACTGACATCCGGTGCAGAGAATGCTCTTTTAAAGATATTAGAAGAAGCGCCTTCACACGTTATCTTTATTCTTGCAACAACTGAACCACAAAAGGTGAGTACAACAATCATTTCACGTTGTCAGAGATTTGATTTCAAAAAAATCACTACACCGGAAATGGTCAAAAGGCTTGAGAAGATGGTTAAAAAAGAAGGAGTAGATGTAGACAAAGAAGTTTTATCAATAATTGCTGGTGTTTCATCCGGATCACTAAGAGATGGAGAAAGTCTTTTATCACAGATTCTTTCTTTTGTTCCTGAAAACACCACTGTTAAAAAAGAAGATGTGAAGAATCTTCTTGGAATAGTTGAGAGAGGATCTACTACGGAATTTATTGATTGTCTTTTGAAAGATAAAGCAACAGATGCTCTAAAGATAATGGAAGACTCTTTTAATCAAGGAGTTAGTCCAGAAGCATTTTATTTAAATGTAATAAACTACTTGAGAGAAATGATGATCTTGAAGATTGTTGATGAAAGATCAGAAGAGAGTGGGGCACAGTCTTTAATGAATTCCCTTTTAACTAAGTTAACCAAAGAAGAGGTAGAGAAAGTTAAAGAACAGATTAAAGGGGTTGATATAGGGGAGATTAAAGAGATGATTGATTGTTTCTTCTCTGCTGGAGAGAGAATTAGATACTCTCCGATACCTCATCTTCCTCTTGAAGTTGCAGTAGCAGAGATCTCTCAGAATTTGAGAAAAAAGACAGAATAGGGTATAATAATGCCCATATATTGCCGGATGGTGTAATGGTAACACGATTGGTTTTGGTCCAATTAATCTAGGTTCGAGTCCTAGTCCGGCAGCTATAAAATAGAATCGCCGTTTTCGTCAAAATCCTGACGCTGAATTTTGAAAAACTTTTACGCTCGGGCGGGCAAAAAGGAAGGGGGTTGGAGTGAACGCAAAGCGTTCTACTACTGGGGTTTCCGTCGCCACCGCCGAATTTCGTTTTTTGCTTCGTAAAATGCGTTGCAAGAAAAGATGTTGCCCTTGCCCCAACCCGGCCCGTGCGCGGGCAAGTTGTAGGAACCTCCTTTTGGTTGATTAAATCCTAAAAATTGCATATACTAATAAAAACAGGTGTTAATAGATAGTGCAATTAAAGTATAGTAAAACTTTACTACAATGTCAAAAGATTTATCAGCCATAGCCAAGAATATAAAAAAATACCGAGATAGGCTCGGCGTTTCGCAGGACAAGCTTTCAAAGCTTGCTGGCGTTACTTTGCATACTTTGACTAAAATTGAAACTGGAGTAACGCTCGATCCCCGTATTGAAACACTAAAGAAAATCGCCAAGGGATTAAATGTAAGCGTTGATGATTTAATAAAGTAGTTATATGGCAGATAAAGAAGATAACAAAACGGAACAATTGGAACAAAAAGACGGCTTAGCTTTTATCAAGGAAGTCGCCAAGTATTTTATGGATTTCTTGGAAACAGATTTTCATAAACGGCGTAACCCAAAAAGAAGCGTCCAACTGCGCAACAGTTCAAATTTGCTCGTTGGTCTTAATCTTAACAAATACTCATCTTTCAACGCACTTGCGTGGAAAGCCGTTACTCACGGTTTTGATCGCAATATTTTGAATACGATTCAAGAGGGAGTTTATAGAACAAACATACCCAAAAATCTCCTTGGTCTTATTGGGCTACAATTAGGCAAAATCAAACCTAAACAAATTTTAGAAATAATTGATAAGTTAGCCGAGGAGATAGAAAAATCAACGGCCTCTCACTTGAAAGAATACGATCAAGCTCTTACGACCTCTCTTGAAGCTACGGAAAAAGTAATCAAAGCCGAACTTGTATTGCCGTTTATCAGCAACCTTGAAAAGTCGCTGGAAAATTTGAATTTAGGCGACGAAAACAGTATTTATCTCATGGAAGAAGAACTAACCGCTGTTCTTGTATCGCCATTAGAAAATAAAATTTCTGAAATTGTAAAACTGATTTTGGCGAAGGCGGAAATAGATATTGCAAAGCAAGTAAAAGGAATTTTTGAGGTCAAAGATGTTAAATCAAACATTGTTTCTTTCTTCGAGAATTTCCAAGTCGGAGATCTATTTGCCGAAATATACGAGATGGAAAGGAACAGAACGATCTTAGATAAACAAGAATTTTATCTTTATTTCTGCGATATAACTTTCAACAACGCAAAATATCCAATTTTCTATATCCCATTTTCCGTAGGCAAGCAGGGCGACGCACTGACTGTTGAGTTTGATTCGCAAGTTTACATAAACAAGAAAGCTCTTGAATATATCACACAAGAATATAACCGAGAAACCAATCATCATGGAAACCTACAAACCATAACGGATCGAATAATTTATCTTGCCCAATATAAAGAAAACTTTGGAGAATTGGTCAGTGAGATAATGAATGAGATTACAAACTTCTTTAAACTTGATAAGAAAATTGACATAACAGACGCGAAACACCAAATCACAAAAAGTCTTTGGGTAAGGGTATCGAACGCTCGCTATATCGCTTTGTTTGATAAATCGGACGAGGCTTTGGTTAATGACTATGAAGAAATTCTAAAACTTCTTGCTTCCGGAGATAGTGTCTTAGCGGGAGCATTTAATCAACTCATTGATGATTTTATTTATAATGAGCCTAAATCCTTCAACAAAGTTATAGACGATGAATGGGACGAAACCGAAATAAGTGAACGCCTTGTTTTCAATAGTCCAATTCCGCTCAATAGCGAACAACGCCAAATTTTGTCAGCCATAAAAAAAGACGATTGTAAATACATTATCGTAGAAGGACCTCCGGGGACAGGAAAAAGTCATACGATTACTGCGATTGCTTTTAACCATATTTTGAAGGATCAATCCGTTTTGGTTCTTTCTGATAAGAAAGAAGCTCTTGATGTTGTTGAGGACAAAATCACTGAAACGCTAAATAAGGTGCGACATGATAAGAATTTCCAAAATCCGATTTTACGGCTTGGCAAAACAGGGAGCACTTACAGCCAAATTTTGGCGACAACAACAATTGAGAATATCAAAACCCATCTGCGGGCAGTAAAGAAAAACCACGCCGCGCTTGAGTCAGATATTGAAAAAGTTGGAAATACCCTCAAAGAGGATTTGCAAGCGGAGATTTTAGCCTATGGCGAAATTGATCTCAAAGAAATTCATGAGTTGATTGACCTTGAAATTTATTTTGAGGAAAATGGTTTTCCACTTGATATTGACGAAGCAATAAAGAATCCAGAATCGGCAGGCGAATTGGAAGAACTGCGATCTATTCTTGGAGATTTGAAAACAAAATTGAAAGATTATGATTATGATTTTGACCCCCAATCAAAACCATCAGAGTTACTTATCAATAGCATAAGTTTAGCAGTATCTCTTTTGGAGAAATTTCAAGCCGATTACGATAAATATTTCCGAGTCGCTGATATTCGGGATAAAGCCATTCGCTTGCATAAAGATAAAACTGATTTCACTTTGAGTGGTGAGTTATTTTCTGAAATTGAAAATTGCAGAAACGAACTTTCATCGCACGATGCTATCTATAATTTACTTGGCATTGAAAAACCCAAACAATTCGCAGATGTAGATGATTCGTTGAAAGTTTTGTCTTTCATAAAGAATTGTATAGAAAATCTCAATTCCACTTTTGGACCAAGATTGTCAGAGTTATCAATATCAGCGACATTCTCTGATTTTAATTACAAGCAAATTCAATGGTTTGTAGAACAATATGAGAGCTTGAGACTTCCTATTCTTGGTTATCTATTCCGTGGCAAGCAGATTGCAGAACTAAACGCCAAATTCAAAAAGACATTCAAGGCAGAAGAACTGAACGTACCTCAAAAGCTCACCGAGAAATTAAAGGAAATTGGGCTGATTGTTGAGCAAACTGTTGGTTATAAAAAAGATCTTCCGGCGACTATCAAATCAATTGACTTGATTGAAACCCTTACTGCTCTAATCAAAGACAATGTGCTTCAAGAAAAATTCAAGGCTGTATTTACTTTGATGAATAAATATCAAGCCACAATTTTTCAACTTCAAAAAACCGACTGGTATAAAACATTTACTCCAAAAAATATTGAGGAGTTAAGGAAACTTGAAATTGCGGGTAACGCCGTTTCTGCTTTTACCCAATATGAAGCGATTGATAACAAAGACCATAAGACGAGTATTGATGATATAGGGGATTTTCTAAACAAGGATAATTTATCGGTGGAAACAGCATCTTTAAAAGAATACTCCGTTTTTTTGACGATTATCGCGGACAGTTTTGAAGACCTAGCCTATATTGTTTCTCTGCTCAATCGTTATCCAAAACTTTCCAAGCAAACAAAAATAGACGAAACGAGTATTAGCACATTTATTGATAATGAGCTTTTGAAGGTAAGCGATCTTGAATACTCAAAACTTGTTAGATATTTAGGACTTCAACACAAAACAAAAAAGAATTTTGCAGATATTCCACTACTAAATTATGCGGGACAAAAACGAAGTATAGAGGAGTTGGTAACGGCCCAAATGACCTACCTCATGGACAATAGGTTAATTAATTTTTATGAAAATAACCGCGCAACCGCCAAAGCGTTGCGGAATATTATCAGGCAAAAAAGGAGATTCCCTCGAGACGAGTTTTTAAAACTAAAAGAGGCGTTTCCGTGCATTCTGGCTGGTATACGCGATTATGCCGAGTATATTCCGTTAGAGCCGGAGATATTTGATTTAGTAATTATTGATGAAGCGTCGCAGGTGAGCATTGCCCAAGCATTTCCGGCATTATTGAGAGCTAAAAAGGTTTTAATCCTTGGCGATAAGAAACAGTTTAGCAATGTTAAATCGGCGCAAGCTCGTACCGAGACCAACCGAGAGTACCTAAATAACCTCAAAGAAGTATTTATTAAATGCGTTTCTGATGAGGAAATTAAATTGGTTAAGCTTGGAAAATTCAACATCAAAACATCTATTCTTGAATTTTTCGAGTTTATCACCAACTACAATACTCAACTGCTCAAATATTTCAGAGGATATAAAGAGATTATTTCCTATTCAAATAAGCATTTTTACCAAGACAGCCTGCAGGTAATGAAAATAAGAGGAAAGACAATTGATGAAGTTTTACGTTTTTCCTTTATTAAACACGACGGCAAAAAAGAATTGACTCAAAATACTAATTCTCTTGAAGTGGAATTTATTATCTCGGAATTACAAAAGTTGAAAGAGGACGACAGTAATTCAAGCGTTGGAATAATCACTCCGCACACCAATCAGCAGAAACTTCTCGTAGAGATGATCAGTAAGTTACCCGAAAAAGATTATTTCTACGACAAATCAAAGCTGAAAATAATGACTTTCGATACTTGTCAGGGCGAAGAAAGAGACATTATCTATTACTCGATGGTTGCCACCGAAGAAGACGATCATCTTTGGGGCGTGTTTATTAAAGATTTGAGCAATGTTGATATTGAAGAGGAGGGAAAAATAAAAGCCCAAAGATTAAATGTTGGGTTGAGTCGTGCCAAAGAGTGTATGCACTTTGTGTTAAGCAAGCAGATCGAAAAATATAATGGTTCAATCGGAGAAGCGTTACGACACTACTATTTCACACTTGCCGAAGCGCGAAAAGAACGGAGTATTAGCGAAACCGATGAAAAATCGAAAATGGAGCCAAAAGTCATGGATTGGTTTTATAAAACTGACTTTTGGAAGAAACACAAAGATGACATTGAATTTATTCCCCAATTTGAATTAGGAAAGTATTTGAAGCAATTAGATAAAACTTATAGCCACCCGAATTATAAAGTTGATTTCTTCTTGGTTTACAAAGATGAAGGGCATAAAGAGCACAAAATAATTATTGAATACGATGGGTTTAGGGAGCACTTTAAGAGTATTGATGAGATAAACGAGTTTAATTATCAAGATTACTATACAGACGCGGATGTTTATCGAGAAAAAGTGCTGGAAAGTTATGGTTATAAGTTTTTACGAATCAATAAATTCAATGTCGGCGATGATCCTGTCGCAACACTCAACGAGAGAATTGAAAATCTGATCAGAAACAGAGTAAGTAGACACAGTAGAATAAGTCGTATTCATGAGACGATTGAAGGCTTACAAAATGGGGAGATGAAAGAATGCCCAAAATGTAAAGAGATACGAAGTGCCGTGGATTTTAAGGATATTTCTCTACTCACTGGATATGGTAGGTTTTGCAGATATTGTAAAAATATCTATAGCCGTCGTTCCATCACAGACAGAAGATATTCATACAAAACTTGCAACAGTTGTCAAAATGAAGTTAAAATTGACGCTTCAACGGGCGAGGTAAAGAGTAATTGTACTTGTGGCAATTATCGTAAGGGGTCTTTTGGAGTCCATCAAAAAGGTGATATACTATTTGAAAAGGACGATACCTGCCCACGATGCAGAGCAAGAATGGTCTTGCGAAACGGGAGACGAGGTAAGTTTTATGGCTGTTCAAAGTTTCCGTACTGCAAAGGAACTCGATCTTATTAAACAATCGGTATAAATTATGGCTGACAGTGAACAAAAAATAAAATGTCCAAAATGTTGCGTTATGTAGTTGATAAGGTCTTGGCGTTAAGAGAAGAATAACTATGAAAGAAGAACGAGAAATTATAACTGAAGATTTTGTCCAGAGTAGTCTTGTAAAATATCTTGAAATAAATGGTTGGAGTAAATCATTACAAAGTGCCGAATTATGGGAGCAAGGGGTAGATGTAAAAGTTCGCAACAATAAATTTTCAAGATACTGGCTTATTGAAGCAAAAGGTGATCCTTCAATTAAGGTAAAAAGTCCTTCTGGAAGCATGAGCAGTTCTTTTGATTCTGCCGTCGGGCAAATTATTACTCGAATGCACAGAAATGGACAGAGAGGATATAAATATGGCTATAAATACGGTGTTGTTTTTCCGGCTTCTTTCAAAAAAATGGTTTTGAGAAAAATCCCTTTTGATGTAATGGACAAATTAAATCTCTATCTATTTTTTGTTGATCGTACTGGTGGGGTCGAAGAAATAGATTGGAAGAAATTAAAAAAAGTTTTGAATGTTAAAACTAAATAAGACTAAATTAATACAATGGAGACAGAGCAATCAGCTTTAACTATTAAATATTTTTTAGATCACTTCTCCATCGATGTACTGTTTGATAAAACAAAACCATCAAATAAAAATGAAGAGTTAGCACATTTCTATCTGGAAAAGTTGGCTGAAGTTTTTGTGGTATTTGATCGTCTTATAAGGTATGAAAAATATTTTAAGGAGTTTTTTCCGCCCGCAAGCTCTGGCATTTCTGAGTCGGAAGCAATTGAGTATCATATGAGGTCGTATATTGAGGATTTTTATATTCTGCAAGAACGTATAAGAAAGATAACAGAACAACTTATTGAGGATTTACCAAATTATAATGTTGTTAATCAAAAAGATGTTGAGAAAGCAACCAACCACCTATCAGATCAAATACATATTAAATTTAAAAAAATAACATCTGGTTTAAGACGAGAACATGTTCATGAGAGATCTATTACAGAGTTAGACTTGGTCACAGGAAAGTTTTTGAGTTCCATTATCTCTGGAGAGATGTCTATTCCAACGGGAATAAATATTGATCCAGAAAAAGTAAAAATCAGGCGTGATGAAGTTTTGGTATTTATGAAAAATAAACACATTGAGCAAGCTTCAAAAAATAGCGAAAATTTAAAAAAAATGAAGGAATGGTTTGCGACAAGATTTATATACATTTTTTCTTCTTTGAATGGTCATAAAATTGATGGATTAAAAATGTAATTGCTGGGAGTCCCGCTCGCTCCCTCTCCTCCTTTGCAAGCGGGCTTGCGCGCGAACGGGAGGGTTCGTCCCATTTAGATCAGGGACGAAAAATAGTAGAATGACAGAGACACAATATTTGAAGTTTTTATTTTATGATAATATAAAAATATGAATAATCTTGAAAAAATCCAAAAAGCGATAAAATTTGCGATTAAAACTCACGAAGTTTATCAAAAGCAAACTCGAAAAGGTAAAGATGTTTCATATATTACCCACCCACTGACAGTGGGTCTTGTTTTGTCTAGAGTAGGGGCAAGCGATGATTTAGTTTGTGCAGGAATTCTACACGATACCATTGAAGACAGTATTCCCGAGAAAAAAGTTACTTATGAGATGTTAGAAGAGAGATTTGGCAAAAATGTTGCAGAGTTAGTCTTAAGTGTTTCAGAACAAAATAAAAAGTTGCCTTGGGAAGAAAGGAAAAAAAGCCATTGAACATGTAAAAAGTTTTTCAAAAGACTCTTTACTTCTAAAATCTGCAGATGTGATTTCTAATGTTTCAGAGATCTTAGAAGATTATAGCAAAGAAGGGGATAGTGTTTTTGAAAGATTCAATGCTCTGGAACCTAAAAAGAAAAGTACCATTAAAAACCAATTAAATGTTATTAATACTATTATTGATTATTGGAAAGAAAGTCCGCTTGTTTTAGAGTTAAGAAGAATGATTAATGGTCTCAATATAATTATTCATGATGAGGGGTTGACTAAAAATAAAGATTTTTTAAATAGCATGGATGATGGTCTGAGAGAAAGGATAAATTATGAGA